>CATZRJ010000025.1 GCA_958423535.1 uncultured Collinsella sp.
TGCAAGAAGTGCGGCCACAAGTTCTAAGCTGCCCGCAACATCAAGTTGCTAGCAAAGGCCCGGATGCCACGGCACCCGGGCCTTTTTCTATCCCTACTCATTGGGGACAGACTTAAATGAGTACCCTAACTGGGTAAGCATAAATGAGCGGGTCGTGCTGTATAAATTGCTTGTGTGCGCGTTTATGCGCGTTAGATTGCGTTTAATTACGCACCTATGCGTATATATGCGCCGTTTACGGGGCAATAATGACCGTTTAGCGGTGAGATACGCAAAAACGCGCACAGACGCGCGTGTTTGTGCGAATATAGAGCTGTCAGAAATGCAAGACGTTCTATGACACAGGAGACACATAATGGCAGATTCCAAGCAGGCTCCACTCGACGCCGCGGCAGCCGCCAAAGCGGCATTTGCTTCGGTCCAGGACAAGCCGTTCCCTAACGACATCTTTACGGCTCCCGAGCTCCGTTGGGCTGTGATCGGTTGCGGCGTTATTGCCAACCAAATGGCCCAGTCCCTCGCGCTGGCCGGCCGCAAGCTTGCGGGCGTCGCCAACCGCACGCTGTCCAAGGCCCAGGCTTTTGCTGAGCAGTATGGCATCGAGAAGGTCTATGAAACGGTTGAGGACCTCTATGCCGATCCGGATATCGACGCCGTCTATATCACCACGCCGCACAACACGCATATCACCTATCTGCGTGCCGCGCTGGCCGCCGGCAAGCACGTGCTCTGCGAAAAGGCCATTACCCTCAACTCCGCCGAGCTCGATGAGGCCCGCGCCATTGCCGCCGAACACAACGTGGTCCTTATGGACGCTACCACGGTGCTCCACATGCCCTTGTATCAAGAGCTGCGCCGCCGCATGGATGCCGGCGAGTTTGGCCGCATGAACCTCGCTCAGCTCAACTTTGGTAGCTACAAGGAGTACGGCGACCTGACCAACCGTTTCTACAATCGCAACCTCGCCGGCGGTGCCATGCTCGATATTGGCGTATACGCCCTGTCCGTCATGCGCCTGTTTATGGCGAGCCAGCCCGTCGAGGTCGTGTCTCTGGGTAACACCTGCGAGACCGGCGTGGACGTTGCAGGCGGCATCGTCTGCCGCAATGCCGAGCAGCAGCTGGGCGTCGTGAGCCTTACGCTCCACTCCAAGCAGCCAAAGCGCTCGGTTATCAGCTTTGACAATTGCTATGTCGAGGTCAACGAGTATCCGCGCGCCGATCACGCGACTATCGTGTGGACCGCGGACGGTCATCGCGAGGAGGTCGCCGCGGGCACCGAGGCTTATGCCCTGTGCTACGAGATGGCTGACCTCGAGCAGGCCGTCGCCGGCGACGATTCCAAGCGTGAGCTTTTGGATTATGCTTCTGATGTGATGGAGCTCATGACCAAGCTCCGCGCCGATTGGGGAGTCGTCTACCCCGAGGAGGAGTAAGCGATGCTTGCGGAAGATAGGCTCAACACGATCGTGTCGATGGTGCGGCAGGCTGGCTCGGTAACGGTGCCCGAGCTTGCCGATGCCCTGGGCGTGACGGCGTCTACCATTCGACGCGACCTACAGACGCTCGACCGAGCGCACCGCATCGCCAAGGTGCACGGTGGCGCGACAAGTCTTGAGCGCGCGCACGTGACGCGCGACCTAACGATCAGTGAGCGCAGTGATCTCCATAACGACGACAAGGAGCGTATCTGCGCCCGCGCCGCGGCGCTCGTGGAGCCCGAGAGCTTTGTGTACATCGATTCGGGTTCGACAACGCTCAGACTCATCGAGCATCTTCCGCATCTCGAATCGGTCACCTATGTGACTGATTCCGTGCTCCATGCTCAGCATCTCGCTGTGCGCGGCATGCGCACCGTGGTGCTGGGCGGCGAGCTTAAACCCGAGACCGAGGCGCTCGTTGGCCCCGATGCTCTGGCAACCCTAGACCGCTACAACTTTAACTGCGGCTTTTGGGGTTCTAACGGCATTGCCGCCGAGCAGGGCTTTACGACGCCCGATATCGAGGAAGCGCAGGTCAAGCGTATCTCGATGCGCCATACAGCCAAACGCTTCGTAATCTCGGACGCCAGTAAGTTTGGCATGGTGGCTCCCGTAAAATTCGCGGACTTCCGTGACGTAACGGTTATCACCGCGGGCGAGGTGCCCGCTAAGTACCAGACGATGGAAAACGTCATCACGGTTTAGCAACGGGGCGAAGCAAGGCCAAAACCACCACAAAGGTGCCTGTCCCCATTGTGGTGGTTCCGATGGCCCCGTCGGGCATGATTTCCCAGTACCCCTGTTTCCATACGACGTGATCATGCCCGCCGGGGCCATCGTATAGATATCGCTTAAAAGCGCCGTCACTTCGGCGCTATCAATCACTCAAACACAAGGTAATACGCAGGTTGTGACCCTCAGAAGGGGAGGGCTGGGCCTGCTTGTGCAAAAGGAGGAAACATGTCAGCTGCAAACGAGAAGGTGGGGGGCGGCACTTACGATGTCGTTGCCATCACGGCATGTCCAACGGGCATTGCTCACACATTTATGGCGGCCAAAGGGTTGGAAGACCAGGCAGCCAAGATGGGCGTGAGCATTAAGGTCGAGACTCAGGGTTCGGGCGGCGCTAAAAATGTACTGACCGCGGCAGACATCGCTGGTGCCAAGGGTGTCATCATTGCGGCGGATAAAAATGTCGAGCTTGATCGCTTCGATGGCAAGTCGGTTTACTCCTGTGCGGTGACGCGTGGCATTAATGACGCCGAGGAACTTATCAATATTGCGCTTGCGGGCAATGCGCCTATTCATCATGTG
This sequence comes from uncultured Collinsella sp., assembly GCA_958423535.1. Lineage (GTDB taxonomy): Bacteria > Actinomycetota > Coriobacteriia > Coriobacteriales > Coriobacteriaceae > Collinsella. The sequence continues at coordinate 2,795 of CATZRJ010000025.1, forward strand.
TCCGGCGGCGCCGCGGTACAGGCGGCTGCCGAGGGCGAATCCGAGGGTTTGGGCCGCAGGGTCTATAAGGACCTGATGAACGGCGTTTCGCACATGCTCCCCTTTGTTGTTGGCGGCGGCATCCTCATGGCGCTTTCGTTCTTGCTGGACCAGGCGGGGTTGGGCACGAGCGCATACGGCCACAGCACTCCGGTCGCGGCCTTCTTTAACCTTGCGGGCAACCAGGCGTTCAACTTTATGCTCCCCATCCTTGCGGGCTATATTGCCATGTCCATTGCTGACCGTCCGGGCTTGGCCGCGGGCTTTGTGGGTGGCTGGATTGCAAAGCAGGGCTTTACGTTGGGCTATCTCACCACGGCAATGGATGCCGATGCCCAGACTCAGCTTGTCTCTGCTGGCTTTTTGGGCGCGCTGCTGGTCGGTTTTGCCGCCGGCATTATCGTCAATGCGCTCAAGAAGGCCGCAAGCGTGCTACCCGAGTCGCTCGACGGTATCAAGCCCATGCTCATCTACCCCGTGCTGGGCATTCTCTTTACGAGTCTCTTTATGATGGCCGTTAACCCGATTATGGGCGTTATCAACACCACCATTAGCGGCGCGCTCAACGGTCTTTCGGGCACGAGCATCGTTCTTTTGGGCATTATCTGCGCCGGCATGCAGGCGACCGACATGGGTGGTCCCATCAACAAGGCCGCATATGTCTTTGGCACCGCGGCCCTTGCCGAGCAAACGCTGCAGGGCAATATGATCATGGCTGCCGTCATGGCGGGCGGTATGGTACCGCCGCTGGTCATCGCGCTCTCCACGACGTTCTTTAAGAACCGCTGGACCGAGGCCGATTGCAAGGCAGGCCTGGTGAACTACATCATGGGTCTGTCGTTTATCACCGAGGGTGCCATTCCCTTTGCCGCGGCCGATCCGCTTCGCGTGTTGCCCGCCTGCATCCTGGGATCTGCGACCGCCGGCGGTCTGTCGATGCTCTTTGGTTGCGCGAGCCCCGCTCCGCACGGTGGCGCCTGGGTTATCGCGGTCATCACGAACCCGGTGCAGTACCTGTTGGCCCTTGCTATCGGCGCTGTGGTCGGCTGCTTGGTTCTGAGCTTCCTTAAGAAGCCTCTCGACAAGGCTACCGAGTAGCGGGAGCGGAAGGGTCTTGCCAATGGAAAGGCGGTAACGTCCACCAGGGACGTTACCGCCTTTTGCTGTTTGGGGATTTGTCTCGATCTGTAACAGGGAGAGAGGGATATGGGTTCCAGATGTTACAAGCTGAGATGTTTTTCCTGGTGGTCCCATAACGTCTCAATCTGTAACAGGAAGGTCAAAATGCGGGCTCCAGATGTTACAGATCGAGATGATTTCTCCGGTGGGATCCGAATATCTCAATCTGTAACATCTTGGGCCGATTTTGACGAGTTATTGTTACAGATTGAGATTTTCCCTTGAGGGGGATTCGAATGTCTCGATCTGTAACAGATAGACCGGAAAATGGGTTCTAACTGTTACAGATCGAGACGTTTTGGGACCGTGGCTGAGCCATTGCGGCAAAACCACCACGAAGGTGCCTGCCCTTTTTGGCAGGTTTTAGGGCTCCCAGGGGCAGGGGGCTTCGATGTGGATGTGCTCGCCGGTTACGGGATGCGTAAAGGACACGCTGTGGGCATGGAGCATCAGGCCGCAGGGACGCGGCGTGCCGTAGAGCTCGTCGCCCACCAGGGGATGACGCTCGCTCGCCAGATGCACGCGGATCTGGTGTTTGCGGCCGGTGAGCAGCTCGACATCGATATACGAGCGCGTGGGCAGGCCACGACGGCTCTTAAGACGCTTGAGCACCTTCACGCGCGTTTGAGACGGCTTGCCACTGGCGCCGACGCGCATCTTGCGGCTGTCGTGACGGTCGCGGGCGATGGGCTTGTCGATGAGCTTCTCGTTCCAGTCGATCTTGCCCTCGGCGAGCGCCAGGTAGTGCTTTTCGAAAGCGTGGTCGATGACCATCTGGTCAAAGGCGGGCTGCGTCTGCTTGTCGAGCGAAAACAGCACCACGCCGGTGGTGTCACGGTCCAGGCGGTTGAGCGGCTGCATGTCGGTTGCGGCAAAGCCGTCGCCCATCGCCAACAGCAGGTCGCTGGCGTAGTCGGTAAGCGTGCGCTCGCCGGTGCCGTCGCCGTGGACGATCATGCCGGCGGGCTTGTCGATGGCCATGAGCCAGGCGTCGCAGTAGAGGACTTGAGGTTCTTCGTTCACGTGTAAGCCTTTCGGTTAGCTGATTCCCACAAACATGCAGCCCGAGGTCGCCCCGCGTAGGCGGGCGGCGGGCTTGCGGCCGGTCTGCGCTGCTTCGACGGCACGACGGACGCGGGCGACGGCACGGCCCACCTCATCCGTCTCGAGCAGCGTTCCGTCCACCATGAGGCGACGCACGCCGGCGTCGAGCAGCTGAGGAACCTGCGGCGTGAGGTCGATGGGGTAGGCATCGTACAGGCGAGAGCGGCCGTGGATGTCGGTGCGGACGGGCATGACCTTTCCGTCGATATTCTTGAGCGAGAGCTTGCGGGCACGCAGGCGGCAGTTGGCACAATCGTGGATGCAGCCATTGGCAACCTGCAGAATGCAATGCTCGCTTGTCATGACGCGCGGGCGGCCAAAGACGGTGGTGCCCAGAGCAGCGGGCGCGGCGGCGCCGAGCGAGACAATCTCGTCGAGCGTGATCTCGGGCGAGAGCCAAAACGCACCGGCGCCGCGCTCGGCAAGCGCCTCCATGCAGGGCGTGTTGTGCACCGGCAGGCAAGAGCGAATCTCGACCGTGGCGCCAGCCTGCGCGGCCAGGGCAAGCTCGGAGATATTGCCGACGGCGACGGTGGCTCCAGCATTGATCCAGGGATCGACGCGCTCGTGGTCGACGGCGCGGCAGACCTCGTCGAGTACGGGCACGATACCCTGCTCAAATGCATCGGCGGGGGAGAGCCTGGCCGCATCGAGCGCGTCGGTGGTCATGTAGATGCGCGTTGCACCCTCCACGCGCGCTGCCTCGGCGGCTTCGAGCGTGGTGACGGCGGCGCAGATCTGCGGCTCATCGCGGTAATGCTCGGGCGCGGGGCGGGAATCACTGGTTACAATCGCCGGCAACTCGAGCGTTTTCGCACGCTCCTCGTACGGTGCCAGAATGGCCTCCTCGAGCGCTTTGCAGGCGGCGGCGCGCACCTTGTGCACGGCGGAGAAGCCCATACCGCAGCCGGCGTCGAGCGAAATGTCAAAGCTCGCTGCCTCAAAGGGCGAAGAGCCCATGCGGCCCACATGCTCAACCAGGTCTGCCGCCTCGACGGCGCGGGTCTTGGCGGCCTCGACGGTAAAGCCGGTGGCGGTGGCGGTAAGCGCGGGGTCGTCGCAGCAGGTGAGCGTAACGGTAAACGGCTCGCCCAGACGCGCCACAACGGACACGTCTACGGCGCGGCGGCGCAGCACGTCGCGCTTGAGCGCAGCGCCGGCGGCGTCGATGGCGCGCTGGCTTCGAATCACGCGCACGCGGCAACCCTCGGGCATGCTACGGGGCACGCGGCACTCGATAACATCGCCGGTGGCGGCATCATCGGCGGCAATGGTGGTCAGGAACTGGTCGAACTCATCGTCGTGACGAAGCTCCAGCAAGTCGCCCTTGCCCACGGGCTCAAACAGCTCAATGCGGGCGATGGCGGCGCGGCGACGGCGGTCGTCGGGCTTGAGGCCGCGCACATCGCGGTTGGCCAGGCGGCTGCCCAGCACCGTGCCCACGATCTGGCCGCGGTTGTTGGAGCGCTCGTAGCTCATCATCTCGTCGCCCGAGGTGCCGTCCTGATAGGCGTGCGTAAAGTCGCGGTTGAAGCAGCGCTTGAGCTGGCGCTGACGGGCGGTTTCCTCGTCCTTGGCAACGGTGGCTCCGGATAGCATGTCGTCAATTTCGTGACGATACACATCAACGATGGAGTACACGTAATCGGGCGCTTTCATGCGGCCCTCGAGCTTGAGCGACGCGGCGCCGGCGTCATACAGACGGCGAACAAGCTGTGAGGTGTTGGTGTCGCGTGGGCACAGCGCACGCTCGCGGCCGGCGGGGGAGAGCGTGCGGCCGTTCTCGTCGATCAGCTCGTAGGGCAGGCGGCAGGGCTGGGCGCACATGCCACGGTTGGCCGAGCGGCCCGCCATGGCAAAGCTTGACAGCAGGCACAGGCCCGAGTAGCAAAAGCAGATGGCACCGTGGCTAAAGACCTCCAGGTCCACATCGGGCGCGGCATCGTGAATGGCGGCAATCTCGTCGATGGAAAGCTCGCGCGAGAGGGTCACGCGGTCGGCGCCCTGCTCGCGGCACCAAAGGGTTCCGCGAGCATCGTGGATGTTCGCTTGGGTCGAGATATGCGTCTCGATGCCGGGCATGGTGCGTTTGACCTCAAAGAACAGGCCCCAGTCCTGGATGATGAAGGCGTCAGCGCCCAGCGTGGAGCAGCGATGGATGAGTTGCAGCGCATCGCCCATCTCGGACTGCTTGATGACGATGTTGACCGTGACGTAGACGCGCGATCCGGCCAGATGTGCGGCGCGGCAGGCCTGCTCAAAGGCCTCGTCGGTAAAGTTGGTGGCCTTGCGGCGGGCGTTGAAGCTTCCCATGCCGCAGTAGATGGCGTCTGCCCCGGCAGCGAGTGCGGCGGCAAAGGGCTCCGGGCCTCCGGCGGGGGCCAAGAGCTCGGGTCTGCGGTTGGTGGTTCGACTGGCGGTTGCGGTCATATCCTGCCTTTCAAAATGCTCAGATATTCAAAAGTATAGTGGTGCTGTTGCGGCGGACGAGCCCTGTGGCCCAAGCAGGATAAAGTCTTCAGCAGCCCTTGCAGCAAAAATGATCTGTTTCCCTCCGTCCCCTATGGATCACCTAATCCGATGGGGACGGAGGGAAACAGATCATTTTGAACTTCACCGTCCGTTCGTGCCGTTCAGCGGCCGACAGGCGCCGTTGGGCGATAAATTATTCTCGCAACGTGATAATAATCTTGCATCGCGCGGAAACCTTGAGTACTATCCCAAATCAAGCGCGGTGTTCAGACCGAATTGTGCCTCCCGGTGTGAACGCCGCGCTCACGCTCTCTATCTGATCGTAAGGAGAAAAACATGAGCAAGACCGTCGTGTCTTCCGATAACGCACCCGCAGCCATCGGCCCGTATTCCCCCGGCATCCAGACCGGCAACATGGTGTTCTTGTCCGGCCAGCTGGGCATCGACCCCGCAACCGGCAAGATGCCCGAGGGCGTCGAGGCCCAGGCTAAGCAGTCCCTTGCTAACGTCGAGGCTCTGCTGACCGCTGCCGGCGCCACCTTTGCCGATGTCGTCAAGACCACGGTCTACCTGGCCGACATTGCCGACTTCGCTGCCGTGAACGAGATCTACGCTTCCAAGTTCGAGGCTCCGTTCCCCGCGCGCAGCGCTTTCCAGGTTGCCGCTCTTCCGGCCGGCGGTCTGGTCGAGATCGAGGTCGTCGCCGCTCTCTAAGACGTTGGCGAAAACAAAACATGACATGCAAAAAGACCCTGCAGTGCGTGTGAACTGCAGGGTCTTTTGTCAAGCGATGCGACAAAAATGATCCGTTTCCCTCCGTCCCCAAGGGTTAACGTTTAGCCTTCCTTGCGGACTTTTTGCAGGTAGCGGTAGACGCTGGGCTCCGAGATGCCCAGCGCGGTGGCGGCGCAGGCCACGGCGCCCTTGAGCATGAACACCCCGTTGCCGTTGAGGTGGCGAATGACGTCCACGCGGTCGCTCTGACCAAGCGACGCTACATCCAGCCCGCGCGCGCTCAGCAACTCGGAAATACTGCGGTCGATGAGTTCCTGCGTAGACTCCGAAAGGCTTTCGACCTCGATAGACGCGGGCTCCGCCTGTCTAGGCGCCGCGTCGAAGCAGGCCATGAGCTGCTGCGCCATGGCGTTGATGGAGCGCACGGTCGAGAGGTCGGTGTTGACGCAGAGCATACCGACAATCTCGTCATTCTCGCGGATAAAGTACGTCGCGGACTCCAACGTCTTGCCACCGGCGCCGCGCCCTTCATAGCCCGTAATAAACGGCAGATCGCGATACTTGGGGTCGTGCATAATCTTGAGCGCCAGATCGGTGGCGGGACCGCCGACCTTGCGGCCGCTCACGATACCGTTGCGGATATCGACGATGGCGTGGTCGGGATCCGAGAAATCGTGCAGGACGATCTCGCTGTTCTTACCGAGTACCTGCTCCAGGAAATCGACCATCGGCAAAAAGCGACGTACGGTCTCGTTCACGGGCAACTCCTTTGGGTTCTATCGAAGTGTTCATAACAATTTTTTATCATGGTAACACGCTGCTCATCATCTCGTATATCCGCAGGTACATTGCGTAATACAGACGAACGGTAGAAATTTGGCGGTAAACGGTCGACCAAAAGAAAAGTTAGATGTTATTTTGAACAGACACATTCCTGACCTGCGGAAATGCGTTATCTCAGCTGAAGAATAGTCTGATAACAAAAAATTATTATTGAGAATGAGAATCATCTTTAATACGATATGCAACGAAGGCACAACCTCAACCCCGCACTGCGTCACAATAGAGCGTTAGATGCGAAAACAACTATTTCGAGGATTGGTGGTCAAATGACCCAGGAGACGGTTACGAACGGCACTGAAGCCCTGTTCACTCGCGAAGGCATGCCGCCCGTTAAGGAAATGATCCCGTGTGCCCTTCAGCACGTACTGGCATCGTTTGCCGGCATCATTACCCCGGCGGTCATCATGGCCGGCGTCTACGGCTTTAATAGCCGGCAGAGCACCGACATCATTCAGGTTGCACTCATTCTTTCGGCAATCGACACGGCCCTTCAGGCCTTCGCTCCCTTCCGTCGCATCGGCGGCGGCCTGCCCATCGTCATGGGCGTTTCGTTCGCGTTCCTGCCGGCCCTGCAGGCCATGGGTGCCTCGGGCTTTAGCTTTGGTGCGTTGCTGGGCGGCGAGATCGTCGGCGGTGCCGTTGCGGTCCTTTTTGGTCTGGCCTACAGCAAGATTAAGTGGCTGTTCCCGCCCGTCGTGACTGGTACGGTCATCTTCTCCATTGGCGTCTCTCTCTATCCCACGGCCGTCAAGTACATGGCCGGCGGTATGGGTACGCCGCTGTGGGGCACCCCGCAGGCCTGGTGCGTTGCTCTTATCACCTTCGCCGTGGTCTTTGCGCTCGCCAACTTTGGCAAGGGCACGCTCAAGCTGGGATCCGTGTTCTTTGGCATGATCGTTGGCATGATCGTTTCGATTCCCTTTGGCATGATTGACTTCTCCAGCGTCGCCACCGCTCAGGTCTTCGCCCTTCCCAAGCTCATGCCCTACGCGCTCGAGTTTGATCCCGAGGTCTGCATTACCCTCGCCGTCGTGTTCCCCATGGTTGCCATCCAGGTTATCGGCGACGTCTCCGCTGCCTGCCTTGGTTCCATCGACCGTATGCCCACCGAGCGCGAGCTCTCCGGCGCTATCGTGTCTCAGGGCCTCACCTCTATGGTCGGCGGCCTGCTGGGCGGTCTTCCCACCAGCGCCCTTGGCCAGAACGTGGGCATCATCTGCTCCAACAAGGTCGTCAACAAGTGGGTCTTTGTGATCATCGCGGCCGTCTTTGCCATCGCCGGTCTGTTCCCGCAGCTCTCTGCCGTCCTTTCCGCTATCCCGCAGCCCGTCATCGGCGGCGCGACCGTCGGCGTCTTTGGCACCATCACCATGAACGGCGTGCGCATGTTCACCCGCGAGGGCCTCACGCAGCGCACCACCACCATCGTCGGCACCTCCGTTGTCTTTGGCCTGGGTATCTGGATGGCCAGCGGTTGCCTTGCCGGCGAGGGCATGCCCACTTGGGTGTCCACCGTCATCGGCTCCAACGCCGTGACCCCCACTGCCATCATGGCCATCGTGCTCAACCTGATCCTTCCGCAGACGCCGGTCGTGGCTCAGCACATCGATGCCGCCAAGGATGCCGCTGTTGATCTGGTCCTGCCCGAGAGCAAGAAGTAACCAATTCGGTGCTATTCGCCGGCGGATGCATCGCCTCGTCCGCCGGCGCCATGCGGCGCCAAGCCGCACTTCAAAGGGCTTGTCCCTTTGGTGAAGCGTTGACGGGAGAGGGCCCGTTTCCGGTGTAGGCCGGCGCTTCGCACTTCCGCCATGTCAGAGGTGTCAAACCCCGCCTCTGATGTTGAAGGGAGCATTTATGCTTCTGGTCGCTAACGGTTCCGTCTTTACCCGCAACGCTCAGACTCCGTTCATTCCCAACGGTGCAGTCGCTATTGACGGAGATACGATCGTCGAAGTGGGCCCCGAGCGCGAGCTCAAGGCCAAGTACCCGGATGCCGAGTACGTCGACGCCCAGGGCAACCTCATCATGCCCGGACTCATCAACTGCCACACCCACATCTACTCGGGTCTGGCCCGCGGCCTTGCCATTAAGGGCTGCAACCCCACCAACTTCCTGGAGAATCTTGAGCAGCAGTGGTGGAAGATTGACGACAACCTGACGCTCGACGGCACCAAGGCCAGCGCCTATGCCACGATTCTGGATTCCATCCGCGACGGCGTTACCACGATCTTCGATCACCATGCGAGCTTCTGCGAGATTCCGGGCAGCCTCTTTACCATTAAGGACGCCGCTCAGGAGCTGGGCATGCGTTCGTGCCTGTGCTACGAGGTTTCCGACCGCCGTGGTCAGGAAAAGTGCGACCAGGCTATTGCCGAGAACGCCGAGTTTGCCCAGTGGGCCGCCAAGGAGCGTCGCGATAACGACAATCACATGATCGCCGCCATGTTTGGCGGTCACGCCACCTTTACGCTGTCGGACGAGACCATGGATAAGATGGCCGAGGCCAACAATGGCCTGACCGGCTTCCACATCCACGTGTGCGAGGGCATGAACGATGTGTGGGACTCCCGCCTCAACCGCGGCGGCATCAGCCCCGTCGAGCGCCTGCTGCAGCACAACCTGCTGGGTCCCGACACCATGCTGGGCCACTGCATCCACGTGACGCCTGCCGAGATGGATATCGTCAAGGAGTCCGGCACCTGGCTGGTCAACAACCCCGAATCCAATATGGGCAACGCCGTGGGCTGCGCCCCCGTGCTCGAGTTCTTCCGCCGCGGCATTCCCGTGTGCATGGGCACCGACGCCTACACCCACGATATGCTCGAGAGCCTCAAGGTCTTCCTGATCATTCAGCGCCACAACGCCGCTATGCCCAACGTGGGCTGGTGCGAGGCCATGACCATGCTGTTCGAGAACAACGCCAAGATGGCGAGCAAGTACTTCGATCGCAAGCTCGGTGTGCTCGAGGCCGGCGCCGCTGCCGACGTCATCGTTATGGACTACAAGCCCTTTACGCCGCTGAGTGAGGAGAACATCGACGGCCACATGCTCTTTGGCATGATGGGCAAAAACTGCCGCACCACCATCATCAACGGCCGCGTCCTGTACAAGGATCGCGAGTTCGTTGGCATCGATGAGGAAAAGATTAACGCGTGGACCATGGCCGAGTCCAAGAAGCTCTGGAGCACGCTCAACGATCGCACCTACTAATTCACAAGTAGATTCGCGCGCGTCGGATGTTTCGCCGCATCCGACGCGCGTATAGGCGGCCTCCGCGGGGTCGCCGGCGCTGTGCTAGCGCTACACCGTATTTGCGTCCGCCGCGCGGTCTCGCCGGGCGTTACAGAGAGGAGCTCATTATGAGCGACATCATGAGGCCGATCCCGTTTTCGCAGCTGATGAACTGGATCATCGAGGAGCACAAGACTCAGGGCGCCGTCTTTGGCGTGCGCAAGATGGTCACGACCAACCAGGAGGGCGCGCTTCCCATTTTTGACGAGCGCATCGAGACCCCGTTTGGCCCGGCCGCCGGCCCCAACACGCAGCTTGCCCAGAACATCGTGGCATCCTATGTGGCCGGTTCCCGCTTCTTTGAGCTCAAGACCGTTCAGGTTATGGACGGCGAGGAGCTCTCCAAGTGTGTGAACAAGCCCTGCATCGTGGCGCAGGACGAGTGCTACAACTGCGAGTGGTCGACCGAGCTCGAGGTTCCGCAGGCCTTTGCCGAGTACGTGAAGGCATGGTTCGCCTGCCACCTGATCGCTCGCGAGTACGGCCTGGGAAGCCCGGACGGATTTGTCTTCAACATGTCCGTGGGTTATGACCTGGAGGGCATCAAGAGCCCCAAGGTCGATGCCTACATCGAGGGCATGAAGGATGCCAGCGGCTCCGACGTCTGGAACGAGTGCCGCGCATGGGCGCTTGCCAACCTGGACAAGTTTGAGCATGTCGACGCCGCGTTTGTCGAGTCCATCCCGGCACGCGTTTCCAACTCCATCACCGAGTCCACCCTGCACGGCTGCCCGCCGGCGGAGATCGAGCGCATCGCGACCTATCTGATCACCGAGAAGGGCCTCAACACCTACATCAAGTGCAACCCCACGCTGCTGGGCTATGAGTTTGCCCGCCAGCGTCTGAACGAGCTGGGCTTTGACTACATCGTCTTCGATGACACGCACTTCCGCGAGGACCTGCAGTGGGCCGATGCCGTGCCTATGTTCGAGCGCCTGATTGCCCTGTGCGCCGAGCGCGGTCTGGAGTTTGGCGTCAAGCTGACCAACACGTTCCCCGTCGACGTGACGAGAAACGAGCTGCCCTCCACCGAGATGTACATGTCCGGCCGTTCGCTGTTCTCGCTGACCATCGAGGCCGCCCGCCGCATTACCGAGCAGTTCGATGGCAAGCTGCGCATCAGCTACTCCGGCGGTGCTACGGTCTACAACATCCGCGCCCTGTATGATGCCGGCATTTGGCCCGTCACCCTGGCGACCGACGTGCTCAAGCCCGGTGGCTACGAGCGCTTTAGCCAGATGGCCGGCGAGTTTGCCGATCTGGCCGGCAAGCCGTTCGCGGGCGTCTCTCTCGACGCCGTGACCGCGATCCAGACCGACTCGCTCACCAACCCGCTCTACAAGAAGCCGCTGCGCCCGCTGCCCGACCGCAAAGTCGCCGGCAAGAGCCCGCTTTCCGACTGCTTTACCACGCCGTGCCGCACGAGCTGCCCCATCCAGCAGGATATTCCCGCCTACCTGGCGGCCGTTGACGAGGGCCGCTACGAGGACGCACTCAACATCATCATCGAGCGCAACGCCCTGCCGTTCATTACCGGCACCATCTGCCCGCATCCCTGCGGCCGTGCCTGCGAGCGTGCGTTCTACGAGCCCGAGGGCGCCCAGATTCGCGCCAGCAAGCTCAAGGCCGCCCGCGAGGCCATGACCGCCGTGCTGCCCAAGCTGCGCGCCCAGGCCATCGCCAACGACGGCGAGCGCAACGTTGCCGTTATCGGCGGCGGCCCGGCCGGCCTGGCGACGGCGTTTTTCCTGACGCGCGCCGGCGTGCCCGTCACCATCTTCGAGGCTCGCGATTCGCTCGGCGGCGTGGTCCGTCACGTGATTCCCGAGTTCCGCATTGCGAGCGACGATATCTCCCACGATGCCGAGCTCTGCCTGGCCTTTGGTGCCAAGGTGCAGCTTAACGCTCGCGTGGATTCCATTGACGAGCTCAAGGCCCAGGGCTTTACCGACGTGGTCGTGGCCACCGGTGCCTGGATGCCCGGCTCTGCGGGCCTGGGCGAGGGTGCCGAGCTCGATGTACTGGAGTTCCTCGAGGCCGCCAAGAAGGGCGAGAAGCTCGAGCTGGGCGAGGACGTCGTGGTCATCGGCGCCGGCAACACCGCCATGGATGCTGCCCGCGTGGCCAAGCGCCTGGCTGGTGTGAAGAACGTGCGCCTGGTGTATCGCCGCACCAAGAAGCAGATGCCCGCCGACGAGGAAGAGCTTGATCTTGCTCTTGCCGATGGCGTTGAGTTCTGCGAGCTGCTGGCGCCCAAGGCACTTAACGGCGCCGTGCTGACCTGCGACGTTATGGAGCTTGGCGAGCCGGATGCAAGCGGCCGTCGCAGCCCCGTCGCCACGGGCGAGACTGTCGAGCTTTCCGCCACCACGGTGATCTGCGCCGTGGGCGAGGGCATCGATGCCAGCCTGTACGATGCCGCGGGCGTCGAGCACGACCGTCGCGGCCGCCTTGCCGCCACCTCCACCGGCGTCGAGGGCGTCTGGGCTGCGGGCGACTGCCGTCGCGGTCCTGCCACCGTGGTCGAGGCTATTGCCGACGCCGCCGAGGTCGCCCGTGCCATCGCCGGCGTGGACTTTAACAAGTACGCCGACCGCAACGAGCAGGCCGGCCGCGAGGATACCTGCTACGAGCGCAAGGGGTCGCTGTGCCGCGACAAGCGCAACTGCACCAAGACCCGCTGCCTGGGTTGCGGCTCGGTGTGCGAGGTCTGCTGCGACGTGTGCCCCAACCGCGCCAACGTGGCCATTAAGGTGCCGGGCCTGGCCAAGCATCAGGTCGTCCATGTCGATGGCATGTGCAACGAGTGCGGCAACTGCGCCGTGTTCTGTCCCTACCAGGAGGGTCGTCCCTACAAGGACAAGCTCACCCTGTTCTGGAGCGAGCAGGACATGGAGAACTCCGAGAACGAGGGCTTCCTGGCCGTGGACGAGGATCACTTTAAGGTCCGCGTCGCCGGCACGGTTCGCACCGTCTCGGTCGATGCCGTCAACACCGGTCTTCCCGAGGCCGTCCGCCTGACCATCAGGGCTGTGCGCGACAACTATTCGCACCTTCTTAAGAAATAGGCGAGTCTCTTATGGCCAAATCCATTCAACATAATGTGGCCTACGTTGCCTGCGGAAGCGGCTGTGCTTCCGCAGGCGGCGACGCCCGCTGCAGCGAAGGCTGCATTGGCTGTGGCGCCTGCGTCACGGCCTGCCCCCACGGTGCCATCGCACTGGTCGACGGCGTCGCCCGCGTGGACCGCTCCAAGTGCACGGGCTGTGGCCTGTGCGGCATGGCGTGCCCGCAGCGCGTGATTGCCTTCGTTCCCGGCTACCAGAACATCCTGGTGCGCTGCAACAACACCGATAAGGGCGCCATTGCCCGCAAGATCTGCGACACGAGCTGCATCGGTTGCGGCATGTGCGCCAAAAAATGCCCTGCCGGCGCAATCCGCATCGAGGACAACTGCGCACATATCGACGGTGCGGACTGCCTGTCGTGCGGCATGTGCGCCGTCGTCTGCCCGCATGGCGCCATCCACGACCGCACCGGCATCGCCGCCGGCGTGTAGAAGGGAATCACCATGGCACAGGAATTCACTTTTACCGTTAACGGCGTCGAGCGCACGACGACCCAAAACAAACCGTTGCTGCGCTACCTGCGCGACGACCTGCACATTCACTCCGCAAAGGACGGATGCTCCGAGGGTGCGTGCGGCACCTGCACCATCCATGTGGACGGTGCAGCCGTCAAGGCGTGCGTGCTGACCACCGCTCTTGCCGCCGGCCGCAACATCGTGACCGTCGAGGGCCTGCCCGAGGACGTGCGCGAGGCCTTTGTGTACGCCTTTGGCGCCGTGGGCGCCGTGCAGTGCGGCTTTTGCATCCCCGGCATGGTCATGGCGGGTGCGGCGCTCATCGCCGAGGACCCCGAGCCTACCGAGGAGCAGATCAAGTACGCCATCCGCGGCAACGTTTGCCGCTGCACCGGCTACAAAAAGATTATCGAAGGCATTTCGCTGGCAGCTGCGGTGCTCCGCGGCGAAAAGCAGATCGACGAGGACCTGGAGCGCGGCGATGACTACGGCGTGGGCAAGCGCGCCTTCCGTATCGACGTGCGCAAGAAGGTGCTCGGCGAGGGCAAGTATCCCGACGACATCGACGAGCTCGATCAGCCGGGTCTGACCTATGCCAGCGCCGTGCGCTCCAAGTATCCGCGCGCCCGTGTGCTCTCCATTGATACCTCCAAGGCCGAGGCCCTGCCCGGTGTGGTGGGCATCCTGCGCGCCGAGGACGTGCCGGTCAACCAAGTCGGCCACCTTATCCAGGACTGGGACGTCATGATCGCGGCGGGCGATATCACCCGCTGCGTGGGCGATGCCATCGTGCTGGTGGTTGCCGAGGACGAGGCGACGCTCGAGAAGGCCAAGAAGCTCGTAAAGATCGATTACGAGCCGTTGGAGCCCGTGCGCAACATTGTTGAGGCCAGGGCTGCCGACGCCCCGCGCCTGCACGACAGCTTCTTTGCCTTTGGCAACACGGTGGAGCTCAAGGACAACGTGTGCCAGAGCCGTCACGTGACGCGCGGCGACGCCGCCAAGGCGTTGGCGGAGAGCGCATTCACCGTGACGCAGCGCTTTACCACGCCCTTTACCGAGCATGCCTTCTTGGAGCCCGAGTGCGCCGTCGCCTTCCCGTACAAGAACGGCGTCAAGGTACAGTCGACCGACCAGGGCGCCTACGATACGCGCAAAGAGTGTGCCCACATGTTTGGCTGGGATAACGAGCCCGAGCGCGTGGTCGTCGAGACCATGCTCGTGGGCGGCGGCTTTGGCGGCAAGGAGGACGTTTCGATCCAGCACCTGGCCGCGCTCGCTGCATATAAGTTCCAGCGTCCTGTGAAGTGCAAGCTCACGCGTGCCGAGTCGCTCGCTTTCCATCCCAAGCGCCATGCCATGGACGGTACCTTTACGCTGGGCTGCGACGCCGAGGGCAACTTTACCGGCCTGGACTGCGAGATCAACTTTGATACCGGCGCCTACGCGTCGCTGTGCGGCCCGGTGCTCGAGCGCGCCTGCACGCATGCCGTCGGCCCCTACAAGTACCAGAACACCGACATTCGCGGCTTTGGCTACTACACCAACAACCCGCCCGCCGGTGCGTACCGCGGCTTTGGCGTTTGCCAGTCCGAGTTTGCGCTCGAGAGCCTGATCGACCTGCTGGCCGAGAAGGTCGGCCTGGATCCGTGGGAGATCCGCTACCGCAACGCCATCGAGCCGGGCGAGGTTTTGCCCAACGGCCAGATTGCCGACTGCTCCACGGCGCTTAAGGAAACGCTGCTCGAGGTCAAGGATGCCTACTACGCGCATCCCGGACACGCCGGTATCGCCTGCGCCATGAAGAACGCCGGCGTGGGCGTGGGCCTGCCCGATGCCGGCCGCTGCAAGATTCGCGTCGAGAACGGCGTGGCCGTGGTCTATGCCGCCACGTCCGACATTGGACAGGGCTGTAACACCGTCTTTTTGCAGGACGTTGCCGAGGCATGCGGCCTGCCGCTTCGCTGCATCGCCAACGGCGAGTGTTCCACCGAGAACGCTCCCGACTCCGGCACCACGTCTGGCTCGCGTCAGACGGTCGTGACCGGCGAGGCCGTGCGCGGTGCCGCTTTCCTGCTGCGCGATGCCATGCTTGACATCGAGGCCGGCAAGTCTGCGCCCGCCGCTCCCGTGAGTGCACATGGCGACGGCGTCAAGATCGAGTACGACGACGGTCGCGCCTATCAGCTGCGCACGCAGGAGCTCGTCGCTGGTCAGGGTATGCATCCTCAGGATCCCGCGGCCGCCATCAAGGCGCTCGAGGGATGCGAGTTTGGCTACGTGTATCTGGAGCCGACCGACAAGCTGGGCGCCGACGTTCCCAATCCCAAGAGCCACATCTGCTACGGCTTTGCCACGCATGTGGTCATTCTGGATGATGACGGCCGCGTGAGCGAAGTCTATGCCGCACACGATTCCGGCAAGGTGGTCAACCCCATCTCCATCCAGGGTCAGATCGAAGGCGGCGTGCTCATGGGTATGGGCTATGCGCTTACCGAGGATTGGCCGCTCAAGGACTGCGTGCCCCAGGCAAGGTACGGTACGCTCGGGCTGTTCCGTGCGCCCGAGATTCCGGATATCCACGCCATCTACGTGGAGAAGGACGAGCTGCTGCCTGTGGCATATGGCGGCAAGGGCATCGGCGAGATCGCAACGATCCCCACGGCGCCCGCCGTGCAGAACGCCTACCGCGCGTTTGACGGCAAGCTGCGTCCAAATCTGCCCATGGTGGATACGCCCTACAGCCGCGCCCGTCACCGCGGGTAGGGTAGGGTGCGGACAGCCATTGTTGACGGGCTGTTCGCACTGAGCATCAACTACATACGCTGCGCCTTTGGCCCCAGCTCCATCGCGAGCCGGGGCCTTTTGCTTGGAGCGGAAACTACGTCCCGGAATTGGCGCTCAGAATGGGATGCACTTTCCGGTAGAGCCTCTGGCGGAAAGCGTGCCCCGGAATTCGGCTCCAGAGTGGGATGCGCTTTCCGGTTGGAGCTTCAAATGGAAAGTGCATCCCGGAATCCGCGCCTGGAATGGGA
Source organism: uncultured Collinsella sp. (assembly GCA_958423535.1). GTDB lineage: Bacteria > Actinomycetota > Coriobacteriia > Coriobacteriales > Coriobacteriaceae > Collinsella. The sequence goes on from CATZRJ010000025.1 coordinate 19,079, forward strand.
TGCGCTTTCCGGAACAGCCCTCAACCGGAAGCTGCGTCCCAGTATTTCGCTTCAGGGTGGGATGCCGTTTCCGGCTGAACCCTCAGGCGGAAAGTTCATCCCAGAATTGACGCTCAGAGTGGGACACGGTTTCCGGATAGAACCTCAGCGGAAACTGCGTCCCAGTTTGAGCGTCTATTCCGGGATGCAGTTTCCGCTGAAGGACTCAACCGGAAAGCCTGTCCCATTCTGAGACGGGATTCCGGGGCACGCTTTCCGCTAGGCCCGCCATCCGGAAAGTGCATCCCGTTTTGAGCGTCCAGACTGGGACGCGCTTTCCGTTGGCGTGGCCGTTGGGAAAACGCGGCCCAGATAGGGGGGATGCGATCCGGCGATGCGCGGCCTAGCAGCTCCTACAGCTCCACTTCGTTGAGCCACGCCGGCAGCGCGGTCTGCCGGATGCCTGCCGTCTGCAGCTTTTTGGCGAGCATTCCTGCCGAGCGGACCTCGTTTATGGTAAAGCGCAGCAGAGGGTGACCGTAGAGCGATAGGTGCGCCTCGCGCTGTCGTTCGGCAACGAGCGCCTCGGCGGTGGTGCGCCCGGCTAGCATGGCCTGGTCGGTATATTTGACGAGCCCGTCGAGTTCTCCCAACGTGAGCTCCCGCGCCTGGGTCTCCCAGGCAAAGTCCGTTCGCATGGCTTCGGTCGAATCGAAGGGGTCCGTCAGCTCGTATTGAAGCCAGTCGGGCGCAAAACCGGTCTCGATCATGACGGCTCGGGCGACCGATTCCCCACCGCTCTCGGCGCGGACGTCGGCATATCGAAGCGTTGTGAGGGCGGTGCGAATTGCGCGACCATTGCGGGCAGTCGCTCGTTGCTCAACGGCCTCCATCAGCTGTTCCCGCGTAAGGCCGAGCTTTGAGATCGCCGAATCGGCAATGGGCATGCCGTCGGCAAAACCAGTTTGCAGCAGGCAATCTGTGGCCGTTTGGATAGGCGGCGTTACCGATATGCCGACTCTGCGTATTGCACCGGCCGGCTCAATCTGGTGCCGCTGAATATGTGCGCCCGGACGAGCCGACGGCTTTGTCGAGCTGCAGACATGCACGACATTCAGGTGTCGCCACGAGACCTCGAGCCCCAGCAGGCAGGCAGCCGAAAACGAGCAGAACGTCCAATCGGGGTGGATGATCGCAAGGGCGCGGATAATCTCGCAATGGCGTTGCGCTCGGTTTAGTTCATCCCAGCGTATTTTGCGCGCGAACAATCCCGGCATGGGGGAGACGACCATGTCGCCGATGCGCCGCAGGAGCGCTTTTCGGATCGCCGCGCTCGGGGGAATCAGACAGCGCCCCTCTTGTTCGGCTTGGGTGAGCAGTTGGTCGATGAGTTGGTCATTGCAATGGGTCATGAGCTACCGCCTCCTTTTGGGTAGCAAAAACGTATCAGCCGGAACTTGCCGCTCGGCTGACCAAAAGCTGACCAAAATCTAACCATGCAGGTAGATGGCCTGGTTTTGACGTCATTTTTTGAAGCTGAATCGGTGGGCGGTAATCGGCACCCGTGAACGGTAGCTAGATATGAAGCCTTGGTAAGTTTAGGGACGTTTATTTTTCCGAAAAAGAGCAATCTATCTGCTGTTTTGTGCTTCTGGATCGCATATTTGAAGGCATGTGATAAGGGCGGCGGACTGTCGCCTTGTACCTGAGGAAACCGTGACCCGGAATTGCCGCTCGGAACGGGACAACCTTTCCGGAACAGCCCTCAACCGGAAATTGCATCCCGGAATGAGCGCTCAGAGCGGGATGAACTTTCCCAACGGGGCCGCATGCGGAAATTGCGTCCCGGATTCAAGCCTCAGAACGGGACGCACTTTCCGGATGGCATGTTTGGCGGAAACTACGGCCCAGTTTTTGGCTCCAGAACGGGATACATTTTCCGGAACGGTCCACGTGCGGTGGTGTATCGACCCTTTTGCGTGCGCCGCTTGTCGAATTACGTTATAGCTAGCTATATTATAGGAAGGTATAATATAGCTAGCTATAACGTAAGGGAAGGATGGCCCTATGTTTATCGGAAGAACAGCGGAAATGTCCGAGCTCAATCGACTGTATGGCACGGGCTCCTTTGAGATGCCTGTGATTTACGGCCGCCGTCGTGTGGGTAAAACGCGCCTTATCACAGAGTTCATCCAAGGCAAGAAGGCTATTTACTTTCAAGCTCGTCGTACCAATGCGGAGGCAAACCTGCACGGCTTTAGCCAGGCGATACTCGCGGGTTCGGTTGGTGCTGCAGGCGTGTCGTTTTGTAGTTTTGACGAGGCGTTCGATGCATTGGCCACCATGGCTCGCACGGAACGTTTGATTGTCGTGATTGACGAGTATCCCTATCTCGCCCAATCGAATCCCGAGATCAGCTCGTTGCTGCAAGACAAGATTGATCACCTGTACAAAGAGACCAGGCTCATGCTGATTCTATGCGGCTCGTCTCTTTCGTTTATGGAGGAACAGGTGTTGGGCTACGAGAGCCCGCTATACGGTAGGCGTACGGCCCAGTTTAAGATCATGCCGCTCGATTTTATGACGACCCTCGGCCTGTGGCAGAGCATGAGTCGCGAAGACGCTGCAGTTTGCTATGGCATGACGGGCGGCATTCCTGCATATATCGAGAAAGTCGATCCTGCTGCACCGCTCAAGGACAACATCAAACGTCTTTTTCTTACTCCTACGGGCTATCTCTTTGAGGAGCCGAGTAACCTGCTATTGCAAGAGTGCCGCAATCCCGAGCAATATGATGCGATCGTGCAAGCAATTGCCCAGGGACGCTCGAAGATCTCGGAGATTGCGAGCTCTACGGGAATTCCTGCGAGCAACGTAAAGAGCTATGTGGATAAGCTGGCGTCGCTTGGGATTGTCGAGCGCGAGCTGCCCCTAAACGAGACGAGCAATAAGCGAGCCGTGTATCTGCTGAGCGACCAGATGTTTAGGTTCTGGTACAAGTTTGTTCCGCAGAACATTGGGCTGATTCAAAACGATATGGCTGAGATGGCGTATAAGCGCATTGAGCCGCACATATCGGATTACATGGGTACGGTCTTTGAGCTTATATGCAGACAATACGTGTACGAACTCGCGCGCGCGGGCCAGCTCGAGGTGGTTCCGGCGAGCGTCGGGCGCTGGTGGGGGACGGATAATCGCACGCATACGCAGGAAGAAATCGACTTGATTGTTGACGATGGCGAGGGCACTGCGCTGTTTGCGGAGTGCAAATGGCGCAATGAACCGGTGGGCGAAGACGTGCTGCAAAAGCTCGTATACCGAAGCGATCTCTTTAGGCGGCAGCACAAAAGCTATGTGATCTTCTCGAAGCGCGGCTTTACGCAGGGATGTCAGGAAGCTGCGGCGAGCAGGGGAGATACCAAGCTGATTTCGTTTGCCGAGATGTGAGTGCGGGGTAGCTCTGCTCGAGAACAAGAGCCTGTCCTCGAATTGCTGGAATGGGGCCCTTCTTTTGTCGTGTTGGCTGTCGGCGGAATGTCGGCGGAAAGCGTGTCCCGGATTATAGCTCCAGAGTGGGATGGCCTTTCCGGATCGGCCCCTCGCGGAAAATGCATCCCGGAATGAGCGCTCAGACTGGGACGCACTTTCCGGATCGGCCTTCAAGCGGAAGCTGCGTCCCGGATTCTGGCTCCAGAGTGGGATGCCGTTTCCGGTTGAGGTCTCTGGCGGAAGCTGTATCCCGGAATCGAGCTTCAGAGCGGGACGTGCTTTCCCGTCAGGAGCTCAAGTGGAAACTACGTCCCGGATTCAAGCCTCGGAATGGGACGTGCTTTCCGGATGGGCTTCAAGCGGAAACTGTGTCCCAGAATCGACATGGCTTCAAGTGGAAAGCGCGTCTTAGAATACCGCGCCGGCGTTTTTGGCGGTTGTGGTGGGCAAGGGGGGCATCGCCTACACACGCGACGACGGCGTGGCGGTGATCCCCATGGCGGCACTTGGGGCGTAGTGGTTTTGCGGGGCGTCGGGCTTCCTTTACCGAAAATCCATTTGGTAAACCAGATGCTCGCGGATAGAATAAAGTTGACGGCAGCCCAAGTGGTGAAGAGCTGGGCAGCGCCGTTGCTTGGTCAAGAGGTCAATGCCTTAATGGCAGCGACTTGTTATGCTTCGAATGCTGCTTGAGTGCCTCGGAAAGTTCGATAAGCGCCGTGAAGAGCGAGACCAAAGCAACCAAGAGCTCTACGAGCTCTGATGGGCCCGGGATGACCTCTGATTCAAGTCACCGGGCCTCAATCTTTTTCATGCATTTGAATAGAGTGGGCGACTCTCTTGGGGCCGTCTGCATGGCGTGTGCTTGACGCATGGTATTGCGCCCCGCTTTCATGTCCGCACGGGCGCCTATCCTTACGGCAATGTAGCCGCCTATGTAGCAAGCGGCAGGCAATGGAGAAAGGCCCTAACCGTGTCAGCTGAAAAGACGCCGTGTATCTCGGCTATCGATACGACGAACTTTGCGCGCCAGATTGTGCTGGACTTTGAGTTTGCGCCGGTGCCAAAGCAGCGCCAACGCCGTGGACTGCGCAACGAGATTATTGAGGTCGGCGCCGTCAAGCTCGATTACCACGGCAACGTTATGGGCGAGTTCTCGCAGTTTGTGCAGACAGAATTTACCGAAGGCGTTGCGTTTCCCGTTCGCGAGCTTACGGGGATATCGGCTGTGGACACCGCGATGGCCGATCCGCTCTACGTGGTGATCAAAAGGCTCAGCGATTGGATCGGTCGCTACTCCGCCCAAGTGGTCTGTTGGAGCGGGACGGACCGTCGACAGCTTTTGACCGAGTGTCAGGCAAAGCGCATCGACTTTTCCGCATTTCCTACGGATTGGGCCGACCTGCAGGCGTTTTACACCTCGATCATGGACGTGGGCAGCCACGGGTGCGTCTCGTTGAGTGACGCGGCAACGTGGTTTGGCATCGAGTTTGACGAGTCGACGGGGCACGCCCACAGCGCCCTGGCCGATGCGCGCGTGACCGCCAAGTTGCTCAAGCAGGTGATGGACGGGGACTACCGCGTGAGCCCGCGCGCCCAGGAAGTCCGCCAGCGGTGGGGGATGGGCGAGCGAGCCCAGACGCGTCTTTCCAGCAAGTGCCCCGAGCTGGGCGACCTGCTGCTGAGGTTTAAGGCGGAGGGGAGTTAGGCCTTTTGAGAACGCCATTCGGTTTGGCATGGCGGGACTGTAAGCGCGACTTCGCCCTGCTGTTTGAATCGAAGTGTCAACCAGTATGACGAGCTGTCTGGTCTGTCTGCCTACGCCCTCGCAATCCCGCGTGCCGCGCTCAGCAGCTCGTACTCCCTCTGACTCCACTGGTGCAGTCTCGCTGCGTCGACGGCATCGCGGCACAGGTCCAGGAACACCTCGGCTCCCTCGTAGAAGCACTCGCGGGCAAAGGCGCCGGATCCGTCCGCAACGCACTTGCCGTCGGCAAAGAGCTTCCAACTCGACGGCTCGCGCGAGTCGTCTCCGAGCAGCTTGATCTGCAGTACGTGCGGGTTGCCAGCAGCACAGAGCTCTTCCTCGAGCACCTGCACAGTAAAGCGCATCTGGTGGGAGAGGCTGCTCTTGACCATGGCCGAGGCATAGCCGCTCGGCTTATCAAGAAGATGCATTCGCTTTGGTTTGGCGACCAGGTTGTGGAAGTTGCGCTCGCTGCGCACAGAGAAATTGTCCATACGGACTCCTTTCATCGATGTTGGCAGGGCCACCGTGCCTCTTGGCCGGTTGGCGTCGGGATCGTGGAGCCAACTCTCTACCCCGACTCTGGATAAAACGCGCCCACTCCTTGCGGGCACGATGGAGTCTATCAGCGCGCGCGGACAGAAATCAAGCGCCGCCTGCGAAATGATGTGCAGACGGCGCTTGATTACGCGGCAATTATTCGGCAAACATCCGGAAAAGTGTCGAAATCAGCCGTATGAAAGTACGGAAAAGTGTCAAATTCGAGCCGCCCAAATTACGGAAAAGTGTCGAAATGGGCGCGTGGAAATCACGGAAAAGTGTAAAACCGCACGTAAACAGGGGTGCGGCATAGCTTATGTTCCAACCTAGCTGTTGGGGTCGCCCTTGAGGGTGTTGATGTCCAGGTACTGGTTGTCGTCCTCTTTTTGCTGCGTTGCCGATTCGGACGCAGTGGGGCCGCGGAATAGCTGGAATCCCTCAAACGCAATCACGCCGAGCAGAGCGATGATGATGGCGATAAAGACAACCTTTGCCGCATGCGAAAACTCCGAAAAGCGCGGCGGTTCTTCTTCGGTGTGGTAATCGGCGGCGCGCTTATCGCCGGCGCCGTGGGTATACGACGATGCCGAGGCTGCCTTTACGCTCGCTTGGTTGTAATCGGGAGCGGGCGTGGCGGCAAACGGGTCACGAGAATAGCCGCTCGACGTTTGGCCGTAATCCTCAGTTTCGATACGGCGTGCGCGAGGTTGTTCGCTCGGGCGGTTGGCGTATGCTGCGGTGTTGTCGTATGCGGAGTCGCGTTCCTCGGCAGCCGCAAACAGGGGGTTTACCGGAATGTCGAGCGCCGGCATGCCGCCCGAGGTCTCGTCCAGATCTGCCGCCGCCCAGGAATCAAAAGCAAACTGGCGGTTGGAAAGATCATCCAGATCCATGACAGGCGGCTCGAGCTCGGGCTCGGGCTGGGGTTCGGGAGCCGCGTATGTCGGCTGCTGCGGGGTGGCATACGCGGGCGCGCTGCTGGGCGCATGGCGCTGTGCCGCTGCAGCGAGAAATGCCGCCGTCTCGGACGGATCGCTAGCAGGACGGGGTGCAGGGGCGGCGTTACGCGTCGTCTGCACGATAGGACGGGTGGCAAAGTCGTCCGCGGGCACGGATGCCGGGGCGGGCGTGGCGGAAGGCACGGGCTTTGCACTTGTCGGGCGAACCCCGCCGCCTATGAGTTCATCGGCGGTCCAAGGGCGGTCGCTCATCACGTCGTCGAGGCTCAACGCAAACAGATCGTCTTCTCCCTCGTCAAACGCGCGTTTCGCATGCCTGGCGCCAGAAACGGTGCCTCCGCGGCCGTTGCGTGATGCGTTGCTCGACCCCATCTTGTTCCATCCTTTCGAAATATTCGCATTCATCGATTATATGGAACTTGCCTTGCGGCCGACTCTCGGATTCGTGCATTCCAGAACTCGCGCCCAAAAGGGGAGGGGCGATCCGGCCGAGTTGCCTACTTGTCGCCGGCGGCAGCCTTTGCCTCGTTGAGGTAGCTATAGAAGCTGTACTTTGAGATGCCAAAGAACTCGCAGGCGCGCT
>CATZRJ010000026.1 GCA_958423535.1 uncultured Collinsella sp.
AGAAGGGCTCCGACGCTTGGTTCACCGACGCTCCCGAGAGCTACCTGGGCGAGGCGTGCGTCTGCCCCAAGTGCGGTGGCCATCACCTCAAGGCCGATAAGGACATCCTCGACGTGTGGTGGGATTCCGGCGTCTCCTGGAAGGCCGTCTGCGAGTACCGTCCCGAGCTGGAGTATCCGGCGGACGTGTATCTCGAGGGTTCCGACCAGCACCGCGGCTGGTTCCAGAGCTCGTTGCTCACCTCGGTGGGCGCCAACGGCCACGCTCCGTACAAGGCGGTCGTCTCGCAGGGCTTCACCCTCGACGGCCAGGGCCGCAAGATGTCCAAGTCGCTCGGTAACGTCATCGACCCCAACAAGGTCTGCGACGAGATGGGCGCCGACATCATCCGCCTGTGGGTCGCCTCGGTCGACACCAGCTCCGACGTGTCTATCGACCACGAGATCCTCGCTCGTACGTCCGATGCCTACCGTCGTTTCCGCAACACGCTGCGCTTCCTGCTCTCCGAGCTCGAGGGCCAGTTTGAGCCCGAGACCGACGGCGTCGCCTTTGCCGACCTGCTGCCGCTCGATAAGCTCATGGTTGCCCGCCTGACCCAGGTCCAGGCCGAGGTCGACGACGCTTACGCCAGCTACGAGTTCCCGCGCGCTTACCGTGCGCTTTACGACTTCGTGGTTACCGAGCTCTCCAACGTGTACCTCGACGCCCTGAAGGACCGTCTGTACTGCGAGAAGCCCGGCTCGCTCGAGCGCCGCAGCGCTCAGACCGTGCTCGCCGAGCTCTTCTCGATGCTCATGCGCGATCTGCAGCCGATCCTGTCCTACACGGTCGACGAGGCCATGGCCTATGCGCCCGCCGGCTGCGTCGATCATCAGAAGTACGCCGCGCTGCTCGATTGGTACAAGTCGCCCATCACGTTCGACGAGGCCAATGAGTTCGAGGGCGTGCTCGAGGCTTCACTCGAGCTCCGTAGCGCCGTGACCAAGGCCCTTGAGGATGCCCGCTCCGCCGGCACCTTCACCAAGAGCCAGCAGGTCCGCGTCAAGGCGGTCGTTCCTGCCGAGATGTATGCGCTGCTGACCGGCGACAAGGCCGTCGACCTGGCCGAGTTCTACATCGTCTCCGATGTTGAGCTGACCCAGGGCGAGGAGCTCTCCGTTGCCATCGAGGCTGCCGAGGGCGAGTGCTGCGACCGTTGCTGGAACTATCGCACCACCGTCGGCGAGTACAACGGCCACGCGCATATCTGTAAGCGCTGCGCTGATGCGCTGTAGGTTACGGCGTTCGTAGAACGCCGTAACCTACCGACGCTGCAAACGCCCCTAAGCGGCAATCTGACGTTCAATCGTCGGTCGCGTACCAAAGTACGCTTCCCTCCTCTTTCACGTCACCTTGCTCGCTTAGGGACGTTTTCGCTGTTGGCGACGGTAATGCGGCGTTTCTATGGACCTAGTCGTTGGGGACGTTCTTAAACGACTAGTCAAACAAGAACGTCCCCAACGACTACCTGTGTCATATTCAAGCGGCATTCTGTTTTTCGGAATGTCGCTTTCGTTTTATGCTGATTATTTCGCTAGCGTTGGTGGATATGTCGTGCGCCCTGCGTGTGACAATATAAGATGGTTAATTGCGTTAAACGTAATTCGATGTTCTTAGGGTAGGGGATTTCTTTGGGTCGTGGTGCGGATATGACGCCGCCTTTGCGTTGGAGGTTAGGTGTTGCTGGTGGGGTAGCGCTCGTTGTGCTGCTTGTTGACCAGCTTACCAAGCTTGCAGTTCGTGCCGTGGGCGATGCCCTGCATATGACCGTTATCCCCGGCGTGATTGACTTTCTGTTTGTTCGCAATATCGGAGCCGCCTTTAGTATGGGCGAGGGCCATGGCGTTGCGTTCGCCGTGCTGGCGCTTGCGGTCATTGTCGCCATTGCCGTGTACTTGCTGCGTGCGCCTCAGCTTGCTCGTCTTGAGGTTGTGGGCATGGCCATGGTCGCGGGCGGTGCTGTCGGCAACGCGATTGATCGCCTGGCCATGGGCTTTGTGACTGATTTTATTGCCGCTACCTTCATTGATTTCCCCGTCTTTAACGTGGCCGATATTGGCATTACGGTCGGTATCGTGCTGGCTCTTATCGGTTACATGTTCTTGAGTCCCGCCGCTCGCGAGGTCGATGCGACTGCCGAGCTCAACGCCCGTGACGAGGCCCGAGCCAAACGCAAAGCTAAGCAGCGTGGGGAGCGTGCCCGCAAGATTCGCGAAAGGAATGAGCGCTAATGGCCGACATCCATATTCTCGTTGCCGACGATTCCGCTGGTCAGCGTCTTGACGCCTATCTGGGTGCCAACGATGGCTGTCCCACGCGCTCTGCCTGTGCGCATCTGATCGAGGGCGGTGCCGTTGCCGTCAACGGCGAGACCTGCCTGTCAAAAAAGTATGCCGTGCGCTCCGGTGACCGCATCTCGGTCGACCTTCCCGAGCCGCACGATCCGACTGACGTGATTCCCGAAGCCATCCCGCTCGACATTCGCTATGAGGACGATTATCTCATTGTACTCTCCAAGCAGCGCGGCCTGGTGTGCCATCCTGCGCATGGTCATGAGAGCGGTACGCTCGCGAATGCCCTGGTCTATCACTGCGGTATCGACCATCTGGGCACCGTGCAGGGCGAGGACCGCCCCGGTATTGTGCATCGCCTGGATCGCGATACCTCGGGTCTCATGCTTGCGGCAAAGGACGACGACACCCAGCGCGCGCTCCAAAATCTCATCCGCACGCGTAGGCTCGACCGTCGCTATATCACACTTGTTCACGGGCACATCGCCATGGACGAGGGCACCATCAACACCGGCATTGCCCGATCGACGCGCGACCGCGTCAAGATGGCGGTTTCCGATGACCCCTTTGCGCGTCAGGCCATCACGACCTTCAAGGTGCTCGAGCGCTTTGATTCCACGCGTTTCGACGACGGCTACACGCTTGTCGAGTGCCACCTGTTTACCGGTCGCACGCATCAGATTCGCGTGCATATGCGCCATATCAACCACGCCTGCGTGGGCGATCCGCTCTACGGTAAGTGCGATGCGCGCGCCGATCAGGGTCTGACCAGGCAATTCCTTCATTCCTGGCGCGTCGCATTCGACCATCCCGCGACGGGGGAGCGCATTGAGTGCCGTGACGAACTGCCGTGGGACCTTGCGGCGGTTCTGGACGATCTGGCCCCGCGTTCGCTCGGCCGCACTGCCGCCGGCGACGAAATCGTCCCGCAGCTCGGTCTGCTCGAAGCCTAGCCAGTATTAGGTGGTTTCTTGAACTCGGTAAGCCTGCGGTAAGATATACGATTGTTTACGTAACGCGTTGCTGGGAGCCTGCATGCTCGCCTTTTTACAAACCAACACACCCATCGTGATCTTCAACCAGATTGTCGTCACGCTGCTCACGGTCTGCTTTCTATATCAGGTGGTCTTCTTTGTCATTGGCGCTCTTCGTGGCGAGGTCGCGCCTCCCAAGGCCAAAAAACTCCACCGCTATGCCTTCTTTATTGCTGCGCATAACGAGGAGGCCGTGATCGCCAACCTCGTTCGCTCCATCAAGGATCAGGACTATCCGTCCGAGCTCATCGAGGTCTTTGTCGTTGCCGACGCCTGCACCGACAACACCGCGCAGCTCGCGCGCGAGGCGGGCGCCATCGTTTATGAGCGCAACGACCTGGCCCGCAAGGGTAAGAGCTGGGTCATGGACTTTGGCTTCGACCGCATCCTTAACGAGTATCCCGACACGTTTGAGGGCTACTTTATATTCGATGCCGACAACGTTATCTCCCGTGATTACGTATCCAAGATGAACGATGCTTTTGACCAGGGCTTTCATGTGGTCACGAGCTATCGTAACTCCAAGAACTTCGGCAGCTCGTGGATCTCGGCGGCTAATGCTACGTGGTATCTGCGCGAGGCGCGCTTTCTCAACAACGCGCGCAACATCTGCAAGACGTCTTGCGCCGTCTCAGGTTCGGGCTACCTCATCTCCGCCAGTGTTATCGAGGGCATGCACGGTTGGCAGTTCCACACGCTGACTGAGGACATTCAGTTCACCACGTTCTGCGCCATCCACGGCATTCGCATTGGCTATGCACCGGCGGAGTTCTTTGACGAACAGCCCGTGACGTTTAAGGCGTCCTGGAAACAGCGTATGCGCTGGACTAAGGGCTTCTACCAGGTATTCTTTACCTACGGTAAGCACTTGGTCAAATCGACCTTTCGTTACCATCGCTTTGCCGCCTATGACATGTTCATGACGATTGCGCCCGGCATGCTGCTATCGTTGATCTCGATGCTCGCCAATGCGACGTTCCTCATCGTGGGCGGTCTTTCGCATGGCTTTTTGGCTACCGAGGTTGAGATGCAGGCGTGCGCCGCTTCGCTCATTTTGACCTTCGCCATGATGTATCAGACGTTCTTTATCCTGGCACTGCTCACGACCATCTTTGAGTACAAGCATATTCACTGCGCGCAAAAGTGGCGTCTTGTGACTAACCTGTTTACCTTCCCGATCTTTATGTTCAGTTATATCCCCATTACGGTGGCTGCTCTGTTCTTGAAGGTTGACTGGGTGCCGACGCAGCACGCCGTGAGTGTTACCCTCGACGAGGTCATGCAAGGCGCCAAATAACCATGATCAAAACCATCACAAAGGGGACAGGCACCTTTGTGGTGGTTTTTGCGTTTGAGCTGCTGCCCAAGGAGGTGTTCGATGTTCTATATCCCGTTTTGGATTTGCATCTTTGCCGGCGCGGCGATTGATGCCCGTGAGCGACGGTTTCCCAATCAGCTTGCCGGCGCGTGTGCCGTGGCTGCGCTTGCAGGCGTTTGGCTCGACAGGGGCGTTAACACAGCCCTTGACCACGCTGGTCTTGCGGTTATCGTCTACCTTGCCCTTGTGCTTACTGAGTCGCTCTGGCGTCGTGTTCGCCACGCCCCTGGCATTGGCATGGGGGACGCCAAGGCGCTCTTTGCCCTTTGCACCCTCGATCCCCTGGGTGGTGTCGTCGCGTTTGCGGTTGCGCTCCTGACCCTTGCCGCCGCTTGTCTCATTGCAAAATCGCGCTCCCTGCCTTTGCTGCCGTTTTTGGTGCCTATATTTGCCATAATCGAGGTCGTGGGTAGTACGCTGTAATCGTTTGCGCGCCCTTTTTAAGGAGCATGCCATGGCAATCAATCAACAGACAGCCGCCATCAAGGCGCGTATGGATCGCATTCCCGCGGCGTTGTCGCCCGAGCTGGTCGAGCGTATCGCTGCCGATCGCGCCTCGGGCGTCGTTAATCCCTATCGATGTGGTGACGACCAGGTTATCCGACGTGTCGATCGTGCCGCAGACGAGGGCACGCTCATGCGTCCATCCTTTATGCGCGATATCGAAAAGATTCTGCATCTGCCCGCATACTCCCGTTATGCAGGTAAAACGCAGGTCTTCAGTTTTCGCAGCAACGATGACCTGTCGCGCCGCGGCCTGCACGTGCAGCTTGTCTCGCGCATCGCTCGCGATATCGGACGCGCTCTGGGGCTCAACTGCGATCTGATCGAGGCAATTGGCTTAGGCCACGACTTGGGCCACACGCCCTTTGGCCATGCCGGTGAGCGTTTCCTCAACGATATCTATCACGAGCGCACGGGTCGCTATTTTTTCCATAACGTGCAATCCGCCCGCGTGCTCGACGCACTGTACGGTCGCAACGTGTCGCTCCAGACGCTCGACGGCGTACTGTGCCACAACGGCGAGTACGAGCAGCGTGTTTTTGAGCTTTCGGACATGGGTTCCTTTGACCAGTTCGACCGAACCGTCGAGGAATGCATTGCCACAGGTTATAGCGCAATTGAGCACCTGCGTCCCATGACGCTCGAGGGCTGTGTGGTTCGCATCTCGGATATCCTCGCCTACGTTGGGCGCGATCGCCAAGACGCCATTGCGGCGGGCCTGCTGTCGCCCGACGCCTTTGACGATGGCCTGGGCGGTGCATACAACAGCTGGATCCTCACGCACGCCTCCATCGATATTGTTGAGCACAGCTATGGCAAGCCGCGCATCGAGATGAGCGAGGGCTTGTTTGAGGAAATCCGCCGCGCTAAGCGCGAGAACTACGAGAAGATCTATAGCAAGGGCGGCATCGAAGGCGACTCCGAAGCGGAGCTGCGCGAGGCCTTTGAAAAGCTCTACGACCGTTGCCTGCAGGATATAAACGAAGGCGACGAGTCCTCTTACATCTTTAAGCACCACATCTCTCGCATTGAGCAGCAGCTTTCCTACTACGATCGCACCTATGCCTGGCAGGGCGATAAAGACCAGGCGGTCGTGGATTACATTGCTAGCATGACGGACGGTTATTTCTGCGAACTTACGAGCAAGCTTTTCCCGGGATTGAAGTTTCCGCACCGTACTTATATTAACGAACGGTAGTTCGTATTTATTCGGTATACTGTTAGTGGAAAACGTATTTGATTGACGCACGGGATGGCTATGGACGACCTTTTTTCTGCTTCGACGCGTGAGCGCTCCTTTCGGAATGCGCCGCTTGCGGTGCGCATGCGCCCCAATTCGCTCGACGAGTATGTGGGCCAGCAAAAGGCCGTCGGTAAGGGCTCGTGGTTGCGTGCCGCAATTGAGCACGACGTGCTGTCGAGTGTGATTCTGTACGGGCCGGCCGGTACGGGCAAGACGACGCTGGCACATATTATCGCCAACCATACCAAGAGTGAGTTTGTCGAGGTCAGCGCCGTGACGGGCACCGTGAAGGACTTGCGCCGTGTGATTGACGAGGCCAAGACGCGTCTGAATACGTACGACCGTCGCACCATTCTTTTCATCGACGAGATTCACCGCTTTTCCAAGTCGCAGCAGGATGCCCTGCTGCATGCAGTCGAGAACCGTACCGTCATTATGATTGGCGCCACGACGGAGAATCCGTACTTTGAGGTCAACTCGGCGTTGCTCTCGCGCGGTCGCGTGGTGGAGCTTGAGCACTTAAAGGACGAGGATATCGCCATACTTATCGAGCGTGCGCTCGAGGCGCCGCAGGGCCTGAACGGCAAGTTCTCTGCCGATGAGGATACGGTTAAGACCATCTGCACGCTGGCTGCAGGTGACGCTCGATCGGCGCTTACGACACTCGAGCTTGCGAGCGAGATTGCCGTCACGCGTCCCGATACCGAGGGAACGCCAGCGCCGGCGGCGGGGGAGCGCTATCCCATCACCGTGGATGACGTGAAGATTGCCAACCCGCGCCGTGGTTTTTCGTATGACAAAAACGGTGACATGCACTACGACATCATCAGCGCGTTTATTAAGTCCATGCGTGGTAGCGACCCCGATGCCACGATCTATTGGCTTGCGCGCATGATCGATGCGGGTGAGGACCCCAAGTTCATCGCTCGCCGCATTATGATCCAGGCTTCCGAGGACGTTGGCAACGCCGACCCGCAGGCGCTTTTGGTGGCGCATGCCGCGTTTAAGTCTGCCGAGGTCATTGGGTATCCCGAGTGCCGCATTAATCTGGCTCAGGCTGCGCTCTATGTGTGCCTGGCGCCTAAATCCAACGCGTGCGAGTCTTCCATTGATGCGGCGTTGGCCGATATTCATTCAAGTGGGCTTCGCGAGGTGCCGAGTTATCTGCGCGATCGTCATCGCCCGGGCAGCGACGAGTACGGCGTGTATAAGTATCCGCATGATTATCCCGAAGGCTGGGTCGATCAGCGTTATTTGCCCGAGGGGCTTGAGCACGGCGCGTTTTGGCAGCCTGCCGGCCGCGGCTGGGAAGAGTGGCGCGTAGAGCAAAGCGAGCGCGACCGTAGCGGCAATGCGCCCAAGTAGGTCGTTGCCATCTCGCGCATTCCCTTTGGGTATCTTTCCCCTTCTTTGGGGTACCATGAACAGCGTCTGTATTTCAATTCCTTCGGGAGGCTTGTATGAGTCCCATTCAAATCGCCCTGCTTCTGCTCGCCGTTGCCGGCGTGTGGGCTGTTATCGAGCTCGCGCTCACGCTGCGCAAGACCCGCAACGTCGTTGATTCGCTCGACAAGACCGTAAGCGATCTCAATAACACCATCGCCGAGGCTCAGCCCGTGGTGGCAAAGCTCGATGGCGCCGTCGATGAGCTCACCCCCGCGCTGGCGCAGGTTGAGCCGCTCCTCAAGTCGAGCAAGACCGCCGTCGACGCACTTACCTCCAATCTCGTAGAGGTCGAAGCCGTGGTTCGCGACATTTCCGAGGTTACGGGCAGCATGGCCGAGGCTAGCAATGCTGTGTCGAGCGTGACCGATTCTGCGGCCGGTGCCGTGCAGAAACTCTTTAACAAGGTA
Organism: uncultured Collinsella sp.; assembly: GCA_958423535.1. Lineage (GTDB taxonomy): Bacteria > Actinomycetota > Coriobacteriia > Coriobacteriales > Coriobacteriaceae > Collinsella. The sequence continues at coordinate 8,343 of CATZRJ010000026.1, forward strand.
AAGGTTCCCGCGGCCGACGCCGAGCACAAGCTTTCCGCTGCCGCCGAAGCCGAGCAGCCGACCGAGCGCGTCCTGATTGGCGAAGCCGGGGGCGATGTCGCTGCTGGTGACGATGATGCACAGAAGCCTGCTGCTAAAGCAGCCCAGTATTACACCTACACGTCCGCCGAGACCTCCGAGGAGTCCTGCGATGAGTAGCGAAGCAACTTGCCCCATCACGCTGACTGTTGCCGGCGATCCGCGTCTGGCTCGCCTTGTGCGTATGACGGCGGCTAATGTCGGTGCACTGTGCTCCATGTCCGTCGATCGCATCGAGGACATCCGTATGGCTGCCGAGGAGGCCTTCATCTTTGGCTGCACGGCCGTTGATTCCGACGACATCTCGATCAAATTCGATGTCGACGAGTCTCACGTTGGCATGACCTTTACCTTTGGCGATCAGGCGACTGTGGACGAGGACGACCAGGCTGCTGTGTATGCCGAGCTCATTTTGGCGAGCGTGTGCGATTCCTACGAAAAGACTGCGGCGCCCCTGACGCTTTCCCTCGACCTCAAGGCGGATATCTAATATGACCGAACGTTCCCGGAGCGGCAAGACCGCTTGGGACAAGGAGAAAACCCGCGAGCTGTTTCGTCGCTACAAAGAGACCGGTGATCCGGACGCACGTGAGCAACTCGTCATGTCCCATATGAACCTGGTAAGGTTTCTTGCCAACAAATTTAAGAACCGCGGTGAGCCGCTCGACGACCTGATGCAGGTTGGCTATTTGGGCCTGCTCAAGGCAATCGACCGCTTTGATCCCGAGCGCGGACTCGAGTTCACCACGTTTGCCACGCCCACCATCCTTGGCGAGATCAAGCGTCACTTCCGTGACAAGGGTTGGAGCGTGCGTGTGCCTCGTCGCCTGCAGGAGCTTTCTGCCAAGGTCAACCAAGCCACCGATAAGCTCACCAATGAGCTGCAGCGCTCGCCTAAGGTTGAGGAAATCGCTGAGTACCTGGACGTGACTGTCGACGAGGTGCTTGAAGCTATGGAATCGTCCTCGGCCTACACCTCGGTGCCCATCGAGGCCCCCGGTGCGTCCGATTCCGACGATGCGCCTTCGATTCTCGATCGCTACGCCGACGACGACAACGAGCTCGACTTTACCGATGACCGCCTGGTAATCGAGGAGGCCATCCGCGATTTCTCGCCGCGCGAACGCGAGGTGATCGAGCTGCGCTTTGTGAAGGGCATGACCCAGATCGAGATCGCCAAGAAGCTGGGTATCTCGCAGGTGCAAGTCTCGCGCCTGCTGCGCCGTACCCTTAAGAAGATTCAGGACAAGATCGACCCCGACGGAGTGATGGTTCGTTCATGAGTGAGCACCCCCAACAGACCGACCGCACGCTGCGCGATACCCGTATTCTGACGCTTCGCATTTGGGCCGTCGTCGGCTGCATTGTCATCGCCGCCGTCATCTTTAACCTTATGGGTATCCTGGCGCCGGTTATCGAGTTTCTAGCTGTCGGTTCCATTATCGCTTTTGTGATGTCGCCAATCACCAATTGGCTCGAGCATCACGGCGTCGGTCGTGGCATCGGTTCGCTCATCGCGCTCATTGTTGTCGTTGCCGTGCTCGTTGGTGTTGTCTGCATCTTGTCGCCTATTTTGCTCGGTCAGATTATGGAAGTCTTGAGCCGCCTGCCTGAGCAGCTTCGCGTTGCGGGCGGCGATCTCAACGAGTTGATCTCGCATGCCAAGACGCTCAACAACACGCCGCTCAAGGATTATCTGGACGACAATCTTTCTTCGCTCGTTACCGTGGCATCGAAGTATGTGTCTCAGATTGCCGCTGAGCTCGGTCGCGGTGTATTCCCGCTCATTACCAATACGGCCTCGCAGCTGTTCGTCATCTTCCTTGGCTTGGTGCTTGCCTATTGGTTGGCCTGCGACTACCCCCGTATGCACCACGAGGTCTGCACCATCATTGGTCAGGAAAAGGAGACCTCGTACCGCTTTATGGTCGCCATCCTTTCACGCTCGGTCGGCGGTTATATGTGTGGCATGGTCGTGACGTCCATCTGCGGTGGCATCCTCGCTTTTATCGGCTTTACGCTCATTGGCCATCCATACGCGGCACTCATGGCCATCTTTACGGGCATTATGCACTTGGTTCCTGTTGTTGGCCCCTGGGTGAGTGCTGCGATTGCCACGGTGCTCGGCTTTATGTTCAGCCCGATGTTGGCGTTGTGGACTTTGATCGTGACCATGGTGGCCCAAAACGTCACCGACAACGTCATTTCGCCCAAGGTCATGCAAAGCTCGGTCCAGGTGCATCCCATCATGAGTCTGACGGCCCTCGTTATTGGTTCGGCACTCATGGGTCCCATCGGCATGGTCATTGCCATTCCGCTGTGCGCAGCTCTGAAGGGTATCTTCGTGTACTACTTCGAGAATGAGACTGGCCGCCAGCTCGTGGCATACGACGGTGCCGTGTTTAAGGGCACGCCGTATCGCGATGCCGAGGGTAACCCGGTCGCCGCCTATGACGCGCTTGGAGACGATACGTTCATCTATGAGTCCGAGCTCATCGGTAACGAGACTGCGCCCGAGGCCCAGGCCATGCCCAAACCCGAGCTCGATAATCCCTGGATCAAGCTCTCGGGTCTTCAGCCTGACGCGACAGGCTTTTTCAAGAACCCCTTCGCCAAGGACGACGATTCCAATATGGACGACGACACCAAAACCGGCATCGACGGCTCCATGGACGATTCGGATTCTAAATAGGTCCTATTAACGTTTCTTGAAGTTGTAAATGACAAGAAACGCGAGCAAAGCGATTGATAAGGGGCCGGCTACATAGAAAAAGAGAACGTCAATTGCGCGTAGAGTGTAATAAGCCTTATCGCCGGACATTACTGCATACAATACGTAGCCAAATGCTGGTTGGTTTGCGTACCAGCATGAGAAGGCCAAGAGCGCTAAAAGTGCTACAACCAGAAGTGCATTCAGGACAAATCGTTTGCTTTTCATCGATCGCTCCTTCCGGGTGACTCTTATATGTAATTCTACAGCAGCCTTTTTTCAAAGGATTGCTCGGTCCTAAATAACGTGCACTTTCGCTGGAGGGTCGCTGTTTGGCGGCCCTCTTTTTTGCATGGGCGCGGCGGGATGGTAATATCGTTACGTTTGAACTGTTTCGATGTGAAACCGAGGAGATTCCCTCTATGAGTGCTGACTACCCGTCAATGACTACGGCCGAGATCCGCTCCAAGTTCCTCAACTTCTTTGAGGAGCGCGGTCTTAAGCTTTATCCTTCTTCGTCCCTCGTCCCCGACGATCCTTCGCTGCTGCTTGCCAACGCCGGCATGAATCAGTTTAAGGAGTACTACCAGGGCAAGAAGACCATGAAGGAGATCGGCGCGATCTCCTGCCAGAAGTGCGTCCGCACCAACGACATCGACTGCATCGGCGAGGACGGCCGTCACCTCTCGTTCTTCGAGATGCTCGGCGACTTTTCCTTTGGCGGCGTCTCCAAGGAGCAGGCTTGCGCCTGGGCCTTTGAGCTCATCACCAAGGAGTTCAAGCTGCCGCTCGACCGCCTGTACTTTACTGTCTTTACCGAGGACGACGAGACCCACGACGTGTGGCGCTCTCTGGGCGTTGCCGAGGACCATATCTCCCGCCTGGGCGAGGACGACAACTTCTGGGCCGCCGGCCCCACCGGCCCCTGCGGTCCGTGCTCCGAGATCTACTTTGACATGGGCGAGGAGGTCGGTTGCGGCAGCCCCGACTGCAAGCCCGGCTGCGACTGCGACCGCTTCCTGGAGTTCTGGAACCTCGTCTTTACCCAGTACGACCGCCAGGAGGACGGCTCCATGCCGGAGCTGCCGCACCGCAACCTCGATACGGGCATGGGCCTGGAGCGCATGGCCGCCATCATGCAGCACAAGACCGCCAACTACGACGGCGATCTGATGCAGCATCTCATCAAGCTGGGCGAGAAGATCAGCGGCAAGTCCTATGACGCCGACGACTACTCCGGTGCCAGCCGCTCGCTGCGTATCATCGCCGACCACTCCCGTGCCGTCGACTTCATGATTTCTGACGGCATCCTGCCTGGTAACGAGGGACGCGAGTACGTCCTTCGCCGCCTGCTCCGCCGCGCCGTGTTCCACGGTCGCCTGCTGGGTATCGAGGGCGCCTTCCTGACCAAGTTCATCGACGAGGTCAACGCCCAGATGGGCGAGGCCTATCCCGAGCTGCTCAAGAACGTCGCGCTCGTCAAGGGCATCGTCGCTTCCGAGGAGGAGCGTTTCTCCACGACGCTCGACAACGGCCGCGTTTACCTAGACGAGGCCCTGGCCGCGCTCGCCGAGGGTGCTGTCCTTCCGGGCGATGTTGCCTTTAAGCTGCACGACACCTTTGGTTTCCCCATCGACCTGACCGTTGAGATTGCCGGCGCCGCTGGCCATGACGTCGACATGGACGGCTTCACCGCCTGCATGGAGGACCAGAAGGCCCGCGCTCGCGCCAACGCCAAGGGCGATGCCTGGGGCAGCTTCAACGACGTGTGGGTCGAGCTTTCCGACAAGGTCGCTGCGACTGAGTTCGACGGCTATGACAACGATGTGATCGAGGGTGCCAAGGTCGTCGCCATCGTGCGCAACGGCGAGTCCGTCGAGTCCGCTGCTGCGGGCGAGGATGTCGAGGTCGTGCTCGACCGTACCCCGTTCTATGCCGAGATGGGCGGCCAGCAGGGCGACGCCGGCGAGCTTTCCGCCGAGGGCGTTGTGCTGACCGTTTCCGATACCAAGAACCACAACGGCCTGTATGCCCACGTTGCCCACGTTGCCGAGGGCACGCTGACTGTCGGTGCTACCGTGACCGCCGCGCTCGACGCCGAGCGCCGTGGCTTCCTGCGCCGCAACCACACCGCCACGCATCTGCTCGATGCCGCGCTTAAGCACGTCCTGGGCGAGCATGTCTCCCAGGCTGGTTCGCTGGTGACGCCCGAGCACCTTCGCTTTGACTTTACGCACTTTGAGGCTCTGTCCTCCGAGCAGCTCAAGGCTGTCGAGGACCTGGTCAACCAGCAGATCTTCGCCTCAAAGCCGGTTGTGACCCGCGTCATGGGCATCGACGAGGCCAAGGCCGCCGGCGCCGTCGCCCTGTTTGGCGAGAAGTATGGCGATGTCGTGCGCGTCGTCTCCGTGGGTGCCGAGGACCAGCCGTTCTCCCGCGAGCTCTGCGGTGGTACGCATGCCGCCAACACCGCCGAGATCGGTCTGTTCAAGATCATTTCCGAGTCCTCCACGGGCTCCAACGTCCGCCGTATTGAGGCCGTGACCTCTAAGGGCGCCCTCGACTACATGGCCGACCGCCTGGATCTCGTTGACGCCGCTGCCGCTGCGCTCAAGTGCCGTGTCGACGAGGTTCCCGCCCGTGTGGAGAGCCTGCAGACCGAGCTGCGCGAGACGTCCAATAAGCTCAAGAAGGCCCTGACTGGTGGCTCCTCCGACGCTATCTCCAGTGCTATCGAGGGCGCTGTCGAGCTCGGCGGCTACAAGCTCGTCGTCGCTGAGCTCCAGGGTCTTGAAGCTGTTGACCTGCGTAACGTCTGGGATACCGTGCATCAGAAGGTTGCCGGCCCTGTCGCCTGCGTCGTTGCCAGTGTGACCGAGAAGGGCACTCCGGCCCTGCTCGCTGCCGGCTCCGATGACGCTGTGAAGGCCGGTTTCCACGCCGGTAACGTGATTAAGCAGATTGCGGGCCTGGTCGACGGCCGCGGTGGTGGCCGTCCCAACATGGCCCAGGCCGGTGGCAAGAATGCTGCCGGCATTGCCGATGCCCTCGCGGCCGCCAAGACCGCGCTCGGTGCCTAAGTAGTCGCTGTGGTCGCGCTCGCACTGGACATAGGGGAGACCAGGATTGGCATCGCCGTCTCGAGCCGTGATGGCAAGATGGCGATGCCCGTCAAGGTGCTCCCGGCCGCCGAGGTCACCGGTATGGCCAAGACGTTCCGTTACCTGGTCGAGGACTATGAGCCCGACATCCTGGTAAGCGGACGTCCCCTGACCATGGCCGGTGAGCCCGGCCCTCAGGCCGAGTGTGTTGCCGCCGTGGCGCAAAAGATCGCCGACGAGCTCGATCTTCCGCTCGAGTTTGAGGATGAGCGTCTGTCCTCGCAAGAGGCCAAGCGTATCCTGCGTGAGCAGGGACTCAACGAAAAGCAGATGAGGGGCAAGATTGACATGATTGCCGCTAGTCTGTTCTTGCAGACATGGCTCGATCGCAAAAACGAGGAGGTTTCGCATGTCTAGCGCTTCCGATCCGCGTCAGCCGAGTCGTACACGACAGCCTGCGTCGCGCCCTGTGCTGTCCGGCCAGCGTCCGGTGCAGCTGACCCCGCGCGCGGCCCAACCTGTCGCACGTCCTGCGCAGCCTTCCTCCCGTCCCGCGCAGCCCGGTCAGCGACCGGGTCAGCAGCCTGCTAGTCGTCCTGCCCAGCAGTCCGCCGCTCGCGCTGCCCAGCCCGCAGGCGGCGCCCGCTTTAAGCAGCGGACATCCACCCAGCGCGCGCAGGCTCCTCAATCGCACGCGCATCATGCTCACGGCACGCATGGCGTGGCTCAGGCCGCGCGTTCGAGCTATAACACGCATGCTCGGCGCGGCGCCCAAAAGAAAAGCTCGCCGGTGCCTATGATTATCGGCGCTGTGGTTGCGGTGGTCGTTCTCGCTGTTATCGCCTTCTTCGCCGTACCGACCGTCAAGGGCTTGCTTGGCGGGGAGGACGCAAACGTCGCCGCTGGCCAGCAGGTTACCGTTACGATTCCCGATGGCGCCTCGGGCGACACGATCGCCTCGATTCTCTCTGAGAACCATATTGTCGAGAACCCCAAGGACTACTACGCGGCGGTCAAAAAGCTCAACGCGGACATGTCGCTTCAACCTGGCACGTACTCGTTCACAACGCTGATGGATGCGACCAAGGTCGTGCAGCAGCTTATTGAGGGGCCCAATGCCGGCTCCGATGCGTTGACGATCCCCGAGGGCTTGACGGTCGACCAGGTTGCCGACCGTGTGGCCCAGGCGTACGGCAGCATCTCCAAAGATGACTTCCTCAACCAGGCGAGGGCCAGCAATTATGTGAACGACTATCCGTTCCTCAAAGGCGCTGCGAATGATTCGCTCGAGGGTTTCCTGTTCCCTAAGACCTATTCGCTGGGCAAGAAACCGAGCGCCGATGACGTCATCCGCGCCATGCTCGATCAATTCAGCACCGAGTACAAGTCGCTCGATTTTGCCGGTTGCGAGGCCAAGATCAAAGAGCGCTACGGCGTCGGGATGTCCGATTACGACATCATCAATCTCGCTTCCATCGTCGAGCGCGAGGGCCTCAACGCCGAGCAACGCGCGCATGTCGCCTCGGTGTTCTACAACCGTCTTGCCGGCAAGCTCGACGGTCTGCGCTACCTCAATAGCGATGCGACCATGATGTATGTTACCGGCGGCGAAGTTACCGCCGCCGACCTGCAGAGCGATAGTCCCTACAACACCTATAAGCATGAAGGGCTACCGCCCACGCCCATCTGCTCTCCGTCGCTCGAGGCACTCAAGGCAACCCTTGAGCCGACCGACTCCGATGACCTGTATTTCTACATTACGCAGGACGAGGAGTTTTTCTCGCAGACCTACGAAGAGCACCAACAGTCTTGGAATTAAACATGAGGATTTTCAGCCCCAAACGATATGTTGCCTCGGTCGACCGCATCGACCTCGATGCCCTTTGGGCCGACGGCAAGCGCGCTATTTTGCTCGACCGCGATAACACCTTGGTGCCGCGTGATACCGAGCAGGTTCCTGCTGCGGTCTCCGCTTGGCTCGACGCCGCTCGCTCCAAGGGCTTTAAGCTGTGCATGGTGTCGAACAACTGGCATCGCGACCAGGTCATGAGCTCCGCACGCGAGCTGGGTCTCGAGGCCATCAGCCATGCCATGAAGCCCGCGCCGTTTGCTCTCAAGGCCGGACTTAAGCGCCTGGGTGCCACGGCCGATGAGGCCGTGCTGATCGGTGACCAGCTGTACACGGACGTGTGGAGCGGTAACTTTGCCGGCATCGATACGATCCTGGTAAAGCCGCAGGCCACGCAGGACCTGTGGTATACGCAGATCTTCCGTATTTTTGAGCGCCGGGCCCTGCGCGACCTTCCCTGCGAGGAATAGGTTTCGTCATGTCCCAGCACACCAAGCACGGCTGCGACCATATCTTCTTTATCGGGTTTTTGGGTGCGGGTAAATCGACGCTCGCGCGCAACGTGGGCACCATGTTCAAACGTCGGTTTATCGATACCGACCGCCTGGTCGTGCGTCGTTGCGGCAAATCGGTTACCGAGATTTTTGAGACCGAGGGCGAGGAGCGTTTTCGCGAGCTCGAAACCTCGGCGCTCCGTTCGCTCCAAAGCGAGCGCAGCCTGCTGGTTTCGTGCGGTGGTGGCATAGTCGAGACGCCGGTCAATATCGAGCTCATGCACCAGATGGGTGCCTGTGTGTACCTCGAGGGTGACTTTGAGGATTCGATGCGCCAGATACGCCGCTCCGACACGCGTCCCGATTTCCGCTCGCCTGAACACGCAGCGCGCCTGTTCGAGCATCGACGTCCGCTGTATCGCCAGGCGGCCGATATTACCCTCGATATTCGCAATAAGTCCTTTGAGGATGTTTCCTATGTTTGTGCCGAGATGCTTTTGGAGCGTGGACTGCTATGATTCGCCGTCAACTCATCAATTTCCAAAACCGCAGCGTAGATGTTCGCGTCGGCTTTGACGCGTTTAGCGAGCTGTCGCGCATGTTTGCCTCGGCCGTGGGCAAGCCCAAGCGCGCGATGGTTGTCTGGAACAGTGCTGTGTCCGACCGCATTGGCGAGATCGTTGAGCACGCTCTGGTCGATGCGGGCTTTGCTGTGTCGGAGCTTTCGCTCGAGGTTTCGCCCGCCGGCGCGAGCTTGGCTGACGCCGATGCCGTCTTTGGTGCGCTGTCGGCTAACGGTATTACCTGCGATGACCTGGTTGTTGCCGTTGGCGATGCCGTAACCTGCTCGGTTGTTTGCTGGTGTGCCGACCAGTGGTGCGGTCGTACCGAGTGCGCACTGCTGCCGACGACCTTCGACGCCATGCTCACGGTCGCTACGACGATGGAGCCCCTCGTCGCTTCGGGCGACTACGCGCTGCCCGCCATCGCGGTGCGCCCCGAGCCCGGTCTGGTCGTGTGCAATTTGGACCTTGTCCGCGAGGCCAGCTCCGAGGACCTTAAGCTTGGCTATGCGGTGCTCGTGGGTACCATGCTTTCCAGCAGCAAATCGCGCTGGAATCAGTTTACTGAGACAGTCCCCGAGATTCTTTCCGGCGAGGAAGTCGCGCTCGTCAATGCTGTGCAGTGGTCCCAGACCGCGCGCAAAGACGTGCTCATGGCCACGAACCCCAGTGCTCGCCATGCGCTCGATTTTGGCAAGACGGGGGAGCGTACCCTTCGCGCCTGCCTGGGCGATGCCGCGGCACACGTCCCCGCATACCAGCTCCTTTCCGAGGGCATGCGCTTTGAAGCGCGCCTAGCACATGATGCCTGCGACTTCGATATCGACTACGTGTTTGAGGTCGATGACTGCCTGGAGGACTTTGGCATCGAGGAGTTTGGCTTCGACCTGGAGTCCACCTCGTTTATTGGGGAGTTCCGCAAGCAGCAGTTTGCTCGCTCGAATCGCAGCATGCTGCCGCTTCCTGCCGCGCTCGGCGCTATCCGCCTGACAAATGTCGAGGACGAGATTCTCGAGCGCCATACGCAGGCGTACCTGGCTTCTCGCAAGGAACTTCTCTAACTTTATTGACATCCATCGTCTTTCGTATCATTTTGAGGGACGAGTTTTCAATCGGCTGCGGATTGCAAGCGAATCTGTCTTCCGATCGAGGCTCGTCCCACTCTTTTTGAGGACAACAAGAAAGGAATCTGCATGTCTGAGTTTGCTGCCGGTCCTGCCGGCCGTATCGAGCGTGTCCGTGCCCTGATGGCCGAGCGCGGCTACGACGCCATCGTCGTGCGCGATGAGGCCAACCTTCGCTGGCTCACGGGCGTGAAGGGCGTCTTCGACTACACTTTTGAGTTCCCGCACGCCGCGTTTATTACGGCCGATCAGTGCCTGTTCCACACCGACTCGCGCTATCTCAACAGCTTTGAGGAGAACACCCCCGCCGGCAGCCCTTGGGTCTACGACATGGATGAGGGCACCATCCCCGGCTGGGTCGCCGGCAAGATCGCCGCTAACAAGTGCCGCGTCTGCGCCGTCGAGGATGACATGCAGATTAATTTCTACCAGGGTATCCAGCGTGGTCTGGAGGATTGCTCCGTCGCCTGCATGCTGCCGCTGATGCACGACGACATCCGCAAGATGCGTGCCATCAAGGATGCCGAGGAGATCGAGCTCATGCGCCACGCGCAGTCGATCACCGATGCCGCCTTCCAGCACATGCTCGGCTTTATTAAGCCCGGTATGACCGAGAAGCAGGTACGCAACGAGCTCGAGAACTTCATGTTCGCCAACGGTGCCGACAGCCTGGCCTTCGGCTCCATTGTCGCGAGCGGTCCCAACACCGCCAACCCGCATGCCGTCCCGAGCGACCGCGTGATCGAGAAGGGCGACTTTGTCCTGATGGACTACGGCGCGGGCTACTGCGATTATCGTTCCGATATGACGCGTACCGTCGTGATGGGCGAGCCCACCCAGGAGCAGCTCGACCTGTACGCGCTCGTGCGCCGCACCCATGAGGAGTGCGTCGCCGCTATCCATCCGGGCGTGGAAGGTAACGATATCTTCAAGCTTTCTAAGAAGATCATCGGCGATGCCGGTTATGGTGATTACTACAATCACGGTCTGGGCCACGGCGTCGGCATCGACATCCACGAGCTGCCCAACTTCAACCGCAGCAAGAACATTATCGAGGTCGGCTCGGTTATCACCATGGAGCCCGGCGTGTACCTGCCCGGCGTGGGCGGCGTGCGCCTGGAGGACTTCGGCGTCGTCACCGAGAACGGCTATGAGCCCTTCACCAAGACCCCGCACGACCTGCACGTCATCGACTGCTAAACCATCCAGCTGGGTTTTTTGGAGGCGGGGCGTCCGAAATGATTCGGGCGCCCCGCGTTCTCTTTTTATGCGCTCGCTGCAGCCGCCGTCTGCAAGTGTATAATTTCGCTCGTATGTAATTTGGACGCTTGTGCGTCTCGCCAATAACAAGAAAGGTCGCTATGCCTACTATCTCTACAGCCGACTTCAAGAACGGTCTCGGTCTCCGCATTAAGGACAAGGTTTACACCATCGTCGAGTTCCAGCACGTCAAGCCTGGCAAGGGCGGCGCTTTCGTGCGCTACAAGACCCGCGACATCAAGAGCGGCCGCGTCGTCGAGAACACCTGCAACGCCGGTACCAAGTTCGAGAGCGTCATGCTCACCACTCGTGAGTTCCAGTACCTCTACAACGACGGCGCCGACTACATCTTCATGGACAACGAGTCTTACGAGCAGGTTCCCGTTCCCGAGGACATGGTGGGCGAGAACGCCAAGTGGCTGCGCGAGAACGATACCTGCCAGCTGCTCTTCGCCGATGACGAGCTCATGGGCGTGACCCCGCCGATGTTCATCGAGACCACCATCGTCCAGACCGACCCGGGCTTTAAGGGCGACACCGTTCAGGGTTCCACCAAGCCGGCCACCATCGACACCGGTGCTGTCATCCAGGTCCCCATGTACCTCAACGAGGGCGAGGTCATCAAGGTTGACACCCGCGACGGCAAGTTCGTCTCCCGCGTCTAGCAACCAACTCTTCTAGGAGGACTCATGCCCCAGGAAATCAAGATTGACGGCATCGGCATTTCGCCCGATGTTCTGACCGCCATCGTCTCGCGCGCCGTCACGGATGTCGAGGGCATCGCCTCCGTGGGCGTCAAGGACCTTGCCACCAACCTTGTCTCGATGATGCTTTCGTCCAAGGCCCCGGCTTCCGAGCCGGCGGTCGAGGCCGAGGTCATCGGCGACAAGCTCGCACTTACCGTGCGCGTCGTGGTGTTCTTTGGCTATCCGTTCAAGAAACTCGCCGAGGCCGTTCGCGCCGCCGTGGTTGCCGCCATCGACGCCCAGGTGGGCGTCGAGGTCGAGCGCGTTGACGTTTGCATCGACGGCCTCGTTTTCCCCAAGGAGTAACCTTTGAGCCTTAAGGTTTATCGCGGGCGCACGCTTGCCCGCAGTCAGGCGCTGCAGCTGCTGTTCCAGGCCGAGGCCACGGACAGCCCGCTCGAGTGCGTCCTCGAGGGCGATTTCCTGATCTCGAAGGGTCCCCTCGACCCCTACGCGTTGGAGCTGTGTCGCGGTGCCTACGAGCACATCGACCGCATCGACTGCGCCCTGCGCTCCATCGCCAAGAACTGGGATCTTATGCGCATGCCCGGCGCCGACCGCAATCTGCTGCGTATCGCCGTCTATGAGATGCGATTCCTCACCGACGAGGAGGTCTCGGACGCCATCGTGATCAACGAGGCCGTCGAGCTTGCCAAGGCCTATGGCACCGACCAGTCTGCGTCGTTTGTCAACGGCGTGCTGGGCAAGATCGCTCGTAGCGAGGAGCTGCCGGGCGAGGACCTGTATCAGGAGCTGCTGGCCGAGGACCGTGCCCGCGAGGAGGCCCAGGCCGCCGAGGCTGCCGCCAAGGTTGCAGCCGCTCAGGCTGCGGCCGGCGTTCTCGACGAGGGTGCCGAGGTCGCCGAGGCCGAGACCGGTACCGTCGAGGAGTAGCCATGCCAGAGGGTTCCGTCCGCAACTTCGACGAGATCTCGGACCGCTTGGACCAGATCATCGCGACCGTTCGCTCCAAGGATACGTCCCTGGAGCGTTCGCTCGATCTGTTTGACGAGGCGATTGAACTGGGCTCCCGTGCGGTCGATATGGTCGACAAGTTTGAGCTGACGCCTCGCGAGGCGGATAAGCTCGAGCAGGAATACGATGAGGATGCGGCAAACGAATCCCAGGATAGCCAGGCCGCGTCTCCGGATACGAATGGTTGATGGCATTCATGAAACGTGTGCGTCTTGATGACGAACTGATTTCACAGGGCATCTGCGCCGATCGCGCGGATGCCCTTCGCACTCTTATGGCCGGCTTGGTCTCGAGTGGCGGCGAGCGTTTGACCTCGCCGGGCCTTAAGGTGACGCCCGGCTTGCCGTTGCATGTTAAGGGTCGTATTCCCTACGTGGGGCGCGGCGGGCTCAAGCTCGAGGGTGCACTCGATACGTTTGTGATTGATCCGACGGACCTTGCTTGCCTCGATGTGGGCTGTTCTACGGGTGGCTTTACCGATTGCCTGCTCAAGCGCGGCGCCGCCACAGTCGTTTCGGTTGATGTTGGTCGCGCCCAGTTTGATTGGTCGCTGCGCCAAGACGATCGCGTGACGCTCCATGAGCGCACCAACGTGACACAGCTGCCCGAGCTTGGCTACGGTGGCGCTATCGACTTGGCCGTGTGCGATGTGTCGTTTACGAGTATCGCGAATATCATCGACGCCGTGCTGGCGTGCCTGAAACCTTCCGGTTCGTTTTGCACGCTCGTAAAGCCCCAGTTTGAGGCGCCGGCTGCGCTGGTGGGCGAGGGCGGCATCGTGACCGACCCCGTCGTCCGCCGTGATACGCTCGTGGCGGCGATTGAGCTCTTTGCCGCTAAGGGCCTGTTCCCGGTCGACGTGTGCGTGTCGCCTATCCATGGTGCTAAGGGCAACGTTGAGTTTTTCCTGTACGGCACGAGGTTTGCCCCCGGCGAGCGCGCCGACGATGAGCTGCAATCCCAGGTATCGGTTTTGAGCGAGAAAGCTGCAACGCTATGAAGGTCTTTCTGGTTCCCAATTACTACAAGCAAGAGGCGGTCGAGAGCGGCCTGATGCTCGAGCTTTGGCTTTCGCGCCAGGGCTACGAGGTCGCATGGGCTGCCGACCAGCGCTCTAAGATCCAGAGCGCACCCGATGTTGACGATGCCGACCTGGTCATTACGCTCGGCGGCGACGGTACGCTGCTGCGTGCCGCCCGCATTCTCAACTACCGTGAGATTCCCATTTTGGGTCTTTCCTATGGTCATTTGGGTTTTTTGACGGCCGCGAGCCCCGAGGAGCGCGACATTTTGCAGGTCGTGAGCGATGCCCTGTCCGGCGAGCTCCATGTGAGCCGCCGCGCCACCATCGCCGCTGATATTGTTTCGGTGCGCGAAGACGGCACGAAGGATGTCGTGCGCACGTTTGCCCTCAATGATATGGCCCTTACGCGCGGGCCCCTGTCCGATATGGTCGAGTTTGACATCACGGTGTCCGGCCATCATATCGATCGCCTGCGCGGTGACGGCGTGGTTGTATCGACTGCGACTGGCTCCACCGGCTACGCGCTATCTGCCGGCGGCCCCATCGTCAGCCCCGATTACACGGGCATGGTCTGCGTGCCCATCGCCCCGCATACCATTCAGGCTCGCGCCTTCTTGACCTCGCCGAGCGATGTCGTCGAGATCTTTATGTCCGATGATCGCCCGAGCGTTCCGGCGATCGCCATCGATGGACAGTTTATTACCTGCGATGGTACGGTTCAGAGCGTGGCTGTGCGTCGCGGTCCCGGTGATGTGCTGCTGCTGGATTACGGCCCCGAGAGCTTCTATAACTCGGTGAGCCGCGTGTTCTACGGAGTGCGTCATGATCGATGAGCTGCAGGTTTCCAACATTGCACTCATTCGCGAGGCGACGTTGGTTCCGAGCGCGGGCCTAACAGTTCTGACTGGAGAAACCGGCGCCGGTAAGACCGCGCTGCTCTCGGCGCTCAAGCTCATTTTGGGCGAGCGCGCAGATTCGTCGACGGTGCGCGAAGGCGAGACGCTTGCCAGCGTCGAGGCGCGTCTGTTTGACGGTCCGCACGACACGGAGGGCTTCACCGTACAGCGCAGCCTTTCTGCCGAGGGCCGCAGTCGCGTAAAAATTGACGGCCGCATCGCCAGCGTGCGCGAACTTTCGGAGCGCGTCGGCGTGATGATGGATCTTTGTGGCCAGCACGAGCACCAGCGCCTGCTCGACCCGGCGCATCATGTTGCCATGGTCGATGCATGGGCAGGGCGCCCGGCGCTCGAGGCGCTTGAGCACTACCGTGCGTGCTTTAAAGCCTCGCGCGCGGCTGCCAAGGAGGTCCGTCGCGTCGAGGAGGCCTCGCGTGCGCAGGGGAGTCGCGTCGAGGAGGCGCGCTTCGCCCTGGAGCGCATCGCCGAGGTCGACCCCAAACCGGGCGAGTACGAGGAGCTCGAGGAGCTGCTGCCGCGCTCCGAGCATGCCGAGGTGTTGGTGGCCACGGCCAACGATGCTCATGCGTCGCTTGCTGCCGAAGGGGGAACGCTCGATGCCTTGAACAGTGCCGTGGCGGAGCTTTCCCGTATGGCGACCGTCGACCGCAAGCTGGGCGACATCGCTGATGCCCTTTCGGATGCCTGCATCTCGCTTGAGGATTGTGCCAACGAATTGCGCGCCTATCGCGATGGAGTCGCCTTCGATCCGCGCGAGCTGGCTCGTATGCGCGAGCGCTATTCCGATCTTAAAGGCCTGCTGCGTCAGTGGGGGCCCACCATGGACGATGTCTTTGCCATGCGCGACCGCTCACAAGAGCTGTTGTCGCTGGTAGACGATAGCGATGCGCAGATCAAGAAGGCGCGTGAAGCGCTTGGCGCGGCGGAACGCGAATTGTTCGCCGCCGCCAAGGCGCTTAAGCGTGCGCGCAATATGGCAGCCCCTCGTTTTTGTCACGAGGTTGGCCGCCAAATGGCGCGCTTGGAGATGGGCGGCGCCGAGCTCGTTTGGGAGTCGCGCGATCTTCCGCGTGCCGAATGGACGCCGGCGGGCCCTTCGAGCTACGAGCTTTTGTATCGCAGCGGTGCCGGATTGACACCGCGTCCCCTTCGCCGCATTGCGTCGGGCGGCGAGCTGAGCCGCGTCATGCTGGCGAGCAAGGTTGTCCTCGGCAACGCGGATGGCGTGGATACGCTGGTGTTCGACGAGGTCGATGCCGGTGTCGGCGGCTCTACCGCACGTGCCCTTGCGAGCGTGCTGGCAGATCTCGCTGCTACGCATCAGGTGATTGTCGTAACCCACCTGGCGCAAGTTGCCGTCATGGCCAATAAGCACTACGTGGTGAGCAAAGAGCCCGGCGATGTTCCCCAAACGCATCTGGATGAGGTGGCAGGGGACGCCCGTACTGTAGAGATCGCCCGTATGCTGAGCGGCGATCATTCGGAGGCAAGCCTAGCGCACGCCAGGCAGATGCTGGAAGAAGCTCGAGGTTAGAACGAGTCGGCGGTGCTGGGGGACAAAATATCAGTAATTGTTGCCACTCCACTTGCTTGTCTGGCCCGACCGTCAATAACTATGCCGGTTTACTACGATGAGTCGGCGTAGCTCGAGCACGGCTAAAATTGTAAAAAGAAAACCGCAGGTAGAACGCCTGCGGTTTTCTTTAAAACGCGATGTGGTCTCATATTCCGATTTCATCGTAGTAAACCGGCATAGTTTTGTGGGAACGGTACATGACGACCCCTGATAAAACCTACTCCACGACCTTATCCGGCTGGATGAGCTCCTCGTAGTAGCTGATATGCTCGCGGGCGTCTTCAATCTCGGGCAGCAGGAAGTTGTAGATAACCTCGATGATCATCGTGGCGCTGATCTTGGAGAACGCAAAGTCGCCCGTGGTGAGCAGCGCCTCGTGGTTCACGGTATTAAAGGTGTAATCGGCCAGGCGAGCAAGCGGAGACTTGCTGTCGCTGCTGATGACGACTACGGTGGCACCGCAGTCGCGAGCTGCTTTTGCCATGCGATTCAGTCGGCGCGACTTGCCGGAGTTCGAGATCAGAACGATGACGTCGCCGGGGCGCAGCGTAAGCGCAAACCCAATCGAGGTCTCGCTGATGGTGCTTGCCATGCAGCGAAGGCCCAGCTGCGAAAACTTAAACGTCGCGTCGAGCGCGACGGCGTTGGTGTTGCCTACGGCAGCAAACTCGATAGCCCCTGCGTTCTTAAACGCGTGTACGACGGCTGCCAGCGTGTCGTGATCAATGCCATCGATAGTCGCATTGAGCTCGCTTACCTTGGCGGCGAGAATATTCTTGAGGCTCTGCTCCATATTGTCGAGCGATACCTCGTCGGTGAGTCCTTCATTACGCTGGCTCTCCAGATCGCGCGCTAGTGAAAACTGGAAACTGCGAAAACTGCCAAAACCCAGTTTGCGGCAGAAGCGCGAGACGGTTGCCTCGGAGGTTGCGGCGGCGCGCGAGAGCTGGGCGGCTGTCAGACGCGGTGCCTCGGACTGGTGCTCTAGGATATAGTCGACAATGCGCTGCTCGGACTCGCTGTACCCCCTGTGTGTGCTAATAAGGGAGAGTGCGCTCTTGCTGTTATCGGACATGGGATGGCTCCTGGCTGGCATAAAAATCGGACTTGTTTTGTAATGTCGTAGTATAGGGGCATTTTCAACTACAAGATACACCTTGCCGTTTCAATAGTTGATGGTAAACTTTCATCGACCGTTTACGGTAATGAAAGAACCTTTCACCGGAGAAATGAGCTGCATGGCTTCTCATATAAGCGGTGGGTTGGTATCTTTCAAGTGTGGAAAAACGCGCATCGAAGCGCGTGTAGGGGAGCGCCCGCGGGCGCAGTACTCAAGAAGGAGGGACACATGGCTAAGTTTGACATCATCGCCGCCACCGGTT
>CATZRJ010000027.1 GCA_958423535.1 uncultured Collinsella sp.
CCAACAAGGCCGCGGCCGAGATGCGCGAGCGTTTGGCGGCGCTCATTCCCAGCGGTACCCGCGGCATGTGGGTGTGCACCTTCCATGCCATGTGTGTGCGCATGCTGCGCGAGGACGCCGACCTGCTGGGCTACACCGGTCAGTTCACCATCTACGATGATGACGACTCAAAGCGCATGGTGCGTGACATTATGCAGGCGCTCGGCATTGAGCAAAAGCAGTTCCCCATCAACATGATCCGCAGCAAGATCAGCTCGGCCAAAAACGCCATGATCGGCCCCGAGGACATGCTCAAGAGTGCCGATAGCCCCAACGACAAAAAGGCCGCGCAGGTCTACTTGGAGCTGGAGCGCCGCCTACGCGCTGCCAATGCGATGGACTTTGATGACCTGCTCGTGCGCACGCTCGAGCTGCTGCGCACCCGCCCCGAGGTGCTCAATAAGTACCAAGAGCGCTTCCGCTACATTAGCGTCGACGAGTATCAGGACACCAACCACGTCCAGTACGAGATCGCCAACCTGCTGGCCGCCAAGTACCAAAACCTCATGGTCGTGGGCGACGACGACCAGTCCATTTATAGCTGGCGTGGTGCCGACATCACCAATATCCTGGACTTTGAGAAGGACTTTAAAGACTGCAAGACCGTTAAACTGGAGCAGAACTACCGCTCTACTGGTCATATCCTGAGTGCCGCCAACGCCGTGGTGCGCCATAACTCGCAGCGCAAGGACAAGCGCCTGTTTACGGCCGAGGGCGATGGCGAGAAGATCCAGGCCTTCCAGGCGAGCGACGAGCGCGACGAGGGCCGCTGGATTGCCGGCGAGATCGAGAAGCTGCATGCCAAAGGCACGAGCTACGACGACATCGCCGTCTTCTACCGCACCAACGCCCAGTCGCGTATCCTCGAAGATATGTTCCTGCGCGCGGGCGTGCCCTACAAGATCGTGGGCGGCACGCGATTCTTCGACCGTGCCGAGATCCGCGACGTCATGGCCTACCTCAAGATGATCGTGAACCCGGCCGACGAGATGAGCGTCAAGCGCGTCATCAACACACCTCGCCGCGGCATCGGTTCCACCTCGATTCAAAAAATTGAGCAGCTGGCGCGCGACAACCGCTGCTCGTTCTTCCAGGCCTGCGAGATCGCGTGCGCCGAAACCGGCATGTTTAGCGCCAAGGTGCGCAATGGCCTGTCGAGCTTTGTGTCGCTGGTGCGCGAGGGCCGTCGCATGGATGGCGAGCTCAAGGACGTCGTCGAGATGATTGTCGACAAGACGGGGCTGCTGCAGGCATTCCGCGCCGAGGGCACCATGGAGTCCGAGAGCCGCGCCGAGAACATCCAGGAATTCCTGGGCGTCGCTGCCGAATTTGAGGAGACGCACGAGGATATCGAGGGTACGCTCGAGAGCTTGGAAGAGCTGCGCGCAGCCGGTGTTGCCGACGTGCCTGCCGGCGCCGAGCCCGAGCCCGTCGTGGTGAGCGCGCCTGCGCCCGAACCGGGGCCATCTGCCCCGGCATCCTCGTTTGAGGCACTTGTCGGCGCGCGCGATGCCGCAGGTTCCAATCCGCTCGATAGCCTAGCCGCCCCGGCGCTCTCACCGCAGGATGCCCTGGCCGCCGCCATCGCGGGCAACGCGTATGCCGCGCCGACGGAGCTGCCGGCGGGTGCCGTGCATGCCGACGAGATTGAGCGCACCTACGGTCCGCTCACCTGTAAGGCGCTGCCGGCACTCATGGAGTGGCTGGCCCTGCGCTCCGACTTGGATTCCCTGGCCGGCGAGACGCATGCCATTACCATGATGACCATCCACTCCGCCAAGGGCCTGGAGTTCCCGGCGGTGTTCGTGGCCGGCATGGAGGAGGGCATCTTCCCGCACGTGCACGACTTTGGCGGCAGCGATGACCCGGGCAAGCTCGAGGAGGAGCGTCGCCTGGCCTACGTTGCCATCACGCGCGCTCGCAAGCGCCTGTTCTTGACCTATGCGGCCACGCGTCGCACCTACGGCTCGACCTCTGCCAACCCGCGTTCGCGCTTCCTCAACGAGATTCCGTTTGAGGATATCGAGTTTAGCGGTATCGGCTCTGCCGGCTTTGAAGGCACGGGCTGGGAGAAGCGCGGCGACCGTCACGGCACCTTTGGCTCGGGCATGGGTTCGGATATGTATGGCGGCAAGGTGTTTGGCTCGCATACGCGCTCGACCGGCGGTTCCGGTTCGCGCGGCGGATCGAGCTTTGACGATTTCTTTGGCGGCAGCAGCTACGGGACCGAACGCCATCGTGGGGTCTCGCCCGATGCCGGCCGTGTTGCCTCGACCTTTGGTTCGGGCGCGCCGCGAGCCAAAAAGCCGTCGTCCAAGGTGTCGCCGACGGTGGAGCGCAAGGTCGATCGCGCCAGCGCATCGCAGGACTTTGCCGCGGGCGATACCGTGAGCCACAAGACCTTTGGTACGGGTACCGTGATCTCGGTCGCCGGAGACATGATCGAGGTTCAATTCGAAAAGACCGGCCAGACCAAAAAGCTTATGAAGGGCTTTGCTCCGATCGTCAAGCTGTCGTGATCCTGGCGGACCTGGGCGGGCGTATAGGGCAACATCGCCTGCTCGGGCAGTCCTGCGCAAGACGGAGGCCACATTAAGTGGCCTCCTTTGCGTGCGGAACTCGCGATCGATGTTGCCCTATACGCCCGCCCAGGTCCTTGGGTAACGTTGCTGGACGAACGTCGCTTTGCTCGTTCGCTTTTTGATCTGGAGAGCCGGGTGGGCTGATATATAGATATGAGTTGGGGCTCTCCCGTTTGATGAGCGGGGGAGCCCCTTGTTGCGTTTGGGTTGTTGGTGCGATCTAGAGGTGGCTGATGATCAGTTCCATCTTGCCTTCGAGGTCAATGGAGCTGACGGTGCTCGGAGCTAGCAGGTGGCTTCCCTTGTGGACGGGGTCGCCGCAGACGGTGCCTTCGCCGTCGATGACCGACAGGCACATGAAGGGCCAGCGCTGGCCGAGGGTCTTGCTGCCGTCGACGCGCACACGATCGACGGTGTAGCAGGAGTTAGACTCGAGCTCGGTCACGCCATCGACTTCGGGCGCGGTCACCGTGCCGTCGGTCGGAGCCTGAGCATCAAAGTCGATGCAGTCGAGGCTCTGCTCAATGTGCAGCGGGCGCAGCTTGCCATCGGTGCCGGGACGGTCGTAGTCGTACAGGCGATATGTCACGTCGCTCGACTGCTGCGTCTCCAAAATGAGCGTGCCGGTCTTGATGGCATGCACGGTGCCGGAATCAATCTGGAAAAAGTCGCCCTTGTGGATCGGCAGCACGTTGAGCATGTCGTCCCAGCGGCCGTCCTCGATCATCTGTGCGGCCTCGGCGCGGTCATGCGCGCGCTGGCCGACGATAATCGTGGAGCCGGGCTCGCAGTCCAGCACATACCAGCACTCGGTTTTGCCCAGGCTGCCGTTCTCGTGCTCGGCGGCGTACTCGTCGTTGGGGTGAATCTGGATCGAAAGGTCGTCCTTGGCGTCCAGAATCTTAACGAGTAGCGGGAACTCCTTGCCCTCGCAGTTGCCGAAAAGCTCGCGATGCTCGGCCCACAGCCACGACAGCGTGTGACCGGCATACGGGCCCTCCGCAATCTGGCAGTCGCCATTGGGGTGGGCCGAGATGGCCCAGCACTCACCGATGGGACCCTTGGGAATGTCGTAACCAAATACGGTTTCGAGCTGGCGGCCGCCCCAGATCTTCTCGTGAAAGATCGGCGTCAGTTTAATCAAATCGGACATGTTCATACCCCCATTGTGTTGCGCGGACGCTGCACGAAACAGCTCAAAGCGAGCGCCCGGATGACTACAAAAACCTATGCCAACGTTACGTTGTGCAACTCAAAGCGGTCGCCAACGTTGCGCGAGACCGAATACTCAAAGGCGGCGCCGCTGTCCAAAAAGCCAATCTGGGTGAGCTCGAGCAGGGGAGAGCCGGGCTTGGTGTCCAGGCGCTCGGCTTCTTCCTCGGTTGCTGCCACGGCGCGAATGGTACGGTGGAAGCTCGAAATTTTCAGCCCGCATTGCTCGCGGATGAAATGGTAGACCGATCCGTACAGGTCCTTCTTTTTCAGCCCCGGAATCAGCTCGAGGGGCATGTAGGTGTACTCGATAACGATGGGCTTCCCATCGGCCTGACGCACGCGCACGACGTGATAGGCAAAGTCATCCTCGGCAATTCCCAGCTGGGCTGCGATGTCCGCTGGTGGATTAACAATCGAGAAATCGTAGACCACCGAGGTCACCTTCTCCCCGCGGTGCTCATACGAAAAACCCTGGGCACGGTCGTTTTTGCCCTGGAAAAACGCCTGGCCGGGAAGTCCCGCCGTGTCCTTAACGTAGGTACCCGATCCACGACGGCTGGTAATAAGACCTTCCTCGGTGATTTGCTCGATAGCTCGTTTGACGGTGATTTTGGAAACGCTATAGAGCTCACAGAACTCAACGACGGTGGGAAGCTTGTCGCCCGGTTTAAGAGCGCCATCCTCGATACTTCGACGAATATCTGCAGCTATCGCCTCGTATTTGGGAATCAAGGAACCTCCTTTCCAACTTGATTGAGAATAAAAGAAAGTATAGTCAACGCCTAAGTATCTCTATTGAGTTATTGAAAAGTTCGAGAAAGATAAAATCAAAAGACGCCCCGCTTGTAAAATCAGAGCGTTTTAAATGATAAACATTTGAGTAGTGTCGTGTTGAGGAATGATCGGTCCGAGGACGGGACCGAACCGATATAGCGGCCAGCGAACCGAATCTCGTACTCTGCGTTTTCCCAGATAAAACCTGCCAAAACAAACCTGTCCCTTTTTGGTAGGTTTTTGCCTTGGGAGCGGTACCATACAGGCAATGTTTAAACGAGAAAGGTGGGCTCCCATGGAACCTAAGCAGTACTACATCGGCATCGACGTCGGCGGCACTTCGGTTAAGGAGGGCCTGTTCGACGAGGACGGTAACCTGCTGGCCAAGGCCAGCGTGCCCACGCCGCCTATCGTTGACGCCGCGGGCTTTGCCGCGGTGACCGAGGCTATCGACCAGGTGGTCGCCAAGGCACAGATTCCGCGTGCCTTTGTGGCGGGCATTGGCCTGGCCGTTCCGTGTCCCATCCCGGCGTCGGGCGATGCCAAGGTCAAGGCCAACATTGCCATTAACCTGCCCGAGCTGAGGGTCGCCATTCAGAAGCACTGCCCCGATGCGGTCGTTAAGTATGAGAACGATGCCAACGCCGCTGCCATGGGCGAGGCCTGGCTCGGTTCTGCCAAGGGCGTGCAGAACGTGGTGATGGTCACCATCGGTACCGGCGTGGGCGGCGGCGTTATCGTTAACGGCGACGTGGTATCGGGCGTTGTGGGCGCCGGCGGCGAGATTGGCCACATGTGCCTGAACCCGGCCGAGGAGCGCACCTGCGGCTGTGGCGGCCATGGCCATCTGGAGCAGTATTCCAGCGCCACCGGCGTGGTGAGCAACTACCTTGCCGAGTGCAAGAAGGCGGGCGTCGAGCCCATTGAGCTCACCGGCCCCTCCGATTCCAAGGACGTGTTCCAGGCCTGCCGCGAGGGCGACAAGCTCGCGCTGGCCGCGGCCGACACCATGGCCGACTATCTCGGTCGTGCTCTGGCACTTATCGCCAACGTGGTCGACCCCGAGATGTTCCTGATCGGTGGCGGCGCCTCCGCCTCGGCCGATGTCTACCTCGACAAGGCTCGCGAGTACTTCCAGCGCTACGCGCTCTCTGCCTCGCGCGAGACGCCCATTAAGGTCGCTTCGCTCGGAAACGACGCCGGCATCATCGGTGCCGCCTACGTAGCTCTGCGCGCCGCCGGCAAATAGCTGGTGCAAAGGGGGCAGACTTCGCTCCAACACTTGCCCCAAAATATGCCGTGGCCCTTCCGTCTCAGAAGGCTCGGCATCGGCGTGCTACCATAGCTACGTCCAAGTACACATATCAAGTGGAGGATATCCATGGCAAACGTTCTTGTCTTTGGTCACCAGAACCCCGATAACGACGCCATCATGAGTGCCGTCGTCCTGTCCCAGCTGCTCAACCAGGTTGAGTATGCCGGCAACACCTACGAGGCCTGCGCCCTTGGTCAGCTTCCGGCCGAGTCCGCCAAGCTGCTCGCCGACGCCGGCATCGCCGAGCCCCGCGTGATCGAGTCCGTCGAGGCCGGTCAGCTCGTCGTCCTCACCGACCACAACGAGTCCGCCCAGTCCGTCGCCGGCCTTAAGGACGCCACGGTCTTTGGTGTTGTCGATCATCACCGCATCGGCGACTTCGAGACCGCCGGCCCGCTGCACTACATCTGCCTGCCCTGGGGCTCCAGCTGCACCATCGTCACCAAGCTCGCCGGCGTGCTCGGCGTTGAGCTTTCCGACGTCCAGGCCAAGCTGCTGCTTTCGGCCATGATGACCGACACGCTCATGCTCAAGAGCCCCACCACCACCGATGTCGACCGCGCCGTCGCCGCCAAGCTCGGCGAGCAGGTGGGCGTCGACCCGGTCAAGTTTGGTATGGAGGTCTTCCTTACCCGTCCGTCCGGCTCCTTCACCGCAGCCGAGATGGTCGGCAACGACATCAAGATGTTCGAGCCCGCCGGCAAGAAGCTGCTCATCGGCCAGTACGAGACCGTCGACAAGACCCGCGCACTCGGCATGATCGACGAGATTCGCGAGGCCATGCGCGCCTACGCCGCCGAGAAGGGTGCCGACGGCATTGTCCTGTGCATCACTGACATCATGGAGGAGGGCTCGCAGGTCCTGCTCGAGGGCGAGACCGAGGCTGCTCAGAAGGGCCTGGGCATTGCCGACGAGCACGACGGCGTCTGGATGCCGGGCGTCCTCTCCCGTAAGAAGCAGGTCGCTGCCCCCATCATGGCCGCCTGCTAGGTTTAGTTGACCAAACGCCACGACCGGATCGCGGACGCCCCGCGCTCCGGTCGTTTTTTGTGCACGGCGCCGCGTCGTCTCTTGGACAGGCGTGCCCGTGCCGTTGAGCAAATAATGTTCAACCTGTGGTTCCGCTTTTCGGCCACGCCTGCGTGCTTGTCGTGCAGGGTAGGCTAGATGCAAGCGTAATACGTTAGAGCGCGGCGCCGCCACTTGGGCGGGCCGTGCTTTTTTAAGACGGGAGCTTTCCCGTGAAAGGAGCCGCCCATGGCAGCAACTGAGCAGCTGTTCAACGTTCGTGAGCGCAAGCGCTTTGAACGTCACGACATTTGGGAGCGCATCGCCGAGAACGGCACGATTTCCGCCGCCGTCATGGTCTTCGCCGCCATCGCCGCCGTCATTTGCGCCAATACCGATGCCTACGAGGCCATCCATCACTTTTTGGAGACCCCGCTGTATGTGGGTCTGGGCAACTTTACGGCCGGTCTCACCGTTGAGCTTTTCGTCAACGACTTCCTCATGGCGATTTTCTTTTTGCTGGTGGGCATTGAGCTTAAGTACGAGATGACGGTCGGCGAGCTCAAGAATCCGCGTCAGGCCATGCTTCCCATGCTGGCGGCCGTGGGCGGCGTCGTCGTTCCCGCCTGTATCTACCTGATCTTCAACCATGCCGGCGCCCGCAACGGTTGGGCCATCCCCATGGCAACCGATATTGCCTTTGCGCTGGGCGTGCTGTCGCTTTTGGGCAACCGCGTGCCCAACGGCGTGCGCGTGTTCTTCTCGACGCTCGCCATCGCCGACGACCTCATCTCCATCGCCGCCATCGCCATCTTCTACGGTCAGAGCCCCAATCCGTTTTGGTTGGGCGCCGCCGCGCTTGTGACCTGCGCGCTCGTG
Source organism: uncultured Collinsella sp. (assembly GCA_958423535.1). GTDB lineage: Bacteria > Actinomycetota > Coriobacteriia > Coriobacteriales > Coriobacteriaceae > Collinsella. Next base: position 7,813 of record CATZRJ010000027.1, read on the forward strand.
TGGCTCAACAAGACGCAGCATTACCGCCTTGCCCCGTATTCGGTACTGGGTCTGCTGTTGTGGTTCTGCATGTTCAAGAGCGGCGTACATGCCACGCTTGCCGGCGTCATCTTGGCCTTTACCATCCCGGCCAAGTGCGGCGTCAAGCTCGATAGCCTCACCGATTGGTTGGGCGAGTGCCTGCCGCTGCTCGATGACCGCTACGACGACGAGGCGCACATCTTGGGCCAGCATGACTTTACCGTCTCGACCACCAGGGTCGAGCGCGTCATGCACCGCGTGACCCCGCCGCTCATCCGCATGGAGCGTCTGATCTCCACGCCGGTCAACTTTGTGATTCTGCCGATCTTTGCGTTCGTGAACGCACAGGTTCGCCTAGTGGGCGTGGACATGAGCACGCTGCTCACCGACCCGGTGACGCTCGGCGTGTACTTTGGCATGCTGCTGGGCAAGCCGATTGGTATTTTTGGCATGACATTTGCCCTGGTCAAGCTCAAGGCTTGCCAGTTGCCGCGCAACGTCAACTGGCACATGATTGCCGGTGTGGGCATTCTGGGCGGCATCGGCTTTACGATGTCGATCCTCATCAGCGGCCTCGCTTTCCCGACGGCCGAGTTTGAGGTTCTTGCCGCCAAGGCTGCCATTCTTGCCGGTTCGGTCACCGCGGCCGTGCTCGGCATGATCTACATGAGTGTGGTCTGCAAGCACCCCGCGCCCAAGAACGAGTAAAAGCTCGAAAAAAGACACCAGAACCGGTTTGGATGCGTTCGAAACTCGGATCCGAGCGCTACTGGCCCCCTGCCAGATACCCCCCCCGTGGTCAAAAAACGCCGTTTGTGAGTACTGTCACAAACGGCGTATCATTTTAGGTGCGGAAAATAATGAACAAATTTATAAGAACTGTACGTTAATGAGTGACCATCGACTTCCAATTTGGCGCTAGCTGACGGTGATTAGGGAGTTTCAAGTCGAGTTTTGCCGATTTCGACCAAGAAACGCTGCTACTAAAAAGGTGACAGTACTCATATTTGCCCTTTTTTGGCCACAAGCCCTAAAACAAGCCTCGCCAGGGTCGGGAAACGGGCCAAATGCCGGCCTCGAGGCTTATTCCACGGTGCCGTAGACGGCGCCCCAGCCGTGGGCGGCCAAGGCGGAGTTGAGCTGGTCGCAAAGTGACTGGCGGTCGTAGTAGCCGGGCGGCAAAAGGTTCACGATTTCCATGAGGTCGGGCGCCAGGTCCAAGATCTCGGCCTGCACGATGAGATCCAGGCGGTCGATGGCGCGGCGGTCATAAAACAGTCCGTCGACCAGGCGCTGCAGGTCGCCGAATTCCTCGGCCTGGAACGATCCGTACTCCATAGTGCCTCCTTGGGCGCCCCACACCGGCATGCGCGGCGATGTCGTAATTCATTGCGATGGACTTAATCTATCACGGCTTCATACCGTTGCGGCAGTGGCGGTCTATACTTAGACGAACTGCAACGTCCCGCTTCGCGAAAGGTCGCACCCATGCAGACGATCTACCAGAAGATGGAAACCACCGAACTCGATGCCGCCATCGAGGCGCTCAAAGCCGAGGTCGCCGAGGTCAAGGCCAAGGGCCTGGCGCTCGACATGGCCCGCGGCAAGCCGTCGCCCTCCCAGGTGGACATCTCTCGACCCATGCTCGATATTCTCAATGCCGACGCCGATCTGCACGACGGCAACGTCGACTGCTCCAACTACGGCTGCTTTGAGGGCATTCCCTCGGCACGCAAGCTGGCGGGGGAGTTCCTGGGTTGCCCCGCCGAGCAGACGCTCGTACTGGGTTCGTCGAGCCTGCTGATCGAGCACGATATCGCCGGCATGTTCTGGCGCTGCGGCTCGTGCGGTAGCGAGCCTTGGGAGGCTTATGAGGCCGCGCATGACGGCAAGAAGGTCAAGTTCCTGTGCCCTGTTCCCGGCTACGACCGCCACTTTGGCATCACTGCCGACTTGGGTATCGAGAATGTCCCCGTCGCGATGACCGACAACGGCCCCGACATGGACGAGATCGAGCGCTTGGTTGCCGCCGACGACTCCATCAAGGGCATCTGGTGCGTGCCCAAGTATTCCAACCCCACGGGCATCACCTTTAGCGAGGACACCGTGCGTCGCCTGGTCGAGATGCCCACGGCCGCGCCCGATTTCCGCATCTTCTGGGACAACGCCTACTGCGTGCACGACCTGTACGACGAGACCGACGAGCTTGCCAACATCTTTGACCTCGCCCGCGCGGCGGGCACCGAGGACCGCGTGGTGGCCTTTGCCTCGACGTCCAAGATCACCTTCCCGGGCGCCGGCATCGGCTTTATCGGTGCGAGCCCCGCGGTTATCGCGGAGTTCTCCAAGCGCCTGAAGGCCGGCCTTATCAGCGCCGACAAGCTCAACCAGCTGCGCCACGTACGCTTCCTTCCCACCATCGAGGCGGTCAAGGAGCACATGAAAAAGCATGCCGAGTTCCTGCGTCCGCGCTTTGAGGCCGTCGAGCGCAAGCTCACCGAGGGCTTGGGCGACACAGACTGTGCCACCTGGACGCACCCCCGCGGCGGCTACTTTGTAAGCTTCGATGGTCCCGAGGGCTCGGCCCAGAAGGTAGCCGCGCTTTGCGCCGACCTGGGCGTCAAGCTCACGCCGGCCGGTGCTACCTGGCCCTATGGCAAGGACCCGCGCGACACCAACATCCGCATCGCGCCGAGCTATCCCACGGTCGAGGACCTGGAGGCCGCGCTCGATGTGCTGGTGCTGGCTGTGAAGCTCGTCGCTGCCGAGCTTGCGCGTGCCGAGCGCGCCTAACGCGCGGCTTCCCGTACTATCCGCACTTTCGATACGTAAAGGAGCGTATACATGGATTTGGGAATTTCTACCAACCCCACGCCAGAGCTCTACACCATTAAGGTAACCGGCGAGATCGATATCTCTAACGCCGATAGCCTGCGCAATGCCATTGACCTGGCGCTCGAGCAGCCCACTGAGGCCGTTGAGCTCGATTTTGCCCAGGTGAGCTACATCGATTCGACGGGCATTGGCGTGCTCGTGGGCGCCGCGCACCACGCGGTCGACCACGGTAAGCGCTTTAGCTGCACTAATGTGCAGCCCCAGGTGATGCGCGTGGTTCAGCTGCTGGGCGTCGACCAGGAGATTTCGATCACGGCGGCATAATCTTTGCCCCCAAAAGGGCGTGCCGTTTGGCATATGTTTGTGATGCGCTCGGACGTTTTGGCGTCCGGGCGCTATACTTGACCGAATGAATAGACGAGTTCCGGCCGAATGGCGCGGTGCGGGCTCGACTCACATCGAGCCTTGGAGGTATGTGTGTTTGGTATTGGAGAGGGTGAGCTCGCGATCATCGTGGTCTTCGGCTTTTTGCTGTTTGGCCCGGATAAGCTCCCGCAGATGGGCCGCACGATCGGCCGTGCCATCCGTCAGTTCCGCGAGACGCAGGAAAAGATGACGGCCGTTGTTCAGTCCGAGATCATCGATCCGGTAAGCGAGGCCGCGTCGGCTCCGGTCAAGCCCAAGAAGGCTGCCGTCGATGACGATTCCGATGCGGACGAGGATGCCGCCGGGACGGCTGCACCCGCAAAGAAGGAGACCTTTGCCGAGCGCCGTGCCCGCCTTGCCGCCGAGAAGGCTGCGAGCGAGGGTGCCACCGAGGGCGAAGGCGCTGCTGATGAGGCCGAGGGTGCAGAGCCTGCCGCCGCTGCTGCTGCCGCCGCCGAGCCCGAGCCTGCTGCAGAGCCGGAACCCGAGCCCGAGCCGGCAGAGCCCACGACGGCTGACCTCTACGCCCGTCGTCCCCGTAAGCGCAAGGCTGTCGTCGACCAGCTCGCTCGCGAGCTCGAGGCCGAGGACGACGCCGCTGCCGCCGACGCCCCGAAGGGAGGCGATGAGTAATGCCTATCGGACCTGCGCGTATGCCGCTCTTCGATCACCTGGGAGAGCTCCGTCGCCGCCTGACCATCGTGGTCGTGTCGGTGTTCGCCGCCGCTATCGTGCTGTATTTCGCCACGCCCGTGGTGCTCGACATCTTGGAAGACCCCATCCGCTCCTTTGTGCCAGACGGTAAGTTCTACATCACTACCACGCTCGGTGGCTTTGGCCTGCGCTTCTCGCTGGCCATCAAGATGGCCGTGGTCATGTGCACGCCCATGATCATCTGGCAGATTCTGGCATTTTTCCTGCCGGCGCTTCGCCCCAACGAGCGCAAGTGGGTCGTGCCCACGGTGCTCGCCTCGACGGTGCTGTTCTTCCTGGGCGCCATTTTCTGCTACTTCATCATCATTCCTGCGGGCTTTGAGTGGCTCATCGGCGAAACCTCGGCCGTCGCTACGGCGCTGCCCGATCTGGAGAACTACGTCAACATGGAGCTGCTCTTTATGATCGGCTTTGGTGTGGCGTTTGAGCTGCCGCTCATCATCTTTTATCTGTCCGTCTTCCATATCGTGTCCTACGCGGCCTTCCGCAGTGCCTGGCGTTTCGTGTACGTTGGCCTGCTTGTGGGCTCGGCTGTGATTACGCCCGACGGCTCGCCCGTTACGCTGGGCCTCATGTATGGCGCCCTGCTCTCGCTCTACGAGATTTCGCTTGCCATCGCCCGTGTGGTCATTACCGCGCGCGAGGGCAAGGAGGGCTTGTTCGTGAGTCGTCTGGACCTGTTCTCGGACGACGAGGACGACGAGGAGTAAATCGGTATGCACGAGGTTGGCATTGTCAACGGCATACTCGACACAGTGATTCGCGCGGCGCGTGGGGCGGGGGCCTCGCGCGCCGTTTTGGTAACGCTGCGTATCGGGGATATGACCGAGGTCGTGCGCGAGGCACTCGACTTTGCATGGGAGACATTTCGCGACGAGGACCCGCTCACGCGCGGCTGCGAGCTTGCCGTAGAGGAAGTCCATCCACAAAGCGAGTGTCTGGACTGCGGCGAGGTCTTTGAGCACGACCGCTTCCATTGCCGTTGTCCCCAGTGCGGTGGCGCCAATGTGCGCCTACTGCACGGCCGCGAGCTCGACATCGCCAGTATAGAAATCGAAACCCCCGACGATTAGCCCGCCAGCCACCTGGGGACGGGGTATAAATGTTGGAAATTAAGGAGTGCCGAATATGGCCGAGAAAACGATTGATATCGCGTCGCCGATTCTGTCGCGCAATGAGCGCCTGGCAGATCAGCTGCGTCAGCGATTTAAAGAGACAAACACCTATGTGATCAATGTGTTGTCGAGCCCCGGCTCGGGCAAGACTACCACGATCCTGGGCACCAACGAGCGTCTACGTGACAAGGCCGGCCTGCGCTGTGCCGTCATCGAGGGCGATATCGCCTCGGATGTCGACGCCATCACCATGAAGGAAGCCGGCATGCCCGCCATCCAGATCAACACGGGCGGCCTGTGCCACCTCGAGGGCAACATGATCATGGAGGCCGTTGACGCCTTCGACCAGGCTGTGGGTCTGGAAAACATCGATGTCATCTTTATCGAAAACGTGGGTAACCTGGTCTGCCCAGTCGACTTTGACCTGGGCGAGAACCTGTCCATCATGATCCTCTCGGTGCCCGAGGGCGACGACAAGCCCATCAAGTACCCGGGCATCTTCCAGCACGCCGGCGCGCAGCTGCTCAACAAGGTCGATGTGGCCCCGGCTTTCGATTTTGACATGGATAGGTATACTAAGACACTCGATGACCTCAATCCGCAGGCGCCGCGGTTTGCCGTGAGCGCGCGCAAGGGCGAGGGCATGGATGCCTGGTGCGATTGGCTCATCGGGCAGATTGAGCAAGCAAGGGCGTAAGTCGGCCGCCATACGGGCGGGCGTAGCCGCAGAGATACGAGATAGGAGCCTCTTTTGAAGCTCATCATCGCCGAGAAAAACGACGCCGCGCGTCAGATCGCCGAGCGTCTGTCCACGGGTAAGCCCAAAAAGGACAAGGTGTACAACACCGCCATCTACCGTTTTGAGTGGAAGGGCGAGGAGTGCGTGACGATCGGCCTTGCCGGTCACATCCTCGCGCCCGATTTTTGTGACAGCGTGCTGTTCGATAAAAAGCTGGGCTGGTATTCGGTCACCGAGGACGGCGAGATGCTGCCGGCCGACATACCCGATGGCCTGGCACGTCCGCCCTACGACACCAAGCGCAAGCCGTTTCTTGCCGATGGCATCTCCATCAAGGGCTGGAAGCTCGAGAGCCTGCCCTATCTCACCTGGGCGCCCGTCATTAAGTTGCCGGCCGAGAAAGAACTCATTCGCTCGCTCAAGAACCTTGCCAAGAAGTCCGACAGCGTCATTATCGCTACGGACTTCGATCGCGAGGGCGAGCTGATCGGTTCGGACGCTCTCAACAAGGTGCGCGAGGTTGCGCCCGACCTGCCGGTCGCCCGCGCCCAGTATTCTTCGTTTACCAAGGCCGAGATCACGCAGGCCTTCGATAATCTCGTCTCGCTCGACCAGAACCTGGCCGACGCCGGCGAGAGCCGTCAGCACATCGACCTCATTTGGGGTGCGGTGCTCACGCGCTACCTGACGCTCGCCAAGTTTGGCGGTTTTGGCAACGTGCGTTCTGCCGGCCGCGTGCAGACGCCGACGCTTGCCCTGGTGGTCGAGCGCGAGCGCGAGCGCATGGCGTTTGTGCCCGAGGACTATTGGCAGATCCGCGGCATGGGTGCCGCACAGGGTGCTGCCGAGGACGACCGCTTTAAGATTGCGCACAAGACGGCGCGCTTTACCGACAAGGACGCTGCCGAGACGGCGTATGGTCACGTCGACGGCGCTACGACGGCGACCGTTGCCGCGGTGACCAAGCGCTCGCGTAAGCAGCAACCGCCCACGCCGTTTGCGACCACCTCGCTGCAGGCTGCCGCCGCGGCCGAGGGCATCTCGCCTGCGCGTACCATGCGCATCGCTGAGTCCCTCTACATGGCCGGTCTCATCAGCTACCCGCGTGTCGACAATACCGTGTACCCCGCGACGCTCGATCTGGGCGCCGTGGTGAGCGACCTGGCAAAGATCAACCCGGCGCTGGCGCCCGTATGCAAAAAGGTGCTTGCCGGCCCCATGAAGCCTACGCGCGGCAAAGTCGAGACCACCGACCACCCGCCTATCTATCCCACGGGCGAGGGCGATCCGTCCACGCTCGACGGCGGCCAGCGCAAGCTCTACGACCTCATCGCCCGCCGCTTCCTGGCGACGCTCATGGGTCCCGCGACCATCGAGAACACCAAGCTCGAGCTCGATGTGAACGGTGAGCCGTTCGTGGCTTCGGGCGATGTGCTCGTGACCCCGGGTTTCCGCGAGGCCTACCCGTATGGCCTTAAACGCGACGAGCAGATGCCGCCGCTTGAGCAGGGCGATACGGTCGACGTATTCGACATTAAGCTCGAGGCCAAGCAGACCGAGCCGCCCGCGCGCTACAGCCAGGGCAAGCTCGTGCAGGAGATGGAAAAGCGCGGCCTGGGCACCAAGTCCACGCGTGCGAGCATCATCGAGCGTCTGTACGCCGTGCGCTACCTCAAAAACGATCCCGTTGAGCCAAGCCAGCTGGGCATTGCCATCATTGACGCGCTGTCGCAGTTTGCCCCGCGCATCACGAGCCCCGATATGACCAGTGAGCTCGACGGCGACATGACTCGCGTGGAGCGCGGCGAGGATACCGAAGAGCATGTCGTGACGCACTCGCGCGCGCTGCTGGCCGGCGTGCTCGACGAGCTGCTCAAGCACACGCAGGAGCTGGGCGACGCCATCAGCGACGCCGTCACGGCCGATGCGCGCGTGGGAGCCTGCCCCAAGTGCGGCAAGGACCTGGTTATGAAGACGAGCGCCAAGACCCGCGGCAGCTTTATCGGCTGCATGGGCTGGCCCGACTGCGATGTGACCTATCCGGTGCCGAGCGGCGTCAAGGTAAGCCCGCTCGAGGGCGAGGCCGCCGTGTGCCCCGAGTGCGGTGCGCCGCGCATTAAGTGCCAGCCGTTCCGCCAGAAGGCCTTCGAGATTTGCGTGAACCCCACATGCCCCACTAACTACGAGCCCGACCTTAAGGTGGGCGAGTGCAAGGTGTGCGCCGAGGCCGGACGTCATGGCGATCTGATTGCACACAAGAGCGAGAAGAGCGGCAAGCGCTTTATCCGCTGCACCAACTATGACGATTGCGGCGTGAGCTATCCGCTGCCGGCGCGCGGCAAACTCGAAGCGACGGGCGAGACCTGTCCCGAGTGCGGCGCTCCCATCGTGGTGGTCAACACGGCGCGCGGTCCGTGGCGTATCTGCGTCAACATGGACTGCCCGACCAAGGAGAAGAAGCCCGCCCGCGGCCGCAAGACTGCGACCAAGGCGAGCGCGGCAAAGAAGACCACGGCGGCAAAGAAGACCACGGCTAAGAAAGCCACTGCCGCCAAGAAGACGACCGCGAAGAAGTCGACCACCAAAAAGACCGCTGCCGACAAGTAGCCGCACGGTCGAAACATCGCCTAAAACAAAAACGAGCGAGGGTCCCATGATCCTCGCTCGTTTTTTGCGTAGTCATTGGGGACGTTCTTTAATGACTAGCTGTTTAAGAACGTCGCATGCGACTAGTTCACCTCGACAGGCTTGGCGCCGGGATAGCGGTCCTCAAAGTCCTGACGGTACTTGTTGTCATTGGTGCCCGCCACGTTGTCGCGCGACAGCGGCGCCACGATTTCGTCCTTATGGTCCGCGGGCTTTGCGTACTTTAGGCTGATCTCCCAGGCATCGCAGATCGCGTCGATGCGGTGGTCCAGGTCGTCATACAGGGCGACGATGTCTTTCCAGGAGCTGTAGTTCTTAGAGCTCATGGGGACGTCCAGGTCCTCGACGATATCGTAGTACTGTTCGATGGTGTCTTCCGTGCGCTCGGCGACATCAGCGAGATTTTGACGGGTGGTACGGTCCTCTTCCAGATAACCGCCATTGAACGCCTCTGCGCAGGCACGGACCTGGCTATCGAGATCTTCGAGCAGGTCGTAGTATTCGCTCAGGCGACGGTAGAGGTTTTGCTCGGAGAGGGTTGCTTCGCCGTCATCATCATCGTCGTCATCGTCGTAAAGGCTATTGAGGTTGCCAAGGGGCTTAAGGTCGTCGGAGTCGACATCATGGTGCAGCTTAGTAATCTCGGCAGTCGTTTGCGTGGCGGCGTTGTCGAAAGGCTTGATCACAAAAAAGATGACCAAGGCGATGATAATTGCCACGAGCACAACGATAACGGCGATAAGCGCCTTGGTGCTGCTCTTTTTGGCGGCGGGGGCCTGCGGTGAATCAGGCGCGTACGTAGATGCCGGTTGCTGTTGGGGCGGGGTGTCCGCGACGGGTATGCGCTGCGTCGTTTCGACCGCTGCGGGGCTGGCGGCGGGGTCGGGGCGATAGGCGAGGGGGCCGTCCGGCTTAGCTTGCGGCGTATCGAGGAAGCCGGTCTGCTCAAACGCGGGTTGGCCATTGCTTGCGGTTGTCTGCTCAACGGGTGCACCGCATGAGGTGCAGAACTTGGCATCATCTGCAAGAAGTTTGCCGCACGAGGCGCAATACCGAGACATTGCCACTCCTTTCGCCACATTTCAATGCAATACGACGATTATACCCAGCGTCCAAAATTCCCCATCATAAGTTGCGGTGAAATAGGGACTGTTTGGCGGTCTCAGGGCTTCAACCAGTCCCTATTTCACCGCAACTTTGGAAAGGCACCATTAGCCATTGGAGACGCGCCGAGCACTGGGGTATCATGGCTTGGTTGATATATCTGCATTTACGCGCCTTGCAGGAAGGGGCTGCGCCCATGGCTTTTGAGCCCGCTCAACATAGCTTTATCACGCTCGAGGGCGTCGACGGCGCCGGCAAGTCCACGCAGGCGCGTCTGCTTGCCCGCGCGCTCGAACTCGCTGGCTACCAGGTTGTGAGCCTGCGCGAGCCGGGCGGTACCGCCATTAGCGAAAAGATCCGCGCTCTGCTGCTCGACCCCGCCAATACAGCGATGGGCGACACCTGTGAGTTGCTGCTCTACGAGGCAGCGCGCGCCCAGTTGGTGCACGAGGTCATAGCTCCCGCCCTTGCGGCCGGCAAGGTGGTCCTGTGTGACCGCTTCTACGATTCCACAACCTGCTATCAGGCATTTGCCGACGGCCTTGATCGCCAGATGGTGCGCGATGCCAACAACCTAGCCGTTGCGGGAACGCACCCGGCGCTCACGCTCGTCTATCACATCACGCCCGAGCAGGCGGCGCTGCGCATGGCAGCCCGTGGCGCGGCAGATCGCATGGAGGCCAAAGGCATGGCATTCCAGGAGCGTGTCTACCAGGGATTCTGCGCTATTGCTGCCGAGGAGCCAAACCGCGTAAAGCTCATCGACGCCACTGCGACCGTCGAGGAAGTCTTCGAGAAGACGGTCGAGCAGATTCGCGCGTACGGTCTCGACATTTCGCAAGATGCTGTCGCCGCCGCGCTTGCCAAGGAGGCCGAGTAACATGGCCCCCGCTCAGGCAAGCCTGCTGGCCAAGCTCGACACCCAAGAGCGCGTTCGCGATTTTTTGACCAACGCCGTCGCCAGCGGCCGCGCATCGCACGCCTACCTGTTTTTGGGCGCTCCCGGTGCCGGCAAGCTCGATGCCGCATGGGCGCTCGCCCAGGCCTTCCTGTGCGAGCAGGACGGCTGCGGAGCATGCGACAGCTGCGTACGCGTTGCTCGGCATACGCATCCTGACGTGCACTATTACACGCCCGAGAGCGCCACAGGCTACCTCATTGCCCAGACCCGCGAGCTGCTCGATGACGTGTCGCTGGCGCCCATCCGTGCCAAGGCCAAGGTCTACATCATCGATCGCGCCGAGCAACTGCGCGCTAACACCGCCAACGCGCTGCTCAAGACACTCGAGGAGCCGCCCGAGGGCGTTATGTTCATCTTGTTGGGCACCTCGGCAGACGTGATGTTGCCCACCATCGTGAGCCGCTGTCAGTGCGTGCCGTTTCGGTTGGTGTCGCCCACCGTGGCCGCGCAGGCCGTGAGTCGCGCGACGGGTCAGGACCTCGCGCGCTGTCGCATGGCGGTCGCCGTGGCGGGAAGCCCCACACGCGGCATCGAGTTCCTTAAGAGTGCCGAGCGCCAGGATGCTCGCCGCCAAATGGTCCGCGCCATCGATTCGCTCATCGCTGCCGACGAGGCTGATGTGCTCAGCCGCGCCAAGTCGCTCATCGTCGCCGTTAAGGCACCGCTCGCCGAGGTCAAGTCCACACAGGAAAAGGTGCTCGAGCAAAACGCCGACTACCTGTCGCGTGGAGCATTGAAGCAGCTTGAGGACCGCAACAAGCGCGAACTCAACGCGCGCGAGCGTTCGGGTATCATGGAAGCGCTGGCGAGCGCGCGGACGCTCATGCGCGACGTGCTGCTGACGCTTCAGGACGAGGCGGCCGACGTCGTGAACGAAGACGTGCGCGACACGATCGGGCGGCTTGCCGCCGCGACGAATGCTGCGGGTGCCACCCGGGCGCTCGAGGCGGTCGCGACCGCCGAGCGCAACATCGCCAGAAACGTTACTCCCCAGCTGGCCATCGAGGTCATGCTGTTCGATATCAGGAAGGCACTGAAATGCCGTTAGTCGTACCCGTTAAGTTTACCTACGCCTCGCGCGACCTGTGGTTCGACCCGCAGGATCTGGATATCCTCGAGGCCGATTATGCCATCTGCTCCACCGAGCGCGGAACCGAGATCGGCCTGGTCACGGCCGATCCCTTCGAGGTGCCGCAAGACGAGATCGGTCAGCCGCTCAAGCCCGTGCTGCGCGTGGCGAGCGACATCGACCTGCAGCTTGCCGATGACCTGGCCATCCAGGGCGACGAGGCCATGGTCGACTTCCGCCGCCTGGTCAAGGAGCTCGACCTCGAGATGAAGCCGGTCGGCGTCGAGTACCTGTTTGGCGGCGAGAAGGCCGTGTTCTACTTTGCGGCCGAGGAGCGCGTCGATTTTCGCCAGCTCGTCAAGGATCTGTCCTCGACGCTGCACATTCGCGTCGACATGCGTCAGATCGGCGTGCGCGATGAGACCCGCCTTGTGGGCGGCTATGCCCAATGCGGACAGGAGCTCTGCTGCACGCGCTTTGGCGGACAGTTTGAGCCCGTCTCGATTCGCATGGCAAAAGAGCAGGACCTGCCGCTCAACTCGTCCAAGATCAGTGGCGTTTGCGGCCGCCTGATGTGCTGCCTGCGCTATGAGTTCGAGGCGTACAAGGACTTTAAGAGCCGTGCGCCCAAAAAGAAGACGCTCATCGATACGCCGCTTGGCAAGGCGCGTATCCAGGAATATGACACGCCGCGTGAGCAGCTGGTGCTGCGCCTGGAGAACGGCAAGGTCTTTAAGGTCAACCTGGCCGATATGACGTGCTCGGAGGGCTGCAAAAAGAAGGCCGCCGAACAGGGCTGCAACTGCCGCCCCGACTGTGTGACGCGCGATGTGCTCGAGCGCATCGAGTCGCCCGAGATGCGCCTGGCGCTCATGGAACTCGATCGCGAGAACGGCGTTGACGTGGGCGATGGCCTGTCGAGTGCCGATCGTCTGGCCGGCACATCGATGCCCAAGCGCCGTCGTCGCGATGCCGAATCCGATGCTCGCACCGCTCAGGGCCAGGGCGAGGGCCGTGGCCGTGGAAAGGGCCGCGGCAAGGCCGAGGCACCCGAGGCCGAGGAGGCAGCTGGTGGCCGTCGCCGCCGCAAGCGCGCGGCGTCCGTCGACAATGGCGAGGCCGCGGGTAAGAACGCTTCCCGCGAGCGCGAGGCTCAGCAGCCCCAGCAGCAAAACCGCGGCGGTGGCATGAACCCCACGCGTCGTCGCCGCCGTCACCTGTCGAGCGAGGAGCGCGAGGACGCCTTCCGCGCCGCAGCCGCTCGCGAGGCCGGTGCCGCTCCCAAGGGTGGCTCGGGTTCCGACGCGCCTGCCGACAAGGGCGGCAAGCCGCGTGGTGAGGAGGAGCGCATGCCACGTCCGCGTCGTCGCCATTCCTCGGGCACGCAGCAGAAGCCCTCGGTTCCTTCTGTGGCCGATCAGGTTTCGGATGGCGAAGTCAAGGTCACGCGCCGTCGTCCCGGGGATGGCGGGGGAGCGGCTGCCAAGGCTTCGCGTGGCGCCGCTCGCGACGAGCGCGAGCCGCGCGAGGATCGCGGTGGCGAGGGCTCGGCCGACCAGGGTCAAAAGCGCCGTCGCCGCCGTCGCTCCCGCAAGCCGCGCCAGGACGGCGGCGAAGGCTCGACCCACACCTCGTCCGCACCGCAACCGCCTACCGGCGAATAACGCCCGCGAGCGGATTTAGCCCGCCTTGCCCCGAGCGCATCGGGGTATCATGGCGCTGAATCAACAACCCTCCCTGCGACCGAACGTAGGGAGGGTTGTGTCTTGAAGAGCCATCTGAACATATTGAGCCGTCTGCAGGGTGCCGACGCCCTACCGTTTGCGGACGAATTGCTACCGTTTGCCGAGCGGGTGGCACGCGAGGCGCTCGAGGCATTGTCGCCCACGCGATGTGCCGGCTGCGAGCGCGCCGGTGCGCTGATCTGCCAGGGTTGTCTGGCATCGCTCACGCTTATCGACCCACGTCATAGCTGTACCCGATGCGGCGCCCCGTTTGGGGATTTGCTGTGCACTGAGTGTTCGGTCGAGGGCACGTCTTCGGCAATGGCCGAGGCGCTCGATCGCTGCCTGGCGTGTGCCGTCTATGTACATCCGCTGCCGCGCATCATCAAGGCGTACAAGGATGCGGGCGAGCGCCGTCTGGCACCGTATCTGGCGGAGTTGCTCTACGACACTGCCTTGCATGCCCAGGTGGCAGCATCCGATCGCTACGGCAGCGTGCTGTCCGGCGCCGACGCGGTGGTATTTGTGCCCGCGACTGCGGCAGCGTTTCGGCGGCGTGGGTTCGATCATATGGAAGCAATCGCGCGCTCGTTTTGCGATCTTTCGGGTGTGTCGTTGCTGGACGCCCTGGTCAAATACGGTCACGGTGACCAGCGAGAGCTCGGTCGCGATGAGCGCCGGGAACGTGCCCGGGGCATGTACGAGACGGTCGAGGATGTGCGCGGCCGCCGTCTGCTGCTCATCGATGATGTCATTACCACGGGCGCGACCATGGCAGCAGCCTCGGCGGAGCTCAAGCGTGCCGGTGCCGCGGCCGTTGATGGCCTCGCTATCGCACGCGTTTGGTAGGGGGTGGTTTTGTGGCAGTGAAGCTAGCGCGGCGCATCGAACTGACAAGCGAGCAACTGGCGGCCTCCGTAGTCCTGACCGGTGCCTCGGCGCTGCGCATGATGCGCGCCGAGCGCCGACAAATGGGTTACATCAGCTGGAGAGACCTCGATCCCGATGAAGAGCGCCGTGTGCTGCATACATCGTCTCCCTCGGCCGAGGACATCTATCTTCCCGATTTGGTGCGGATCGGGGCCGTGAGTGGCGATGTTCAAGAAGACTTGTGCCTGCTGGTGGGGTCGGCGAAGCAGCGTCGCCGCATACCTGGTGCAAGCTGGTCCGTTTGTTCTACAGGCCTGCCGGACGCCTCGATTTTGGAGGTGGAGCCGGGAGTGTACAGCTTGTCTCCCGAGGCCCTCTGTGCCGCCGTTGCGCGCGAAGTCGGCTGTATCCAGGCATTTGCCCTGGCCCAGGAGCTGTGCTCCAAGATTTCGCTGAGCGATCGCGGGCAGTATCTGCCCCCTTACAGCTCGCCTACCGTGAACAGGCTTGCAAAGGATAAGGACCAGCCGTCAGATGTGGGCTACTTTGAGGTCGAGCCAGTGCTGACGCCCGATCGCCTGGCAGATTACCTTGCGGCATGCAAGGGGAGCGCGGCCAAGCAGCTGCGGCGGCTGTGCCCCTTTCTGTCGGAAAACCTGCGCTCACCCATGGAATGCATCATGCTTGCCATGTTTTCGCTTCCGTTTTCTTATGGCGGATTTGCCTGCGGTCCCTTTAAGACCGACCACAAGATCGAGTTCAACGACCGTGCGCAGGCGATCTCGGGGATGCCGTATGCGGTTTGCGATGCCTATCAGGAAGCAGCTCGGTTTGACCTGGAATACAACGGTGAGCAGGGCCATTCGTCTCGCGGCGGGCGCATTCACGATGAAAAACGCAATACGGGTTTGGCGTCCATGGGAATCGAGGTCGCGACGGTCAACAACGAGATGCTCTGCGACATGGAAGCGATGGAAGCGCTCGCATGGCGCATCCACCAGCGTATGGGTAAACGATATCAGAATCGTGTAGAGGCTCGTCGAAAGAGGCAAGATGCTCTGCTGAATACGCTCCGAGCGTGCTTTGGGCTCAAGCCGGCGTAAAACTATGGCTTTATAGGGGGTTTGTTATATGCTCTGTGCAAAAACGGCAAATATGAGTACTGTTACTAGATTAGTGACAGGAAAAACAGAGAAACCTGAGCCGAAAATCTGGATTCAGCGAAGAGATAATAAACGAATGTGGAATATCTTGGCGCCAAGCGGGCTGTGCGGAACTCAAAAAGGGCTCGTGGGGCGGAAATACGCTGCTACTAAATTGGTAGCAGTACTCATATTTGCCGTTTTTTGCACACGGCACCCTGAGACGGGTGCCCCGGAGCTCCCCGTAGGGGGAGCTCCGGGCTTCATGGGGGGCACGAATAGTCCGCTCCGACCTGCAAAATCTGTGCTCACGGTGCGAATGACGCCCTTAACCTTAAACTTTAGCTTGAACTTAGCTATAATGCCCTACGTTCCTGCCAGGCTGTGGTTGCGGACGGACGAAATGCCCATCCTAGTCCAAGACAGACGCGGTCAAAGGGATCCACGTAAGCGACCGCGTGCGCGCGGCGCGATCATGGCGCGTCCTAGATGTAAGCCGCACCGTCCGTTCTACTTTCTTTGGGGCAATACCGCCTCGCGGGCGAGCGGGCCAGTCGTGAAGGTGGCTGCGGCCTCCCGAGCAAACACCCCGGTGCGCAAGTGTGGGGTCAAATACCAGGTCAGCTGGTGGGAACAACCCGTTATTCCGCGCAAGGCACGGATTGTATACGACACAGAAGGCAGGGTAGTGGACATGGTGAGGGGCAGCTTGATGCATGCGGCTCGGTTAGGTGCTGGGACCGCGGCGGTCATTGCCGTTTTGGGCCTGAGTGGATGTGCGTTCAATCCACTGTCCACGTTCACGACGCCCACGATCGACCAGATTGAGCGCGAGACCGTTACCCCCACGGTATCGGACGATGCCCTGGTCACGCCGGGAACCCTGACGGTCGCCCTCGATACTTCCGATGCCCCGCAAGCCATGCAGGATGCCGACGGAAACCTCACGGGCTATGCGGTCGATGCCGCTCGTGCCCTTGCATGCCGCATGGGTCTCAAAGTCGCCTTTGTCGATGCGTCCTCGGCCGATTCCGCGCTCAGCGATAAAAAGGCCGACATCTTTATTGGCGACGCCAGGTCTACGGACGGCGATATCAGCTCACTTGGCACCTGTCTGTACGACGCCCCCGCCGTATTCGGCAAGAGCAGTGACGGCGAGTCGCTGAGCGTTTCCACCGAAACGCTTAACACCGCTACCCTGGGCGTTCAGACCTCCTCAGCCTCGCAGGAAGCGCTTGCCAAGCAGAGCATCACGGCCAACCAAAAGACCTTCTCCAACATCAACGAGTGCTTCGAGGCACTCGAGTCGGGCGAGGTCGATTACGTGATCTGTGATTCCACGGCCGGTGGTTACCTCGCGCGCCTGATGAGTCAGATCTCCTATGTCGGCACGCTCGAGGCACCCTCCACGCTTGGCGTCGCAGGCCTTAGCTCTAACGATGAGCTGTGCCGTGCCGTGAGTGATGCCCTCGACGGCATCACGGTCGACGGCACGCTCGAGGCGGTCCACTGCGTCTGGTATGGCCAAATGCCCTATGACCTTACCGCCAAGACTGTTTCGGGGGCCAATGTGCAGGCATCCGACTCCACGTCCAACGAGACCGAGTCCTCCGATGGCGACGCCTCTGATAACAACGGCGACAGTCCGTCGTCTAGCCAGGAGGGCGCCATCACCGACGATGACATCAACAAGCTCAATAGCTAGTTATTGGTAGGGGTGGCGTCTGCCATACACCGAACAAGGCGCTTCTTCACGGTTTCAACACGCATGGCCGGGTCTCCCAAATAGGGGAGCCTGGCTTTTCTATTTTGGTAAAACTAGCAGGTCAAAGCTAATTTCCAGGAGAAAAATTAACTCCGTCGACGCCTTCCTATAGCGCACTTTGTCACGGAAAAGTGCGAGACTTCGGTATGCGGTATCAAGCAGTCGTTATTCGGGTCTTTGGGAATTCGCGTGATTAAATGCACGGCAATGGGTACATAGCCAGTACAGTAAGTCCCCGAGGCAGATTGGAGCCACGTATGGATATCAAGGTTTCTGGACGCAAGACGACGGTAACCGATGCTCTGCGTGCGCATGTGGATGAGAAAATCGGCGAGGCGCTCAAGGTTTTCGACATCGAGCCCATGACAGTCGACGTCGTGCTTCGTTATGAGAAGAACCCCTCGAACCCCAACCCGGCAATCGTCGAGGTCACGGTTCGTGCCCGCGGTTCGGTGATTCGCGTTGCCGAGCACGGCGCAGATATGTATGCTGCCATCGACCTCTCCGCCGATAAGGTTACCCGCCAGCTGCGCAAGTTCAAGACCAAGGTCGTGGACAACCGCCAGGGTGGTGCCAGCGCCGCGGATGTCGCACCGGTCGAGCGCGTCGAGGATCTGGCCGACCTGCTGCTGCCCG
>CATZRJ010000028.1 GCA_958423535.1 uncultured Collinsella sp.
ATGCCGCGCACGTCTTTCTCGCTGAGTGCCATAGGCGCTCCCTTCCGCATAACAGTTAAACCGCTCTAGTATACAGGGCGGCGCCGGCTTGGAGCAGGCGCTTTACCCAAATGCAGCGAAAACGTAACGAGAGCGGCGGGCTGGCGGGCGGCAGGCTGGCGGTTCTGCAGCGAAACCGCACCGTCCATAGCGAAAACCATCCCGCCCACAACGAAAACCATCACAACATTCGACGCTTTTCGCCAAAATCGAGATTTTCATCGAATGTTGTGATGGTTTGGAAGTCCCGACCACCACAAAGGTACCTGTCCCCATTGTGGTGATTCTGGAGAATGTCTTATGCCGAGGCCTTGGCCTTGCGGCGCTTGCGGACCGTGTGGATCACGATGTCCAGCAGCAACAGCACAATGGCCACGACCACGATGAGCACGGCAAACTCGCGCTTGCCCCAGTGGCGGCCGGCCAGCGACTTTTGCTTGTCGACGTCCTTCTTGTTGTACTTGGTGCGCACGCAATGCACCAGCAGGCTATGGTCGTTCACGCCGTAGGGCGTGCAGGTGACGAGCGTCACCTTGTCGGCGCCGGGCTCGATAGTCAGCGACTCCATCTCCTCGGGCAGCACCACCTCGGAGTCCACCATCTTGTAGGCGAGCGTCTTGTTCATGGTGTGCAGCAGCACCAGGTCGCCGGGCTCCAGCGAATGGATGTCGTCGAACATGCTCAGGTTGCGCATACCCGAGTGCGCGGTGAGCACGCAATGCGTCGAGGTGCCGCCCACCGGCAGGCTCGTGCCCTCCAGGTGGCCGACGCCCGCCATAAGGACCTCCTCGCTCGTGCCGTGGTAAATGGGCATGCTCACGTCGATGGAGGGGATCTCGACCCAGCTCATCATGGGGTCGCGGTCAAAGATGAGCTGCTGGTCGTAGGGCTCGATCTGGTCGGCGGGGAGCTCGGTAGCCTCGCCCGCCAGCTGCTCGTTAAAGGAGCGCGCCTGTAGCAGGATGCGCTCGCGCTCCTCGGCAGACAGCGCGTCCACGGTGCTGGACACGGTGCTGATCTGATTGAACACGCCCGAGGCCTCGAGCCGGTCCAAGATCCACGGCCAGGTCATAAGGCCCACGCCAATAAGGATGATGACGATGGTGATAAGCCGGTCGGCCCAGCGCGGCAGTCGCTTGCGACGGCGCTTAGATTTTGGTTGAGGTTTGGGCTGGGGGCTTGAGCCGCCGTTGTCCGCGGCGTTATTGCTCTTCATATGTTTGGCGCCCTGCACCATCGCCGGTCACTCCTCTACAACTCAAGTTGTCTAAACAAATAATAGCCGATTAACGAGCTTCCGCGCCGGACAACGCAGCTAGACAGCATTGCGCAGCGCGAGCATAGGCCAGCATTTGAGTTTTCAAAATGTCCCGAATCGGCGGGGCGATTCGGGATACAATAGCTACAGGAAACGACGCACCCCGCGTAAGTACTTAGGAGCGCGGGCGACCAGTTTCCGACGTTGTTAAATGCCCGGGCCTCTAACCCCGGGCATTCTTATTTGCGCTTGTTGCGGCGCAAATGCCTTCTACCGTCCGCACCGCGCGTGCGCCTACGGACCTTAAACCGAACCTCATACGAGTCAAGAAACGCGATGACGAACGTGCCCACCGTCGCGAGGGCGGCGAGCGCGTTAAGGAATTTCAGCATTTGGGGACCTCCGATCGAGTCGTCGGCCGCCCGCGCACGGGATGCGTCGCAAGGCAATTTTACCGCGAGCGCATGCGCTTGCGCCTGGTGAACGCAATATTTGCAAACATTTGTTCGATAGTCATACGCCCGATCCTCCGGACAATGAAGCCCGGCTGCTATGTCCAAAAAGAACGGGGCAGACTCCAGCGCGGAGTCTGCCCCGAAAAGAGAATGGCAAAGCAAGAACGTGGATGGACGAGAAAAGTGTCCGCAAGTCTCATGGCCATTACATCCCACCTGCCAAAGGGATGGGTAAGCGAGCGTTACTCCTGCTCGGACTCCTCAGCCTGCTTACGGCTGCGGATGAGGTGCGCCACGCCGATGCACAGCACCGCGCCACCAGCGATCCAAGTGAAGGTCACGCCATTGAGGCCGGTCAGCGGGAGGCCGGAGCCCTTCTTGTTCCTGACGGTGAGGGTGACAGTACCGCCATTGATGCTCGGAGTATCAACAAGGTTCGAACCGTTCTTACCTGTAGTGACGCTCAACGTGTTGTCACCCTCCGCCTTATCGAGGCCCGCGGCGGTAATGGTGAAGGTAAAGTCATCCAGCGTGTTGTAGCCAGGGTTACTGCCCTCAACCTCGTGCACCGTGTAGGTGCCAGCATCGAGGCCCTTGACGGAAATCTCACCCTGATCGTTCGTTGTGAACTCATACTTACTGTCCCCGAGGGAGCCGTTCTCCTGGACGTACTGGGCAGTCGTTCCCTGAGCTACGTCCTCGTCGGGCGCAGTCGCCTGGATGGTGAACTTTACGCCCTTGAGCTTCTGGTCCGTATCCACAGAGTCTTCCTTGACGAGCTTGAGAGCATAGGTGTAGTCGCGCACGGTGTCGGGCACGGACTCGTCCTTGGAGTCGTGGCCGGGGTTGTTGGAGTAGATGAGCTTGACGCTGTTGTCGTTGCCCTCGCCACCGACAACGACGTTTTCGGCCTTGTCGGGATCGAGCTTGGCGGTGTAGGTGACAACGACCTTAGAATTCGGTTTGATGGTTACGACCGAACTCTTAAGATCGTTGAACGTGACCGTCAGGAGGTTATTGCCGTTCGCCTGATCATAGTCAACAATGTACTTGTCGCTAGCAATCTTAGTCCCGTCGACCTTGACCTCAACGGAAGTCTTATCGGCGGTCAGGCCGGCGGACAGCTCGTCGTGGAACTGGTAGTAATACGTTTTGAACGTATCGACGTTCTTGGCGACGGTACCGGTAAGCTGATAGTTGACCGGCTGGCCCATCTGCGAGTCGCCCTTGTCGGCCCAATTGCTGACGGACTTGTCGTCCTTAATTTTCTTCTCGACCGTGGGAATATCCGTCTTCTCGACAACCGCCACGGCCTTGCCGCCCACGACGGCGAAGATCGGCGAGGTGCCGGTCTGCTTCTTATCGGCGTAATCGTCCTTGGTTCCAATCGAAGAGGTATCGGTCAGGAAGAGGTAGTAGCCCTTGCTCGTGGCAGTAAAGGGGGTGCCAGCATCAAAAACCACGCCAGTCGCGGGTACGTCCTTCTCGACAGCCAGGGCAATCTTATTGAGAAGATCGTCCTTCTTCACGACCGTGGTAGGAGTGGTATCCATGATCGCCTCAGAAAGGTAGTCGGCGACCTCCTGCGCGGTCGACGAATTGGTGATGCCTGGCGCGTTTTCAGACGTAAGGACGCCGCGAACGGCATCCCTCGCTTGGTCGCTCGCCCAGTCGACGTTGGACGCGACCTTCTGCCCGTCCTTGTCCACGACATCGGCCTTAAAGATCTGATATGCCTTGAACTTGGTGGCTCCATTGTTCTCGTTCTGCGTGATCGTGATCGTATCGTCGCCCTTCGCAGCAAACGCCATGGTCACCGGGGCCATCACGCCGCCGAAGCTCAGCGCCGCCGTGAGGCCTGCCGTTACTGCCAGGCGGGCGATGTTCTTGTTCATGCTCATCTTCTTTTCCTCCGTTTTCCGGTTGGTTCTCATTCGATCGGTCATCATCTGTCTGTGTCTTAGCATCTGCTTCGCTACGTCTCGCCCCGCTCTCTGTGGGGCTGCCAGCTACTCTTTATGGCTGCCACCTCCCCGCTTGATCAGGAGCGCGACCACGATCAGTGCAGCTCCGGCGACCGCTGCGGCGGCCACGGCGTACATTGCCATATCGCCAGTCAAGGGCATAAAGCCTCCGGTGGTAATGCTAGGGGGCGTGCCGGCGGGCGTATTAATGATCGACGCCTCCAGGCTGCCCGTCGACCCGTCCGCGCTGTCGGCGCGCAGGGGCGACTCGGCCGTGATGGTGAGCTTGGGCTTGGCGGCGGCCACCTGGTCGACGTCCAGGCCCTCGGCCTTGACCGTCACGGAGCGCGTGCCCTCAAAGGCGGCGTAGCCCTTGGGTGCCTTGAGCTCGCGGACCTCTAGCTTGCCCGAGTCCACGCCCGAGACGGTCACGCGGCCGTCCTCGCCCGTGGTGACGGTGGCCTTGCCCTCCGCATCCCACGTGCCGTCGGCCGCAAGCGTGCGGCCGCGGTCGTCGGCGATGCTCAGGACCGCTCCGGGCAGCGGCTTGTCGCCGTCGCTGCCGCGCTTGGTGAGCGCGAGATCCCAGGTGTAGGCGCACGCGTCATCGCTCGGCGTGCGGGTGAATCCGGCGTCGCCGGACTGGTCGGCAAAGGGAGAGCGCGGGTAGCGCAGGTAGACCTCGTTGGGGTTGCCCTTGGCGATGCCGTGGCTGCATGCGCTGTTGAGCGGCGCATTGTACACGGCGACCACGCGGGCGCCAGCTGTGAAGGCGTCGGCCCCGCCGAGCGCGGCGATCAGGTCGCCGGTGCGCACGGTGAAGGTCTTGCCGTCGACCGAGACCCTGCACTGGGCCGTGATGTCGGTCCAGCCCTTCGCGGGCTCGGTGCCGGCGCGGCCGTCCTTGTCGGCCGAAACGGCGTCGAAGCCGCCGTCTGCGCCCGCCGCCACGTACACGCGCGCGCTCGCGGCCACCTTGGAGGGGTCGAGCCCCGCGCTCATGGTGTCGACGAACCGCACCGTATAGGTGTCGTAGGCGGTGAGGCCGGCCGGGACCGTGGCAGAGAGGCGCCAGTACAGGTCGTCGGCGACCGTAGCGTCGGCGGCCTTCTGCCAGGCGGCGGTGCTGTCCTCCAGCACGTACTTGGACACCTTGGGCGTCGCGGCCTTGGGTTTGACGGTGACGGCACTGCCGCCCACCAGGGCCATGATCGGCGCGGTGCCGGCCTCGTTCTGGGAAATGGCGTCGTCGTCGGCGACGATGAGCCAGTAACCGCAGGGCAGCTCGGCCGTCTTGCCCGCGTTAAGGGCCACGGACACGGCGCCAGAGCTCTGGAGGGAACGAGCGAGCTGTGCGCTCAGCGCGCTCGTAAGGTGGGAATCGGTGTTGAGCCACTCGGCAGCTTCCTGCGCGGTGGTCTGTGAATTGGGCATGCCGGCGCTGTGCAGCACGGGCAGGACGGCGTCGCGCGCGGCGTCGCTTGCCCAGGCGCAGTCGGTGGCGATCTTGGCGTCGCTGTCGCCGTCAACGACGTTGGCGCTAAAGATCTGGTAGGCGTCGTAGCTGCTCGCCACGGTGCCGCTCACCGTGATGGAACCGGTCGAGGTCGGCGCGGCCTGCGCGGAAGCGGGGAACACAACCGCGCAGGTGCCGATCAGGAGGGCAAGCAGCGCAAACAAGATCGGGAAGGAGCAAACTTTCTTATTCACGACGCTCGCCTCCCTTCGCATTCGCCTTGCGACGAATGTGCATCCAGGCCGCAGCAGCGCAAAGCACCGCCGCGCCGGCAAGGTACGTCAGAGTGACGCCCGACATACCAGAAAGGGGCAAAGAGGTTGAGTAGGTGTTGGTGAAGGTGGGGGTAGTGTTGGGAAACTTGTGGCCCTCGGTCTCGGCGCTTACCCACTCACCGCCGGAGCCAACGGTCCCCCTCATGTAGGTCACCTCACAATTGATGTTTCCATTGGTATCGTCCGTTGCAACAACCGTGAACTTATAGACCGAATTATCGAACTTGTAATGCGAGAAAATCGAGCTATCGTCCTTCTCGTGCACATAGTACGTGAAGGTCTTGGAAGCGCCACGGCCCGGAACATCAGTATCACTCTGCTTCAAGCTGTCAAGCGTGTAAGTAATCGTGGGGAAGCCCAGGGTCTTAGGATTGTCGCCACCGGCAGTGGTCGAGACGGTCTTGACGCTGTCGCCCGTAAAGTTCTCGTTATCCGCAAACTCGAGCGTAAACTCCTTCATCTCGCCACCCTTAACGACCTTAGTCGCCTTAGGAGTCCAGGAGCCGCTGGGGGTGTACGGAGTGTACTTATTGGTGAAGGTCTTTCCCCCGTCGGAGCCGACAATCGAATAATAGCCCTCAGTAGCATCTGCTTGCACAGCAACGTTCTGGAAGTCAGTTTCGCCCTTGGGATGCTCGACCGCGCTCACGTTTTTGATCTTGTAGTTATGGATTTTGAGCTCTATGGTCTTGTTCGGATCGTCCCGAGTCGGAACAGATATGAGCACAGTCGTTTGGTCTTCGACTGTCACCTTAATCTCGTACACGGCGGGGTCGTATGTGATGCCGGAAACACTTCCGGCATTTTCGACTAGGTAATATGTAATCGTGCCATCCGTGCCACTCGTTGCGAACTGTTCATCAAGGTTAAACGTGATGTTGCCGCTTGCATCATTATTTGCAGTTCCTACCTCAATGCAAGCGTCGCGATTGAATGTCCCATTAGCAAAAGGATCTTTCGAATCCTTGCGGTAGACCCTAAAGGTGAACTCCCCATCTTTGAGGTCGCGGCCGTCCAACGCCTTGGTCGCCTTCAGCTTAAGGCTCGGGTAAACATACGTATCTGCTGGCTGACCCAAGTACAGGTCGCCGTTCGACATGATGCCGCCGCCATGGTTCCAGGAATAGTTGCCAGTGATGAAGGTTGTGGCAAGACCCTGCGCAGCCGTCGCAGCATCATCTCCGGCATTAACACCCGAAGACAAGCCGATACTATTCTTGACCTGAACACCACCATTAGCCGGAATACTAATCTTCTTTTCAAGTTCAATGCTTCCCGAAAACTTGGCGTCACCGCCACCAAGCATCTTGCCGATTACCGCTGCGATTGGATCGCTGTGGCCCGTTGCAGCAAGGAAGAAATCCGCATGACCGTTTTCGCGGAAGATCGCAGGATTTTTATTATACGCAGTGAAATCTTGATTTTTATCGTGACCACCTTCGGAAAGATGGGGCTTACCTTCATTACCGGTATTGTCCTGTGCGTTGTAATCATCATGATAGTCGTAATCAGCGCCAGCAGACGAATTGCCAAAGATTGCCGTGCCCTCAGTGTTCGTTACCAACGTCTTGCCCGTGGGGCAGACTGCTACGCCGCCGCCATAGCCGCCAGCGATATTGGCGCTAATGTACGAGTTGTACACAAAGAGCCTGCCAGCATTAGATGCGGTATTCGAATCGCCCTGGACGAAGACGCCGCCTCCGCCCCAGTCAAAGCGAGACATGCAGTGGTTATTAGTGATGTAGACTGGGCTATCTTTTGACGATCCATTTACCATCGCGTCAACCATCTGGCCCACTCGGATGCCGGCACCCTCAGATCGGAAGCTCACATTAGAGGCAATAGTTCCCCCCGTAATTGTGAGCCATGCCGTATCCTTGCGAGACCACCCTTGTCGACCAACATCGGTAACATAAACGCCACCGCCAGCTTCCTCGGAGTAGTTGCCGGTAATCTGGCCACCGGAAATGGTGACATGGGCGCCGTTATTGGCAGCAAGCCCAGCGCCGCCATGACAACCATCGCCTTCGTTACCGCAGAATTTAGCCATTCTATTATTCGTGACATAGCCACCAGAGACGGTCACGATGCCGCCCTCGGCCATAATGCCGCCACCGAGTCCCGCGCCGAATGTGCTATTACCGGAGATTACGCCACTGGTCACCTTACCGGAGATTACGCCACTGGTCACCTTGACTGCAGACCCCTTGGCATATACACCGCCGCCACTCGAAGCGCAGTTGCCAGCAATTACGCCACCGATCAGATTAAGGGTCGAAGCGCTGCCCCCTTCATTAGACACCATGACACCTGCACCGTTGGCCCAAGTGTTCGTAGAAGCACCGCATACGTAGCCACCGCTCATATTGACGGTAGAACCGTTCTCGGCATAGATGAGGTTACCGACATTGCAGTCCTTTTTCTGCGTAAGCGTACCACTCTGGAGGTTAAACGTGCCGCCCTGGTAAACGTTAATGAGCCTCATCGTGGAGTTCTTGGTGCCTCCAACAATTGCGCCCTGAATTGTCGCCGTGTGCTCATAGATCTTCTCAGTGGTACCTGCACCACTTGCAGTCGATTCGGTTACGTAATAGGTAAGGTCAGTCGGAATGCCATTATCGTCATAAGACATCTTTGCCGTCTTGCCATAATTGTCAGGTGTCAGATACTCGTCCTTATCTTGCAGCTGCTGGCCGTCGGCAACATTCTCCTGAATGTGCCCAGAGTCCACGTCGTCCACGACCGTAAGCGTCGCGCCCTTAGCAATATCAAACAGAGGCTTGCCAGCACTATTCTGCTTTATCTTGTGACCATTTAAGTTCAAGGTGATATTGATGGGATTGTCGCTGGACTGTTCGAGCCTAATCTCATCGTTATAGTCGATATCGGCCGTAAGCTTAAAAGTAGCAACGCCGTCTCCATCACGCAGTTCCTTGTTAAGGAGCTTTGAGCTCAGCTCTGCCGCGTTGCGAATTTCATAATCTGATTCATTCTCTGTAGCAGGCGCGATTGCGTCTTCATCATTAGTGTCGTCTTCGGCAGGCTGCTCGGCACTTTTGGCTCCCGCGTCATCGGACGACAAGCCCGTCGCGACAACGCCACCAGAGGTTTCGCCGTTCTCGGTCTCGTCACTATTCTGGTTTTCGGTATCCCCGTTGTTGGTGTTGCCTACAACAGTAGACTCACTTGAGGAACCCCCCCATCACAGTTTCCTCGGTAGAAACCGCCTGACCATCGTTGGCAATGGCCTGCGAGATCGGAGGCATGACGAGCGACAGCACCAGGCTCAACACGGAAGCTCCGCACAAAGCGCCTGCCAGTACACGGCGCGTCGCTTTATTACTCTGCTTAGATTTGTCTGAATTTGCTTTCATCGATGTCTCCTCCCCAAGAGACCGCGATCTTGCTCTTTCACTATCAAACGTATCTGCGCAATCTGTAATTGCGCACGTTTAGTGTACATATTGTAACGATTGTTTAGACATCTGAGCAACAAAACCGACATTTTTGTAGCGGATTCTCAATTCTCTTGACATTTGCTCAGATTTACCTTCGTTTATTCGCTATCTATTATTTGCTTCTACTGGTAATTTAGCTGCACATCATTTTTTAATGGCATTAGATTTATTTGCACAAATTTTTGCTCAAGAGCAGACATCCCGCTCACGGTCGAAAATCGACCGTGAGCAGTAGGTCATTAACCGGAAGGAATATCCTTCCAAACTGATGAGAATATCTTTAACCCATCGGTGGTTAGAGCGCGATGTTCGGACAAAGTTATTTGTATTTTCGCGCAGATTTTCGGTATCAATTCACCTAAATCGCCTGAGCGTCTAATTGCAATCAAGCGGTCACCACAAAGGTACCTGCCCCCTTTGTGGTGGCTCTCCCCCGGCGCTACAGCAGATGCTCCTCGATAAAGATCGCGATGCCGTCTTTGTCGTTGCTCGCGGTTACAAAGCCGGCGGCGGCACGGGTGGCGTCGCTGCCATTTGCCATGGCCACGCCCACGCCGGCGTCGGCCACCATGCAGGTGTCGTTGTCCGCATCGCCAAACACGCAGATGTTCTGGAGCTCCATGTCGTTGAGCTCCGCCACGCGCACAAGACCGCGCGTCTTGGACACGCGCGGATCCATGAACTCGTAGAGCCGCTGCGTGGTTTGCAGAGCCGCCGCCTTAACAGTGTCATCGGCAAACGTCGACGCCCGCTCAATCACCCGCGGCATCACCTCGGGCGCCATGGTAAACATCACCTTGGGCTGCGGCTCGCGCAAGAACTCGGCAAAATCGACCACCTTGTAGGGCACGCCGTCGACGCGCGACAGGTGCTCGACGCACGCGTTGCTCTCGGGCACGTAGAACACGCCGTCTCGGGGGCAGACGGGCGTTGCCGGAAGGTCCGCCATGTGCTCGCAGATGCGCGCGATGGTCTCGCCCGGCAGCGGATAGCTCAGCTCGTTGATGTCGTGCGCGCGGTCGATGACCTCGGCGCCACCGCAGCCCACGATCACGTCTACCAGGCCTTCGATGCCCCAGAGCTCGTACATGGCCTCGGTCGCGTGGGCGTCGCGCCCGGTGCACAGGCCAAAGAGCACGCCGCGCTCGCGCAGGGCGCGGATCGCCGCCACGGTGCGCGGGGACACCGTGTGCTGGCTCGTGAGCAGCGTGCCGTCGATATCGCAGAACACGGCTTTGATGTGACTGAAGGTGGTGTCCATGGGGGCCTTTCTGGGTAGCGCGTCGGTGCTGAATGTGATCGGAAATGGTGTACATGGTATACCAAGGCACAGGCGCGGCCCCTCAAAGCAAAAACCACCACAAAGGTGCCTGGCCCCTTTGTGGTGGCCGGACCCGCAGGGTGGCCTGGCCGGAGCGCAAACCATCACAACATTCGACGTTATTCGGCAAAATCGCGATTTTCATCGAATGTTGTGATGGTTTTACTGCCTTGTGGCACGATCAAAATGCCGGCGGCCAAACAGCAGCAACGCCACGGGAACCGCCGTCACGACCATACCCGCCCCTACGAGCGTCTGCTGCACACCAAACGTTGCCGCCAACCAAGGGGCAATCGCCAGCGGGGCCACGCCGGCGAACATATTGCCAAAGCCCATGACCGAGCTGACGCGACCGAGCTGCTCGAGCGGAGCCGTCGTTTGCACGATAGTGTTGTGGAGCGGGTTGACGACGCCCCAGGCCACGCCCAGGACAATCTGGCCGATAAGGGCCACGCCCACGTACGGTGTCCCCACATAAATCAGACTTCCCACGCCCACGGACATGAGTGCCACAAGCAGCGTTTTGAGGCTGACGAAGCGCGGCGGCAAGCGGAGCGCGACCACGGCGCCCAGCACCGCACCCACACCGCTGGCCGACGAGAGCCAGCCCATCCATTCGACACCGACGTGCAGGACATCGCGATAGAAGAACGACTCCAGTGGATCGAAGGCACCGTAGCCAAAGTTCGAGAGGAAGATGATGCAGAACAGCAAGGCGAGGATACTGTTGGTGAAGACTGTCTTGATGCTTGTCGCGAAGGTGACGCGGGCGAACGTGCTGGGGTTGGAGCTTTGTCCCGCACGCTCCACTTCCTCTGCCGAATCGGTATCCGCATGCCCGGCGACATGACTGGTCTGCGGCCTAAAGCCCCAACCGGCGACGAGCGCCAGTACGGTAAAGATCATCATGAGCACGAACACCGCGCGTGACGATGCAGCCGCCGCGACAAAGCCGCCCAGTGTGGGGCCAACGATAATGCTCACGTTGGAGAACATGGTTATGGCGGAGTTGATGTCTTTGAGCTCGACGGGGTCGTCGGTGAGGTAGGCCGGATAGGACGTGGCGATGGGTTGGGCGAATCCCATCACAAAGCCCAGAAACACCGCGCCGAGTAGGACGACGCCGGTCGCGCCACCAAAGGCGATGATTGCCGTGCCAGTTGCGAGAGCGCCGATGATGCTCAGCAAGAAATGGCGGCGCGGACCCCAGGCGTCGAGCGCCGCACCGCCCGCAAAGGATCCCAAGATCACGAATACGTTCATAAAGAGGACAGCCAGCGATGTCGCCACAACCGAGGCATCGTCTGCATAGGTGAGCGTTCCGATGACGCCGATAAAGTAGCTGGTCTGAAAACCGGTGTAGATGAGAAAGCGCATCGCCACCAGGCGCTTGGCCTGCACGGATAGCGATGGTTGGGGCTTTGAGAAAAGAGAGACGAGCATAGAGACTCCTTGTTTCACACGAATGCGGACAGCGGGCATTCGCCACCGTCTGTCAAATCAATCTATCCGCATGAAACATTAAGGACGCATCAGGCCCCTTCTCTCCGTTTTTCGCCCGTCATGAACTACTTGGTAGATTGTAAGGCATGTCCCAAGAATCTACCAAAGCAAAAACCACCACAAAGGTGTCTGGCCCCTTTGTGGTGGAAATGGCGTTTGCCCAGATAAAACCTGCCAAAACAAACCTGTCCCTTTTTGGCTGGTTTTAGGCCAGATGGTCTTGGATAAGGTCGCAGATGGCTCGGGCGTCGTTGATGTTGATGGCTCGGGTCGCAAAGCCGGCGTCGAAGGCCTGACGCGCCAGGGCCTCATTGCAGGCAAGGGCCAGCGTGTGGCCATCGACCAGGTCGAGCGAGCTCTTGCCGCGCAGACGGTCGACACCGGAGCGCGCGACCACGATATTGTCAAAGCCCTCGGTCTTGTAGCCCTCGATGATCACCACGTCGACATCGTTGTAACGCGACAGCAGCTCGCGAGCGGGCATCTCGTCCTCCTCGCGCGTGTCGGCGTACTCCGCCCAGCGCGTGGCGCAGATGAGACCCACGTGCTTGGATCCGGCCTGGTGATGGCGCCAGGTGTCCTTAGCGGGCACGTCGATATCAAAGCCATGGTGCCCATGATGCTTGAGCGAACCCACGCGCAGACCGCGGCGGGTGAGCTCGGCGATA
The DNA here is from genome assembly GCA_958423535.1 of uncultured Collinsella sp. Taxonomy (GTDB): domain Bacteria; phylum Actinomycetota; class Coriobacteriia; order Coriobacteriales; family Coriobacteriaceae; genus Collinsella. The sequence goes on from CATZRJ010000028.1 coordinate 12,458, forward strand.
ACCTTCTCGACGAGTGTGGTCTTGCCCGAATTTTGGTAGCCGATAAACGCGATCGCGGGGACGGCCGGGGCCGGAACTGCGGGCGCGATGGCAACGGGTGCGCTCGCGGGCGCGGCACCGTCAGCGGCCACGGCCTCAACAGCAGCGGCCTGACGCTCTGCACGATCCCACACGCCCGAGCGGCCACCCTCCTTGTGCAACAGGCGCACGTCGACGATCTCCATGCCGCGATCGATGGCTTTGCACATGTCGTAGATCGTAAGGCATGCAGTGCTCGCTCCGGTCAGGGCCTCCATCTCGATACCCGTCTTGCCCGTCACGCCCGCCGTAACCAGTACGTGAAAGCCAACCTGCCCGTCCGTGCGCGCCGGTGCCCAGCCCTCGGGCACGTCCTCAGCCGGCGTCCCCGCCGGAGCGATGGGCGCAATATCGCACTTGCTCTTGGTAATGAGCAACGGATGGCACATGGGAATGATGTCGCTCGTGCGCTTGATGGCCATGATGCCCGCCACGCGTGCGCAGGCAAGCACGTCGCCCTTTTTGGCGCGGTCCTGCAGCACCATGGCCTGCGTCTCGGGATGCATGAGGATGGTACCCTCGGCGATGGCAATGCGATGGGTCTCGGCCTTGTCGGACACGTCGACCATGCGTACCTCGCCCTTGGCGTCCACGTGCGTCAGCTCGTCGCGACGGGCGTCGCGGGCGGGCTCGGTGGCAGCGCTGGCAGTCGGCTGCGCGGACGCGTCGGCGTTGCCAGCATTCGCCGCAGCCGTGACTTTGTGGGCAGACATCGCGGCCCTGCGAGCGGCCTTGGTGGCATCGGCGTACCTGCTCTTGGCCATATGATCATCCTCCGATTTGGGACATAAATCGTTGCGTGCCCTCAATTATCGCGTGTTCCTGCGGTTTGTGGGCCACGGCATCGCGCCAAATCGAAAGTACCTGCATATCATCACCACGGCGCAGCGCCTCACGCACCGAATACTCGGCATCGCTAAACAGGCACGGACGCACGTTGCCATCAGCCGTCAGGCGCAGACGGTTGCAATTCGCACAAAAATGGTTGGACATGGCGCTGATAAAGCCGACCGTTCCCGCCGCGCCCGGAAAGTGCCAGTAGCGCGCGGGGCCCGCGCCGGCAGGAGCGTCGTTGATGTCGAGCGGCTCAAGCTCGCCCAGTCCCGCCGCGGTGGCCCCGGCATTGATGCGCGCCCGCAGCTCGTCGCTCGGCACGGTATCGCTCGCGTCCCACAGCTCGGGATTGAACGCGGGCGCATGCGGATCCACGGCGCAATGCGAGCTCGTGTGCTCGTCTCCGATGGGCATATATTCGATAAAGCGCAGATGGATGGGGCGGTCGAGCGTGAGCCGCGCGAGGGCCGCCACATCCTGGTTGAGCCGACGCACTACAACGCAGTTGACCTTAACGGGCTCAAAGCCCCAAGCCAGCGCCGCGTCGATGCCAGCCATGGTCTGCTCGAGTCGACCTAGACGCGTGATCTTTCCAAACAGCAAGGGGTCGAGCGTATCGAGGGAGATGTTGACGCGGTCAAGCCCGACATCTTTGAGCTGCGGTGCCAGCTTGGGCAGCAGGGCACCATTGGTGGTAAGTGAGATGTCCTTGATCTGCGGAATCGCGCGAATGTCGCGAATGAGCGGGATGATGCGGCGGCTGACCAGCGGCTCGCCACCCGTCAGGCGCACGCGGCGAATGCCCTCCCCCGCCACCAAGCGCACAAAGCGGGTTATTTCCTCGGCACTGAGCAGCTCGTCGTGCGCGCGGGGTGCCACGCCAACGGCCGGCATGCAGTAAATACAGCGGAAATTGCACTTGTCGGTAACGGCAATGCGCAGGTAGTTGATATCGCGGCCAAAGCCGTCATGTTGCACGCGCCCGTCCACGCAGTCCTCCCCTCGTGCAGCGATTTATTCTTCGGGAAACATAATACCCCACGGGAAGAATGGGTCGACATGCGTACGACAGGACAGGTCGCTTCGAGCACAACGGACTTCCCAAGCCCATCCTCAACATCCAAACCGTCCCAAAAATCGATGATTTTCTTCAATATCGAGAAAAGCATCGATTATTGAGACGGTTTGCCTGCTCACAATGCCCCGCAGAAGGGTCAGAACGCCCCTAGAGGCCACCATTCCAGTTGCGAATCACGAATTCCCGCAGGTCATTCTGCCGTTTCTGGAACACCTCGCTTCGGTCGCACTTGAGACCCATAGCGAGCGCGATGGCATTCATCGCCCGGTGCAATTGCAGCTGATGGGCAAACTGAGTCCCGGTGAGAACGATCATCCTAAAGCCCAGCGCGCTCAGCACGGTCATACGCTCCGCATCCGACGCGCTGCGCTGTTTATCAAGATGGTCCGAACCGTTGTATTCAATCCCCGTACCGCTTGCAGGCGCATATACGTCGATCTCGAAATACCCGGCCTTAGCGAGATATTTGAACTCGTTGGGAACATCGACCCGATGGTTGAACTCGACCCTGGTGTACCCTAGCCCGCCCTGAGAACGCTTCGCGACGACCATGATTGCGGTGGCCGTCTCCATAGGCGAACGAGCAGCGTCCTTTACACGCTTGAGCAACGAGGCCGCGCGTTTCACGCCTCGACGCGAAGGATTCTGCTCGCAAAAAGCACGCAGGTCGGCGACGGCATATCGTTGCGAGGCCTCAACATAATCATCGCTCGACAGATGGTTAAGGTGATACCGAGCACACACTTCAAATCCGTACTCAAGCTGCTCGAGCTCGCTCATCCACGAGCCCGCCTGGACAAGGCACATGGCCTCATCAACCACCAGAAGACCCTCTGCCACCTCGATAAGATGATCCGAAGGTATGGGCGCCCCAAACACATGGCGTCGGAGACCCGCCGGCCGAGAGCGTTCAAAATCGAAGCTAACCAGCGTATCAATACGACCGAGTTCCTCTTGAGGAATACCAAGTGAGACCAGATAGTCGGCGACAATCTCGACCGCTGCAGATATCCTCAATCCCTTGGCATCGAGCCCCAATTTGGGGAGGCTCGCAGTCGGCTCCACCTCGCCAGCAAATGAGCCTTCGTCGTATAGGCTGCTTGCCCGTGAGAGCGGCTCTAACGGGCGCGCCACGTTGTGGTACAGCCAGGCAGTCTTATGGGACAGGACGATCGGCAAGTCCATGAGCTCTCCAATGGGTCGGATAACCAACCTTATTCCCCTGCTCACGGATTCGCACACTTCCACGTACAAGAAAGCATTCCACCCGTACGAGCGACAGAAAAACCGTCCCAAAAATCGATGCTTTTCTTCAATATCGAGAAAAACATCGATTATTGGGACGGTTTGGGGCGAGGTGAGAGGTCGGAGGGCCAGAGCAAGCCGCACTCCGACGGGCTAATCCAGCTCTTTTAAGCCATGCGCTAGCTGCCAGTACTCGCCGCGCTGGGCGAGCAATTCCTCATGGGTGCCGCGCTCGATGATGCGGCCGTGCTCGAGGACCATGATCGCATCGGCGTCGCGGACGGTGGACAGGCGGTGCGCAATCATAAATGTGGTGCGGCCGCGCATGATGCGGTCCATGCCGCGCTCGATGAGCTTTTCGGTGCGCGTGTCGATGGAGCTTGTTGCCTCGTCCAGGATAAGCACCGGCGGGTCGGCCACGGCCACGCGCGCGATGGCGAGCAACTGGCGCTGGCCCTGAGACAAGTTGGCGCCATCGGCCGTGACCGGCGTGTCGTAGCCTTGCGGCAGGCGACGGATAAACGAGTCGGCGCAGGCGGCCTCGGCGGCGGCACGCACCTCCTCGTCGGTCGCGTCGAGCTTGCCAAAGCGGATGTTCTGCGCAATGGTGCCGCTAAACAGGTGCGTATCCTGCAGCACAATGCCGAGCGACCCGCGCAAGCTGGCCTTGGCAATGTGCTTGACGTCGATGCCGTCGTACGTGATCTCACCATCATCGACCTCGTAGAAGCGGTTGATGAGGTTAGTGATGGTCGTCTTTCCGGCGCCCGTCGAGCCAACAAAGGCAATCTTTTGCCCCGGCTTGGCGAACAGGTTGAGGTCCGTGAGCACGCGCGTTCCCGGCACGTAGGAAAAGTCCACGGCATGGAAGCGCACATCGCCGGCAAGCGGGATAAGACCGGTGACAAGCTCGGTACCGTCGACGGCCACCGCGCGGCCCGACTCATCAACAGCAACCACATCATGCAAGTGCCCGTACGCGCCCACGCCCTGACCCTCGGGAATCTTCCACGCCCATGCGGCGTCGCCCGTCTGCACCAGCTCCACGCAGCCCTCGTCCACCTCGGGCTTAAGGTCCATAGCCGCAAACAGGCGCTCGGCACCGGCCAACGCGTTGAGCAAGAAGTTGCCGAGCTGCGTAAACTGGTTGATGGGCATGGCGGCTTGGCGCACAAAGACCAGGTAGCTTGCAAGCGCGCCCACGTCGGCCAGGCCGTTGATGCAGAGCATGCCGCCCGCCACGGCGACGATGGCATAGTTGACGTAGCCAATCACGACGGTCATGGGCACCATGGAGTTAGCATAGCTCACGGCGGCGGTGCCGGTGCGGCGAAGCTCGTCGTTGCGGCAGGTGAAGCCGGCGACATTCGCTGCCTCGCGGTTAAAGACCTTGATGACTTTTTGGCCCGAGACCATCTCTTCGATATATCCGTCCAGGTCGCCAAGCGATGCCTGCTGGGCGGCAAAGAAACGCTTAGAGCGCGCACCCGAGTAGCGCGCATACAGCACAATGGCCGCATCGCACACGAGCGTGATAATCGTGAGCTGCCAGTTAAGGATGATGAGCATGGCCGTGGTGCCCACAACCTGAATAGCGGCCTGAATCACGTTGGCAAAGCTGTTGTTGAGCGCCTCGGAGACGGTGTCGACGTCGTTGGTGAAAAAGCTCATGATGTCGCCCGAGCGCGTGCTGTCAAAATAACTGAGCGGCAGCGTCTGGATGTGCGCGAACAGGTCGCGGCGAATATCGGACACCACGCGTTGGGCCGCGCGCACCATAATCTGCGAGTAGCCCAGGGCCGAGAGCACGCCCGCGGCGTAGATGATCGCCGTCAGGATGACCTGCTTGGCGAGCAGTTCCTCCCCGCCCGTGGCCAAACCGTTAACGATGGGACGCACCATGTAAGTGCCGGCGAGGCTCGCGATGGCGGCAACGGAGGCGAGCACGCCCACCGCGAGCAACGAGAACTTGGCATGCCCCATGTAGGAGAGCAAGCGGCGCACAGTGCGCTTGAGGTCGGCCGGGCGTGCTTGGGCTGCGGTCTTAGGCATGGCACTCACCCCCTTCCAAGGGTGATCTGCTGGGGACGGAGGAGAACGGATCATTCGCGCAGCCATCGTCGCAGCCGTCGCCGGCGTCCGCGTTCCCCGCAAACTCCATCTGCGAGGCGTAAATCTCCTGGTAGATGTTGTCGCTCGCCAGCAGTTCCTCGTGCGTGCCCACGCCGTGGACACGACCGTCGTCCAACACCACAATGCGATCGGCATCCATGACGCTCGCGATGCGCTGGGCGATGATGAGCACGGTCGCATTGGGAATCCGAGCGATGTGCTCGCGAATCTTAGCGTCGGTCGCCATATCGACCGCGCTGGTGGAGTCATCAAAAATGAGCACGCGCGGGTGCTTGAGCAGCGTGCGCGCGATGCACAGGCGTTGCTTCTGGCCACCCGAAACACCGGCGCCACCTTGACCCAACTCGCCGTCCAGCCCGCCGATGCGATCAAGGAACTCGTCCACGCACGCTGCGCGGCAAGCCGCGAGGAGCTCATCGTCCGACGCCTGCGGATTGCCCCACTGCAGGTTCTCGCGCACGGTGCCCGTGAACAACACGTTCTTTTGCAGCACAATGCCCACGGCGTCGCGCAAGGCGACCAGGTCGTAGTCGCGCACGTCGTGTCCGCCCACAAGTACGACGCCCTCGGTGGCGTCGTACAGGCGCGCAATCAGCTGCACAAGCGAGCTCTTGCCCGAGCCCGTGCCGCCGAGGATACCCACCGTCGAGCCGCTCTCGATGCGAAGGTCGATATGCTCGAGCACATCCTCGGCTGCATCCGCGCGGTATTTAAAGGAAACGTCGCGGAACTCGATACTGCCGTCCGCTGGAGCCGCAGTCGCGAGGTCTCCCGCAGGGCTGGCGATAAAGGGCTCCTCATCGAGCACCTCTGCGATACGGCCCACACTCGTGAGAGCGCGCGTGAGCAGCAAAAACACGTTGGAAATCATCATGAGTGAGTTCATGATCAGCAGCACGTAGCTCATAAAGCCCGTGAGCGAGCCCACGCCCAGCTTGCCGGCGAGAATCATGCGGCCGCCAATCCACAGGATGGAGAGCGCAGCCACGTACATCGACAGCTGAAACACCGGCAGGTTGAGCACGGCGGTGCCGAAGGTCTTGGTCGCCGTGCCGGCGAGCTCGGTATTGACGGTGTCAAACTTTTCGCACTCGTGCTCGGCGCGCACGTAAGCCTTCACGGCGCGCACGGCGGTAAGGTCCTCTTGCACCACGCCGTTAAGGTGGTCCATCGAGGTCTGGAGTTGGCGGTAGAGCGGACTCACGCGCACGGTAATGATATCGAGCACGATGGCGAGCATCGGCAGAATGACGGCAAAGACCACCGCGAGCTCGCGCGAGAGCGCAAAAGCGTAGACGAGGCCCATGACCAGATTTACCGGCCCGCGCACCATGGGGCGGAAGCCGTTACCTACGGCGTTTTGAATCACGGTGATGTCGGTGGTCATGCGAGTAACAAGCGAGCTCGTCTCGTATTCATCGAGATTGCCGAAGGCGAGGGTCTGGATCTTGCGGTACTCCGCGGCGCGCAGGTTGGCGCCGAGGCCCACCGCCACACGTGCCGAATAACGCGCATAGCCGAGGCCGAGTACAAGCGACACGGCCGCGCACGCCAGCATGAGTGCTCCCTGGAACAGGATGTAGCCGGTATCGCGCGCGGGCACGCCCACGTCGATGATGTTAGCCATGATCACGGGGATAAAGAGCTCAAGCGTAGTCTCGACGGCGATGAACAGCACGCCGAGGATAAAATCGCGCTTGAATTCGCCGAGATAGGACATCAGCAGTTTGAGATTACGCACCCGTATCATCATCTCCGTCATACGCCATTCGCAAATGCACGTATTATTGCGCGACAGGCGACGGTGTCAAGTAATGCGAAACCGATTTCTTTAAGGCCAGCGCAGGCACCACGCTTGTACGGTTTATGTCTGTATTCGACGGAAATGATTGCGAGCGTGACTTTTTTTCGCCCCACTGCCAACATAAACCTTGACTCTACAATCGTTATAGGGTTTTCACTACACTGGTAGCTAAACGAACCAAGCCAGAAAGTGCCCCGCCCATGGAACACGACCTCACACGCGGCAATGTCCTTAAGACCATCGCGGTCTTTGCCCTGCCCTATATGCTCTCGTACTTTTTGCAGATGCTCTACGGCATGGCCGATCTGTACATGATGGGGCAGTTTAGCGGCGCTGCCGGCATCACCGCCGTGGGCAATGGCGCTCAGACGCTCTATATCATTACCGTGACGCTCGTGGGCTTGGCCATGGGAACGACGGTCATCGTCGGCCACGCCGTGGGCTCGCGTCGCTTCGACCGTGCCGAGACCGCCATCGGCAACACCATCACGCTCTTTATGGGTGTCTCGGTGGTGCTGGCCGTTGTCCTGCTTGCGCTGTGCCCGCAGGTTGTGGCGCTCATTGGCACGCCACCCGAGGCAGTCGAAGGAACCGCCGCCTACCTGCGTATCTGCTTTGTCGGCATTCCGTTTATCGCCGCGTACAACATTCTTTCGGCCATCTTTCGCGGGCTGGGCGATTCGCGCTCGCCCATGTACGTGATTGGCGTGGCATGCATCATCAACATCGCGCTCGACTTTCTGTTTATCGGACACATGGGGCTCGGCCCCGTGGGCGCGGCGCTCGGCACGGTAACCGCCCAGACGGCCAGCGTTGCCCTCGCGCTCGTGTGGCTTAAGAGCCGCCGCACGAACATCCACGTTAAGCGCAGCGACCTGCGTCCCCAGCCCGAGGTGCTCGGCAGCATTCTTAAGATCGGCGTGCCCGTGGCCGTGCAGGACGGCTGTATCCAGGTGGCGTTTATGTTTATCACCGTCATCGCCAACCACCGAGGGCTCGTCGACGCCGCTGCCGTGGGCCTGGTCGAAAAGATGATCAGCTTTTTATTCATTGTGCCGAGCTCCATGGGCGCCACCGTCAGCGCGCTCACGGCGCAAAATGTCGGCGCGGGCAAGGGCGATCGCGCGCGTCAGGTGCTCAAGGACGCCATGACGATCTCGGTGGTGTACGGCTGCCTGATCACGGTGCTGATGTGGCTGGTGGCGCCAGCGTTTATCGGCTTTTTTGCCAAGGATCCCGCGGTTGTCGCGGCCGGTACCGGCTATATGCACAGTTACATTTTCGACGCAATCTTTGCCGGCATCCACATTTGCTTTAGCGGCTTTTTCGCTGCATACGGCAAGAGCTACATCGGCTTTGCGCACAACGTGCTGGCCGTGGCACTCATTCGCGTGCCCGGTGCGTGGCTGTTGTCGAACGCCTATTCCGATACGTTGTTTCCCATGGGCATCGCGTCGCCGTGCGGATCGATTTTGTCGGCAGTCATCTGTGTTGTCGCGTTTACCGTGCTCAACCGCCGCGGAGCTTTTGACAAGTTGGCAGCGTAGCGGGGCAACGCGAGCCTGGCGCCCCTCCCCTGTTTTTTACCGAAAGGAGCGGTCCTGTGACCGACTCGCCAACTGAACATACTGAGGGCCTGCTCCGCATTGGCGAGGTGGCGCGCTTGTTTAACCTGAGCGTGGGCACGTTGCGCCATTACGAGCAGATGGGCCTACTGGACCCGGCGCACATCGATCCGGCGAGCGGATACCGCTACTACGGATCGCGGCAGCTCTCCACCCTCAATACCATCAGCCACCTGCGCGTTCTCGATTTGCCACTCGCGCAAATCCGTGAGTTTGTGACCACGCGCGATGTGGACCTTATGCAGCGGCAGCTGGCTCAGCAGCAGGAGCTCATCGAGCGCAAGCGCCGCGAGTTGGAGCGTGTGTCGCGCAAGATCGATAACCGGCTTGCTCTGCTGCACAATGCCTTGAACACCGAGCTCGATACCATTTGCACAATCGATGCGCCCGAGCTTCGCTGCGCCGTGTTGCGCGAACGCGTCAACCCTACCGACGCCTATGCGCTAGAGTGGCAGATTCGTCAATTGCAGAAGGGCCAGCACGAGACCTTTGTCTTCCTGGGCAACTTGGGCGTTGGGATTAGCGCCGAGCGCCTGGCCGCCGACGACTTTGATGGCTACGACGAGGTCTTTCTACTGCTCGATGACACCGATGAGTACTTGGGCGACGTCGAGACGCGGCCCGCCGCGCGCTGCCTGACCATAAGCTTCCGCGGCACGCACGGGCAAGCAGCCCCACGCTATGAGCAGCTGCTCAGCTATATGCGCGAGCACGGCCTGACACCCGCCGGTCCCTCACGCGAGATTGCCCTGATCGACGACATCATCAGCGACGACCCCGCGACCTACGTGACGCAGATCACGGTGCCGGTTTCCCCAGCAAAGTAAGAACCGCCCGGAAAGCATCGTGCTTCCGGGCGGTTCTTCAATTTGACTATTGATGCACTAAGCCTGGGGCACCTCACCAGTCGCCAGAATCTGCTCGAGTGCGTCCTCATCCAACACGGGCACACCCAGCTGCTCGGCCTTGGTGAGCTTGGAACCCGCTTTGGGGCCGGCGACCAGATAGCTTGTCTTCTTTGACACGCTGCCCGAAACCTTGGCGCCGAGCACCTTGAGCGCCGCGCCCGCCTCGTCGCGCGTGCGGTTGACGAGCGTGCCGGTGAGCACGAAGGTCAGGCCCGCGAGCGGTTGAGCGTCGGCGAGCTCGCCCGCCACGCCAGCGTCGGCTGCGGCTTGCGCGTGCGCGGCGCCCAAGTCGACCTCGAGCGACAGGCCCGCCTGACGCAGGCGCTCCAGCACGGCGAGGTTCTCGGGCACGGCCAGGAACTGCTTGACGCTCGCCGCAATCTTGGGACCGATGCCCTCGCACTCGGCGATGTCCTCTTCGCTCGCCAAAATGAGCTTGTCAATCGACAGGAATCGCTCGGCAATGACCTCGCCCACGCTCTTGCCCACGTGGCGGATGCCCAGGGCAAACAGCACGCGACCGAGCGGCTGGCTCTTGGACTTGTTAAGCTCGGCGATGATTTTCTCGGCCGTCTTGAGGCCCACCGGGATGGGGTCGCCCTTCTTGACGCCCTTTTTGCTGTTGGAGCTGGCGTACACGCGCCCCGTGTCCAGGCCTGCGATGTCGTCGACCGTGAGCTGGTAGAAGTCCGCGACATCGTGGATCAGCCCGGCGGCGATCATCTTGTCGACGATCTCGTCGCCCAGGCCGTCGACGTCCATGCAGCCGCGGCTCACCCAGTGGAGCAGGCGCTCCTTGAGCTGCGCGGGGCAGTCGATGGAGACGCAACGGTAAGCAACCTCGCCATCCTCGTGGACCACGGGGCTACCGCACACGGGGCAGACCTCGGGCATGTGCCAGTCGACCGAATCGGCCGGACGCTTGTCGAGCACCGGGCCCACGACCTCGGGGATCACGTCACCCGCCTTGTGCACGATGATGGTGTCGCCCTCGCGCACGTTTTTACGACGGATCTCGTCGATGTTGTGCAGCGTGGCGCGCGCGATGGTGGAGCCGGCAACCGTCACCGGGTCGAACTCGGCGACCGGCGTGAGCACACCGGTGCGGCCCACCTGGATGCGAATTTCACGCAGGACGGTCTGCTTTTCCTCGGGCGGGAACTTAAAGGCAATGGCCCAGCGTGGCGCGCGGGCGGTAAAGCCCAGGTCGAGCTGCTGCTGGAAGCTGTCCACCTTTACGACCACGCCGTCGATGTCGTAGTTCAGGTCACCGCGATGTTCGAGCGCCTGGGCGCAGAACTCGTGAACCTCGGCCGGCGTGGCGCAACGGGCCACGTTGGGGTTGACGCTAAAGCCGGCGCTGCGCAGCCAGTCCAGAAACTCGCGCTGGCTGTGGACGTGCAGCGGGTCGGTATCGGCGATGGCGTAGATAAAGGTGGCCAGGTCGCGGCGCGCCGTGACCTTGGGATCCTTTTGGCGCAGGCTGCCGGCGGCGGCGTTGCGCGGGTTGGCAAAGGGGTCGCGGCCCTCGACATCGGCCTCTTCATTCAGGCGCACAAAGCTGCCCTTGGGCATGTAGACCTCGCCGCGTACCTCGATGGTACGCTCGCGGTCGGCGCCCATGTGGGCGAGCGCCGGCTCGGACAGGTGCATGGGCACATCCTTGATGGTGCGCACGTTGAGCGACACGTCCTCGCCCGTGGTGCCATCGCCGCGCGTGGCCGCGCGCACGAAGGTGCCGTTTTGGTAGGTAAGCGCCACGCCCAGACCGTCAATCTTAAGCTCGCAGGTATAGGTGACGCTACCTGCGCCGAGCGCATCCTCGGTTCGTTGGAGCCACGCGTCAAGTTCGTCCAGATCCATGGCATCGTCCATGGAATACATGCGCGCCATATGCGTGACCGGCGTAAACTGCTCGCTCACGTACCCGCCCACGCGTTGGGTGTAGCTGTCGGGCGTTACCAAATCGGGGTAGGTCGCCTCGATTTCCTGCAGCTCAACGAGCATTTTGTCGAAGGCGGCGTCCGTGATCTCGGGCGCGTCGAGCATGTAGTAGCGATAGGCGTGGTAATCGAGCTCGTGGCGCAGCTCGGCCGCGCGCGCTGCCGCCTGGGCACGGGCATCGGCCGGTGCAGCGGTATCCGCGCTCGCGGGCGCTTCGGTATCGATGTCCACGCCGTCACCAAACAGGCTCGATTGCTCCATAGCGGCACTCCTTCGCTCGATTTCAAACGGATACTAGAGTACCACCGGTCGCAACGGGGCCGAATAGCCCTTTCGAACCGCACCGAATCGGCAGCCACCAGACCGGGGCGGATCGCGCGATCAAACCATGCTCTTATCAGCTCTAAATGATCCGTTTTCCTCCGTCCCCAACGGATCAATAAGAAGAGAGGGGCTGTCCCGCGTTGATGGGACAGCCCCTCTGGCTTCGGTATGTGCGATACGGCTCGTTAGTAACCCTGGCCGTAGCCCTGACCCTGGCCCTGCTGGCCCAGCAGCTCCTCCAGATACTGGCGCAACTGCTCGTCGGTAATACCGCCGTTACCGGTGTCGGTCGCACTGTCGTCCTGTTGCTGGTTCTGCAACTCCTCGTCGGAGCCCAGCTCGACCGTGACCTTCTTCTCTTCCTTGCCGCGCACGAGCGTGATCTCGACCTTCTCGCCCACCTCGTGGCTGCGCAGCGCGATGATCAGGCCATCGGCGCTCGTAATCTCATCGTCGCCCAGCTTGGTAATGACATCGCCCTCTTGGATGCCAGCCTTGGCGGCAGGACCGTCCTCGACGACGCTTGCCACATACGCGCCGCTATCGGTGCTCAGCTTGTTGGTGCGGGCGTTAAGCGCAT
>CATZRJ010000029.1 GCA_958423535.1 uncultured Collinsella sp.
CCGTCGGCGGGGTCGAGGTAGTACACCTTGCCGCGGTACTCCTGGCGCCCGTAGAGCATGGCGCCGTCCTCGCCGTACAGGACGGTCTTGGAGGCCAGCCTCGTGAAGCCCGTGGACATGGCGCCGGTCACCTCGTCGAAGTGGTACCACTTGCCGTCGATGCGCCTCTCGCCGTAGGCCATGGGGCCGTCCTCGAGGTAGTACACCGTCTTGGCCTCGAGCTTCGTGAAGCCGGTCGACATGGCGCCGGTCTCCTCGTCGAAGTGGTACCACTTGCCGCCGATGCGCCTCTCGCCCTTATAAGGTTGGCCATCTGCAGAAAGATAAAAAACGCCGTCTTCAGTTTTTTCCCAATGATCTCCCAGGCCCTCTCTAAACCAATAGTTAACATCAACGTCACCGCTTACACCGGGAACGCTGCCACGGGCAGAATACTGCCAGCAATCATATTTGGCAGGGGCATCAGGAGTTAGGCCGAGGCACTCATCGTAACGACCTCCGTACCAATACTGGGCAGTCCAGATGCTCCAGCCACTAGAAAGAAAGCAAGGGTCGGTAAGGTAGTTCTTGAACCAGTTAACGTTTGCATAAATACCGGGCTTATACCCCGCTGCCGCAATTTGACCGCAGAAGGTCTTTGCGATCGATGCGAGCTTAGAGGGATCGTTAAATGGTGTCCACATGGGCGAACCATCGGCATTTGTTTTTCGCTCTTCCAAGTCATAGTAAACGGGAAGAGCGGGTGAATGGCCCTTAAGGGCACTTAACATCAAGCGCGCCTCGGCCTGGGCTTCATCCTCGTTGCGCGCATAAGAGTAAAGGTACACGCCATACGGAATTCCCAAACGCTCGCACTCGCTCACGTTGCGCTTAAAGTAATTGTCCAGCCTTCCGCCGCTTGTATCACCGGCAAAGCCGACCCTTAGAATCGCAAAGTCGATACCGGCATCTTTCACGGACTGCCAATTAATGGTTCCGTTGTGCTCGCTCACATCGATTCCCTGCGCCGTTGCACCCTTAGGCATGCTGTGCATTGCACGGCCATCGAAATCTGCATTTGCGCCATAATCGTCAGGAAGATCGGAGCTGAGGGAACCGTCGACATAACGCCAAGAGTTCTCAGCCAGGGGGGCCTCGATGCCATCATCAGACGCCTCATCAGAAGCCTCGTCTGCTCCCTTGTTAGAATCCTCGTCGGAAGTTGCTTCGGCATCCGTGGCCTCGCTGGAGTCAGGCGTCGAGGGGTCCTGGGCAGCCGAATCGCTCTCCTCCTGATCGCCAGATGCATCCGCGGAAACGTTAGAAGAGGTGCTCTCGTTCGCGGGCTGCGATACCTTCGGCTGCTCCTGAGCCAAATCGAGTGTTTCGGCATACAGTGCAAAAGGCTGGAGCACGCCAGAGAGGCCAAATACAAGGGAGAGCAGTAAAGCAACGCAACACTTTAGTCGTTTCATAAACATCCATTCGCCCTAATTAGTCGTAGATATTGGAATTATAACAGCCTGAGTGGTGCATTTACGCCCATGGTCCATGTCAGCGCGAGGGGTGCACCGCCGCCTCGATTTAGAACCGTTCGAGAATCTCCTCGGCATTTTCTCGCAGATAGATATCTAGGTCCGGCACGGCAAACTGCACGTAACCCCTCCGCGGTGCCTGAATAACCTCTCTTTGTAGCAATTTGGCCCTAATAGAGCTGATCTCATTGGTCTTTTTACCCATGCGCCTAGCAATCTCGGCTGATTTGGACTGTTGTTTATCCTCGCACATGGCCAAAAGGTATTTGATATCGTTGAGCCCCAGTCCAGAAATCGCGGGCTCGTGAACAACATCGTGAAAACGAGCCTCTGCCAGCGCAATGCCTTCGGCAACATCGCGCTCACTCACGATGGCACTTTTGGCACGATGCAAATTGGCGCGCTGCCAAATGGAGTAACCGACCAGTTGCACCAGATAGGCATAGCCCTTAGTGGCCTCAGCGGCTCTCGACAACAGATCATCCTCTATGGTCAAGCCGGTCGCAATAAAACTGTCACCCATGGAGAGCGCCACCTCCACCTGGTTGATAGGTGCCAGATCTTCGGGGAGGGCACGACGCAAGAACGTAAGCGCCTTGCCGTTAATAAGATCCATAACACCGGCGGGTAAACCGGCAAAGGCAAGTGCGATATCTACTCTTTCCCCTATCAAAAGCTGAACCGTAGACGCAATGGCACGCATATCGTCAATCGGGGCGTCCTGAACCTCATCGATGGCAATAAAAAGGCCCTTGGATGACTTCGCTGCCGAACTCAGCAACTTTCTAAGGCTCGGCTCTTTGGGCTCAACGTCGACTTTCGCCGAAACAAAGCCGGCGTTTACGCCGACCGAAGCATTGGCCGCGGGGGAAGAATCAGCAACCTGATCCCTCAAGTCCAGCAATAGGTTAGGGCCAGCAGAAACAATAGCGGTCTTCCAACCTAGCTCTCGCGCACGATCCCTAAGGTCGCAGAGCAAAACGGTTTTCCCGGAGCCCCTCGGCCCGGCAATGCGCATGAGTCTCGCAGGTGCACCAATTCCCGCATTCAAACTCTCGGTAAACTCAAGGGCGATATCATCGCGACCAATTATGCGCGGAGGCTCAGCGCCGGCAGTGGGACGAAAGGGGTTATGGAATGCTGTGACGCTCACTTATTTGCCTTCCTAGGGAATCGATTAACGGTCAATCATTGCTTAAATTCTTATCGTAGACTATATCGGATAATATCGAGTTATATAAGCCTGTATAAACATATCGCGGAAGTATCGAGCTTTCGTAATTTGTCTTAATAGGTAGCCCAACGTTGCTTTCTTCCAAGCTCATAGCGAAAGAAAGTTAAGGACTCCTAAAAAACCATTGCCTTAGACCGAGAAATACTCGCTCTCGGAGGATAGGTTTGGTCCGAGCCACGGGTCACCGTCAAGGAAGAACTCTGGCCAGCGTTGCATGAACAGTGCCTGTTCGCGCTTCCAGCGGCGCAGCTTTTCCTCGTTGGCCTCTTCCCTGCCGCGCGAGGTGAACTCGTAGTGGTACAGCTCGGCATAGGGCGTAAAGATGGTACGGTAGCCCGCCTCCCACACGCGCAGGCAAAAATCTGCATCGTTAAAGCCGACGGCGAATTCCTCGTTGTAGCCGCCGACCTGCTCAAATACGTCGCGTCGGACCATCTGGCAGGCACCCGTCACGGCACTAAAGTTGCCCGGTCTCACGGCACGGGCAAGATAGCCCTCACGCCATGCTGAGAAGTCCTGGTTGGCATGGGCAAGTGCGCCGCGCACGCCGACCAATATGCCAGCGTGTTGCACAAGATGATCGGCAAAATAAAGCTTGGCGCCCACCACGCCCGCATCGGGACGCTGCAGATAGCCCATCATCTCTTCGATAAAGTCCGGGTTTATGACCTCGGTATCGTTGTTGAGCAGCAGCAGGTAGTCGCCCTTGGCATGCTCAACGCCAAAGTTAATGATCTGGGAGTAATTAAACTCGCCCGGCCAGTACACAACGCGTGCGCCACCCTTGCCTTCAGATACTGCGGCCACGCGCTCCGGAAGGGTTTCGTAATACGCAAACGTCTCCGGAGCTTCGCTGTTGTTCTCCACCAAGACGATCTCGTAATTGGTATACGTGGCCTTCTGGGCGATCGACATCACACAGGCATCGAGCGTCTCAACGTGGTCCTTGGTGGGAATCACAATGCTCACCAGCGGCGCAGGCTCCGGCAGTGCATAGCACATGCGATAGACAAACGGCGTCTCGGTCTCCTCGACCGTCCCGTGAACGCTCAACGAATCAAAGTGACGCTGCAGCGCCAAACGACCAGCTTCAATGGCATACGGCTTGCTATCTGCAGAGCCATCGGCGGTGGAACCGGGATGCACGCGCCAGTGATACAACACGTGGGCAATATGCTCAAAACGTGCGCCCGATGCAAGGCAGCGAAGGGTCAAATCATAATCCTGGGCGCCCGCGACATCTTCCGGCGACATGCCAATGCAATCGATAAGCGCCTTCTCCACCATCAGAAAATGCGTCACGCAGTTATGGCTATAGAGCAGGTCGACGTTGAGTTGCGTCTTAAAGACCGGCTGACCCCACTCCCCCGTTTTCTGGAACATGTCCTCGTCACAGAACAGGACCTGCGGGCGCTCTCCCTCTGCCGCTTTGTTCAATGCGGCGACATAGTGGAACAACGCATCCGGCTCCAAGATGTCATCGTGGTCCAAGAACGCGATGTAGTCGCCCGTCGCTTGCTGAATGCCGGCGTTGGTGTTGAGCACAATGCCGCCGTTGCCGGGTAGTTCGATGCGACAGACGCGCTCGTCATTGGCGGCAGCCGCAAGATAGGCCACCGCATCCCATTCGGGAGAGGCGTCCATAAGCAGCAATTCCCAGTTTCCGTAGCTCTGAGATAGCACAGAGTCCAGCAGCTCGCGCAGGTAGACCCGATTGGTCTTATAGCACGGCACCACAATGCTCACGAGCGGCCTGTAGGCGAATGCCGCCGCGACGACGCACTGGCACGCCAGGTCGCCTGGCCTTGCGCGATGTTGATCAAACCAGCGTCGATAGGCCGCGTCATCCGCACGCGCATCCTTCATGCGGTTCCAACTGTCGTCGAACATGCCGTTGTACAGGCGGCCATCCATGGCGCAAAAACCGCTCTGAATCTGGCCCGTGGGATCAGCCGCAATCGCGACAAAATCGCGTATATCCTCAGGCATCTCAACGCTCAGATACGTTTTATTGACGCGGCATCCGTTCTGCTGCGGCACGTCGACCTGCGACTCAAACACATGCACCGTGGCATCAATCGCATTCATGTGCGTATCGAAGATCTGGAGCTCGGGGGCGCACTGGGGGTCTCCCGCCCATGTGACCTCATAGCGCCAGACGACGCCCTCATCTGCCGGTAAATAACGAACGGCATCGATCTCGTAGCGACCGCAGCACTCGCCGCGCTGTGCATCGCGAACGAGTGCGCACATCGCAGGCTTCGCTTTGTAGTTAATCTTAGATTCCAGCTTGGCAATACGACTATCAAGGCGAATAGAGCCCAGCCTTTTGTCGCAGGACGCAAATGAGACATCAACTGTAGAGCCGTCCATAAACGGGAGCGCCAAGACGACGAGCTCGCGCTCATAATCGGCAACGGAGGGACAAAGCGCAAGCACGCGGCCATGATCGACCGGCAGTGTCAAAGACGGAACGCTTGCAGCATTGGTCGTCGCGTGGGCAAAATCTTGAAAGCCCTCACGCTCAATAAGCCCCGCGATATCCTGGCCGACAAAACGAAGCAGGACGAACAGACGGCCCTGGCTGCGGCAAAGCGCCAAACGCTTGATACTCATCTACACTTCTCGCCTTCCCAGAGCGTTCGCAGCCATGCGCTTGCGCGCGCCCAAGCGCCCAAACCTCAAGACGTCGTAATTGAACATGAGCTTTTTGCACAAACGAGCCGCAGGAGCCTTACCGGCAAGCGCCGCACGTACCATGGCGGCAACAGAAGGATTGCATTGCGCAAGCGCAGCATCGCTGCCCACGGCAGAACCGTCAAGCGCCTCGGCAACGGCAGAGAACACCTTGCCGCAGCCCGAGCCCAGGAGCCTCAGCGCATCGTACAGCACCAGATCACACAGGAAGTACGCCAGGTCATCGGCATGCCGGGCATCGAGCCCATCACGGCGCCAATCGGCCAGCACCGCTGAGTAGATCTTCACGTGCTCCAGCAAACGCATCTCATCGTCATAGCGCATGGTGTCCATGAGCGAGCCCTTGCGTGCCACGCGATAGTCGTACAGCTTGTTCGAGATAAGCGCAGTCTTGCGCGAACGACCATAGACGGCAAAATCAAAGACCTGATCCTCGCCATACTTAACGGTTTCATCGAACACGATCCCGCTGCGCAGCAAAAAAGCGCGCTTACAAGCGGTGCGCCATGCAAAGGGACGAGACGCTTCCTTAAACAGCAGATCGGAGCTATAGCCCTCAAACGAAACGTCGCGTGGGCTCAGCACATAGTTAAGCCACGGATACCCCGCCTCCAGCGGATACGGGTTCGCGCCAAAGGTCAAAACGTCGCAATCCTCACGCTCAAAGGCATCGACGATCACGCGGCACGCATCGGGCGTAAAGCGGTCGTCGGAATCCAAGAACGCGACGATAGGAGCCGAGGACGCAGCGATACCCGCATTGCGGGCGCTCGACAAACCACCGTTGGGCTTATCGACAAGCTTAAAGCGCGTATCCCTTTCGCAATAGGCTGCGGCGATGTCGCGCGACCCATCCGGCGAGCCATCGTTGACCAGCACGCCTTCCCAATCGGGCATATCCTGCGCGAGTAGGGAGTCCAGGCACCATGCCAGGCACTCCTCCACCTTGTAGATGGGAACGACGACGGAAATCTTAGGGGTAGCCATAATCACGCGCTCCTACTGTGCCGCCGACACGTCGTCGGGATGCGGGTTATCGCCGTAGGTGCGCTGATACGTCAGCACGCGCCAGACCAGCGGCAGGCCGCCGATCTTAAAGTAGTGTTTGAACGTATTGAGCTTGCCCGGCTTCTTAAAATCAAAGCGCGAATCGATATAGGCACGGGGCGACTTGACCATCAAACGCAGGTCGGTCTCGCCGCGCGGATCGAAGAGGGACAGGTCAAAGCGACCAGCATCCCAATCGGCCTTGAGCTCGGGCGACGCCTTCTCCCAAAACTGCTCGCGCAGCCCATCGACCAGACGGTCATCATTCCAGCGGTACGTATCGACCTTCATGCGCATTAAAATACCCTGAAGCTGAGCCTTAAGCTCGGGGCGTTCATCCAAAAAGCGCTGCATCTCGGCATATTCGTCGCACACGCAAAATACCTTGTTGGGCGAATTAACAGAACTCTTCTCGTTGTCTTGGCGATAACACAAAATGGGATCCGCAATAAACGCAGCACGCTCGGCACATGCCCAAACCTTAAAGTTAAAACCCGCATCCTGATACGATGCACCCGGCGTGGGAAGGAACCGAATCTGATTATCGTTGAGGAACTCGCGCCGATAGATGGCCGACCAAATGGAAGGCTTGCGGTAGAAGATACCCGGACGATCGACGGGGCGATACGCCGCACCCGTCATATGCTCGTCGATAATTCCAAACAGCTCGCGGCGCTCGCTGGGCGTGGACCAATACAAGTAAAAGTCACCCTTGACGACATCGGCATGCTCGGCGTCGGCCTTGGCAACCAGCTTTTGAAGCGAATCCTCAAACATAAAGTCATCGGACTCCAAAATGCCCACGTACTCACCGCGCGCCATCTCCAGGCCGCGGTTCATCGAGTCGCCGTAGCCGCTATTGGCCTTGTCGATCATCTTGACGCGCGCATCGCACTCCATGTACTCGCGGATGATATCCGGCGAGCTATCGGTAGAGCCATCGTTGATGCAAATGATCTCAATGTCCTTGAGTGTCTGCGCAACGGCAGAATCGAGGCACTCGCGCAGGTAGCGCTCAACATT
The DNA here is from genome assembly GCA_958423535.1 of uncultured Collinsella sp. Taxonomy (GTDB): domain Bacteria; phylum Actinomycetota; class Coriobacteriia; order Coriobacteriales; family Coriobacteriaceae; genus Collinsella. The sequence goes on from CATZRJ010000029.1 coordinate 7,516, forward strand.
GCAGATGGGAACAAGCAGCGAAACTTTAGGGGTATCAGAGTTCTGCAAGAGAACCTCCTGTTGAATAGCGTGTAACAGGGTTATTTTAGCAGCGAAGCAACGGACAACGGCAGCGCCTAGAATTAGATAAAGCGCTCCAGACAGGCTTTGAGACCGCGGGTCGAAAGATAGAACAGCGTGGCGTCTGCCATCGAAACGCCCGAGGTCGCTGCAACGAGCTCATGGGCAACACGGCGAACGGCGCCCTTAGCAGGCATATCCGCCCACTCCGTTCCCAAAAACGTCGTGAAATCCATATTGACGCGACCGGCCACGCGACGGAAACCATCGGCGTCCAGACGCGCCAAGTCAAACACAATAAGGTCCAAGAACCAAGTGATCAACTCGCCGGGGCACAGGTCCAAAAGGCCGTAAACCGCCCAATCCTCCAAGACTTCCTCGAGCATTCTCATGTGTGCATCGAGCTTTTTGGCGCGAGCATCGGCACTGTTGAACTCGTGCGTTGCCGAGTCGTTCTCCATCACGTAGTGGTAGAACTTGTCCGGCATGACGACGGTCTTGCGGGCAAGCGCATAGGCCGCAAATTGGAATACGACATCCTCGCCCAAGGCCAAGCCGGGGGCAAAGCGAATGCCTTCGCGATTGAGCAGCTCGCGCGAAAAAGCCGCGCGGCAGGCATAGGGCTGTGCGTTTGCGTGGAACAGTAGCTGGGGATTACGGGCGCCGAAGGCACTAGCTTTGGGGCTCATGAGTTGCTGGACGCGTTTAGGTGCGGCGTCGGACGGCTCGCAAACGCCGCCAAAAACGGCGACCTCAGCATCTGAAGACTCCATGGCATGCAGCACGCACTCGACCGTCTGGGCGTCGATGTAATCGTCGGCGTCCACAAAGAAAACCACCTCGCCCTTGGCGGCATCGATTCCGGCATTTCGAGCGCACGAGACGCCCGCGTTTTCCTGGTCAATCACCAGCACACGGTCGTCGGTCTGCGCAATTTGACGCAAGACGCCCAGCGAATCGTCAGCCGAACCGTCGTTGACGCAGACAACCTGAATCGAGCGCTCAGACTGGGCCAGCAGCGAATCGAGGCATCGCTGAACCGAGTTTGCGGAGTTGTATACGGGAACGACAATGGTCGCTTTGGGGCTCGTGGCTTCTCCCATACCGACCTACCCCCTCAGCGATTCGATGAGGAAAGCGGCGAGTACGCCGGGGCCTCCAACCGATGCATAGTATTTGGCGCGCCCCAAGGCACCATCCGTCGCAAAAGTCGGATGCTCGTCAACCCAGCCCTCAGGATCTTTGAGGATGGCAGCGAGATTCGCACGCTTCCACGGCTTAAGATCGTCCAGCGAAAACTCCCTGGCGTCCAAGGCAGCTTGAAACTCCTTGGCCATCTGCACCAGGAACTCCTTATAAAATTTGGGTGCCAAGCGCACATAGTTCCACATATACGAATCGTACTTAATGAGCTGATTAAACTTGAGCATGCACGCGACGTCATCACTTGCGTGGTCGCGGGCATATTCCTCTCTGATCCAACGCTCAATCTCGGCATACTCGGCATTGACGCAAAAGACCTTGGCCGAAGAATTGACCGAGGAGCTCTCGTTGTCCTGACGATACGAAAGCACGGCATCGTGCAGGTAAACGGCCTTATCGGCGCACGCAATCACCTTAAAGGCAAACGACGTGTCCTGAAAGGATGCCCCTGGAGTCGGCAGGAACTTGATGTCGTTGCGCTTCAGAAAATCGCGGCGGTACACAGCCGACCAAATCGACGGCTTTTGCTTAAAGAACTGCGTCGTATCGCTCGGGTGTACCGGCTTGCCGCAGTCCTTGGGCCTAAACATCTCGTGTAGCGAACGGCGCTCCTCGGGCTTGGACCAGTAGAAATCAAAATTCGCCTTCGCAAAATCGGCGTTGCAGCGCTCGGCAGCTGACACGAGCTTTTCCAGCGCATCGGGCGCCATAAAGTCATCGGACTCCAGAATGCCCACGTACTTGCCGCGCGCCATCTCGAGCCCGTGGTTCATAGAGTCGCCGTAACCGCTGTTGGCCTTATCGATCATCTTCACACGCGCGTCGCGCTCCATGTACTCACGAATAATCGCCGGCGAGTTATCGGTAGAGCCGTCGTTGATACAGATGATCTCGATGTCCTCGAGCGTCTGCGCCACAGCGGAATCGAGGCACTCGCGCAGGTAGCGCTCAACGTTGTAGATGGGAATAAGCAGCGACAGGACGGGGCTGCCAGAGGAATTAGTAGACAAATGTGCTCCTTAGGAAATACCTGCTGTTAATGGTATCAAAGGGTCGTCCCGCCCGTGGACGTTTATATAATCTATGGAGCCCGAAAAGGCAAACCGAAACGAAAGGACGTCATACAGCCCAAAGCCGCACGCAACACATCCATCGAAGCGCTGCGCTTGGTCGCGGTCGCTGAAACGCTCGTACTCTCAAGCAGCAATCAGCACATCAATGTTACGTATAGCAGTCACCTCGCCCATGGCAGGTTCCTGCGTTTTATTCAAACCTTGCCAACATGGCGCAGCGACCCTTTACAATAGGTGCCGTCCTACGGACGCATTCGATAGCTTCCGCGCAGCGCTCGCCCGCCGCGCGTGAAAGGATATATTCCCCATGACTTCCACCCTTCCCGCCCCCATCGACAAGCTCGCCATCGTTGTCGTCACCTATAAGCGCCAGGAGCTCTTGGCTAACCTGTTCGACTCCATGACCGAGCTCACGGCCACACCTTGGCGCATCGTGATCGTCGATAACGAGAACTCGCGCGAGACCGAGGCCATGTGTGCCGCATTTAACGAGCGCTTGGCCAACCTGTGGGGCATCGACACCGATCAGCCCGATGCAAATGGTGGCACCGACCGCGTCATCTACGCGCCGCAGCTTGAAAACGGCGGCGGCGCGGGTGGCTTCTCCGCCGGCACCAAGTGCGCCTACGACCTGGGCGCCCAGTGGTTCTGGGTGATGGACGACGACGTGCTCGTCATCCCGGAGGGCATCGAGCGCCTGGCCAAGTGGACGGACCGCTACGATGTCATCCAAGGTTCGCGTCTGGACTTTGACGGCGGCGCGTTCTTTTGGCAGTACCAGCTCATCCTTTCGCTTGGTATCCCCAACCCCATCGCTAAGTGGGACCTGGGCCCCGAGGGCTACCGCGCCATGAACCAGCTATGCTTTGAGGGCGGCCTGTTCTCGCGTCGCGTAGTCGACAAGATCGGCCTGCCCGACGCTCGCTTCTTCATCTACGGCGACGACGCCTGCTACGGTTATGTCGCCAGCCAGCACTTCCCCGCAGCTGTAGTTGCCGACGTGGTGCTCAAACGCGCCCGCGCCGTCTCTAACTGGGACATCGCCGGCAAACGACAGCTCAACTCCACGAGCGACACCAACCGCTACTACATCATGCGCAACCGAGGCTTCCTCGCTCGCTATATGCAGATCTACGGTGACTACCGCCCCATGCTGTTCCGCCTGGGCAATGCCGCGACCTTCTGCAAGGAATTCATTCGCCTGGCCGCGGTCGACAAATGCTTTAAGACCGGCATTCCGGCGCTGCGCCGCGGCATGAAGGACGCCCGCAAGATCATCAAGGACCCCAACTGGAAGCCCATGCCGCCCATGAAGGATACCGAGTAACGGAAGCCGGAAATACCTCGGCGCTTAAAGCCGTTGGCACACCGTAGCCACACGCTGCCCATCAAAGCCAAAGCCCCAGCGCATGCGGCCAACGCCGGGTCGCGGCACGCGGATTTCGTCAATGCCCTCGCGCTCTATGTCGAGTAGCGACTGCACGGCAAGCAATTCCAACCCCACCGCATCCACATCGGGGTCATACATGATATTGATCGTTATCAGCGGACGCTCATCGAGCATACCGATTGTGTCTGCCACGTCGAGCACGGCGCCCGTAGGAAAGACCTGGATGTCCCAGCGATCCGCGCCACACTTTCGCCTCGAGGCGGGATTGGCATAGCCCGGCAAGCCAAAGCAAAGCCCCTGCAAAAGCAGATGATACGGCAACGGCGCATCTGGATCGGTCGCACCGATTCCCGCATCTCCCAGGATGCGGTCTAGTGCCTGCCTCACCGTATCCTCGTCCCCACGGCACAACCCGTCACGAAACGCATCGACGTCTCGAATGTCTTCGGCAGCGCACTCAAACCACTCAACAATCACCAGACGCAAGGCCTGGCGAAGCTCGTTATTGGGCAGCCGCAGAGCACGGAGACGGCTGCCATGCTCCGGCTTCTCAATCATATCCGTCGTCAGGAAACCCGACAGGTACAGCTCCGTCCACAGGCCGTCGTCAGACGAGGCCTCTGGCCCCACAGCGCCCAAACAAAGCGGAACCTCAACGCATCCATGGGCCTCGAGCAAATCGAACAAGACCGAAAGGCGGTCGAGATTCCACCCGGCAACCACCCTACTCAGGCAATCGGCATACCCATACAGATCGGCACGCACAGGCGCCGTGCAGCCACGGTCCAGAAAACCGATCACACGAGCTGGACTCGAGCAATAGGCCCTACCAAACCGATATCCCTCGAGCCATTCACGCGCATCATCCAGACAGTCGTTGCGCCCGATGCGATCCAACAACACCTGGACTTCGTCGTCCGAAAAGCCGAACCAACGGTCACACCACGTCGAGAGCGGCGTCGACAGACAATACGAGCAGCCGCGCAAAGAAAGCGCTGCTTCGGCAGGGCCGGGACGCTCCCCCATCAGACACGCCAGCCGCAACGAATCGCCCGCAGCGGCAATGGCGTCAAACAGCACGCAATCGAATAGCTCCGCCGAATCGGCGCCGGAAGCGCCCCTCGCGCTCGCACGGCCCAACCACGCCGCGTCGTACCCATCAACAAGCAATACAACCTGCTCATCACAGGACGTCTCCAGCAGCTCAATGAGCACGCCAAGCACCGAGGCAACCTCGTCCTCGCTCGCCACACCACGCGCAACGCGTTCGATGTGACGCACCTTATCTCGAGTTAAATCCGGAGCCCCCAAGAGCGCCAACAAGCGAGCGCACTCGCCCGAATGAGCATCACGCACGACGTCGGCAACAGCGGCACCACGCCTCGCAGCGCCAGAAAAGTCCAGCGATATCACCGGATAGCAAGCGTACTCATCCCGATAGCGCCCGCCGTCCGCATCCCAAATCTGAGCATCGGCAAACAAACTCTGACCAGCGCGACCGACCGCGGAACGCTCCAGAAAAGCCCTGAGCATCGACAGGTTCATACTCTTGCCAAAGCCCTCGGGTCGACAGCACACCACAACGGACGCGTCGCAGTCCAGCACATCGGCAATAAACATGGTCTTATCGATCAGCATGCAACGACCAATGGCATCGGCAAAATCATGCACACCGACCGGCAAAACCGCATCATCGACATGGTTGACAAGCCGTACACCAAAAGTATCGGCACTGTTGCAATACTCCTGTTCAGACACCGTAACTTCTCCCTAAAACGTAGCACGAGGCCCATTGTAGCGAGCAGTTCAAGCGCAACACTGGATCCGCGCAAAGGCATCGGGCAACGGTAGGAACAAAGGCCTTGAGGGGGCATAACAAATCGTTGTGCAACAAAATGGGGCCCGATGCAACTGCACCGGCCCCCATTGCGAATCTTTAGTTGTCGGGCAACCGAAAGGGACTACTCCTCAGAGTCGTTCTGCCCAGCAGCCTTCTTTTGCTGATCGAGCTTATGCTTGCCACTCACAATAGACGTGGCACCCAGCGTGGCCAAGCTCGCACTGGCCAGGCTCGCCATCACGATAAGGTCGCCCGTCTTGGGCATGATGCCGCCATTATTGCCAGCATTACCATTGCCGGAACCAGAATCGTTCTTGCCGCCGCTATTGTTATCCTTGTTATCACCAGCGCCATCTTTGTTGTCGCCGGTATTTTCCTTGTTGTCTCCAGCGCTGTCGGTGCGGTCGCCATTGTTCTTGCCACCGCCGGACTTGTTGCCCTTCTCCTCGGAGTCGTCCTTCTTCTCCTCAGAACCAGAACCCTTATCCGTTTCGGGCTTCTCAGATGTATCCTCGGATTTATTGTCCTTGGGGTCGGCCTGCGTGGCGTCGGTTTTCGTCACGGAGTTCTGACCGTCATTGTCCTTGTTAGAAGACGAGTTGCCGCTTGGACCAGTCATCAAAGACCCCAGCGTGGAGCCAAACACTTCGGAAACAGAGGGCTTCTTGTTCGTCGGGGTGACGGGCGCATCCGTCCCCTTATTCGAATCATCCTTAGAGCTATCGGAACCAGAAGCGGTGACAGAACCAGACCCTGTGTTAGTGCCGGAGTCGCCACCGGCAGAGGAATCGCTCGAACCGTTGGAAGGTTTAGAAGAGCCATTGTCGGTCGAGCCGGAGTTGCTGTTACCGGTACCGGTAGCAGACCCGTTCGTCTCACCCCCATTGCCCTCATTGTTATCAGTATCGGGCTTCTGCGCGGGCTGAGACTCCTCAGGAGTCTGGCTTGAATCAGGCGTCGAAGGGAACTCGGACACCTCAGGCTTCTTATCAGCCGCTTCGTTCTTCTCGTCCTCGGCAATATAGACCAGACAATCCTTGAGCTCATTGCGGTAGCGGTTCTTCCAGCCCTCATGGTACTGAGGCTGGCTTGCATACTTGGTCGCCACGTTATTGACCACGCTGTTGGAAAGCGCCGTCACAAACTCGCGGTCCGTCATGCTGTTAGAAAGATTCGCCCACCGGAAGAAGTCCTGGCAGCCACCCGTGCCGCACATATTGGTGATGCTCCACACCATGCCCTTGACGCAATCGGCACGACCGGAAATATCAATGCCCAGAGCGTTCTTAAGCCACGACTCGGTCACCGCATAGTAGGAGTTGTACGCATAGGCATCCTGCAGAGCCGAGAACTCAGCAGGGTCGGTGTTATAAGCGCCCTGGAAGGCATCCTGCGCAATACGGCCCAGCTCGGTAAGCTGACCGTTCGCATACATGGGGTTACTCGCGTTTGAAATCTCGCTGCCGCGATCGATCGCGTCCTTAAGCATGCTGTACTTAGCAGAGTCGTAGTTATAGACCTGCTTCATAAACGGAATAAGCGACCAACGGCGATCGAACTGATAGTAGCCCAGCGCGTTATAGCCGTCGCCATACGAAAAACCCTGGTTATAGTTGCCATGGCTCTCGTACTTGGTAAAGTACTTCATCTCGGGAGTCACGTTGACAAACGAAACGCCCTGGACCGACCTCAGCACGCCCGAGAAGGACTGCTGGGTGTAAAGGCCCTTATCGATATCGGTGGCATCCGAGGCAACACCCGGCGTGGGCTCCTCAGCAGCGGCGGGTGCCGGCGCGGAAACGGCGCCAAACGAAAGTGCCAGCGTCAGGCCCGCGACAATCGCGGAATGCTTGGGCTGCATAAAATCCTCCCTGCATTGGTGTAGTTAAAGTGCCGTTTGCAAAGATAGAATTAAGTATTGCAGCTCGCCCGTTGTTGCACAACAACAACTCGGCAAACGGCAACAACCCTCCGCGAAATCTTAAGGAATTAAACAAACTGGTCGTCGGGCGCCAACAGAAGCTCGCCGTAACGCTCCATCAGCCCGTCCCTCAACTGGCAGAAAGCAGGGATATAGACGTTCAAGATGCGCTGAATCAAATCTTGAGCGAGCTTGTTGTCATAGATATGGACGTTCGTGTTACGGTCTCTGAGCATATCTAGCCAGGCTGCCTCATCAATAAAGTCGTAGAATCGGTAGGACTCCTTCAAGATGGCACGAGGAGACCCCGACGCGGCAAGCGTGGCGCCCTCATACTCGAGCAGACGCTTAAGGAGCGTAATTGAGATTCCGAAAACCTGCTCATAGATATACGCACATCCGGAGACAACATAGTCGTTGTCGAAATCTTGGAATCGAGCTGTCTCTAGCAGTGCCAGACGCGAATCAAAGGCTTCGTACGACTTCACGAAAGCCAGCCCTACAGCTTAATGTCAAAGTTGATCTCGGGGACGGTGGCCAGGTCGGCCAGCGTCACGCCGTCGACGTACTTTTCGATCACGTCGTCCAGACCACGCCAGAACTTGACGGTCGAGCAAAGATCGCTGCGGGTGCAGCTGTTGTCGATGCCGTCGCACGCCACCGGAGCCGTGCTGCCCTCGACGGCACGCAAGATGTCGCCGGCGCGCACCTCAGCCGGGTCCTTGGCCATCATGTAGCCGCCGCCCTTGCCGCGCACGCTCTTAAGCAGGCCAGCCTTCATAAGCGGACGCACCAGCTGCTCCAAATACTTTTGCGAGATATGCTCGCGGTCGGCGACCTCGCGCAGGGCAATCTTGCCCTCGGCGTCGCCAAGCGCTGCGATATAGATCATCAATCGGAGGGCATAGCGGCCCTTGGAAGAAATGAGCATACCTACCCTTCCATAACGCTGGGGACAAACATAACCGATAAATTTGTCCCACATCTAGAAAAGTCGAGTGGATTAGTCGGGTTTTCCCTTGACTAACGCCGAACCCATAGTAACTTTATTCCGAGAAGATTCCTAGGGTTTAGTACACCTATGAGTACACCATATACAGAGAGGGACAGCATGAGCGCAAATCCGCTGCTTTCCATCGAAGGTCTGACCGCCTCCGTGGACGAAAAGACCATCCTCCACAACGTCAACCTCAACGTCGCCGCCGGCGAGACCCACGTGCTGATGGGACCCAACGGCGCCGGCAAATCCACCCTGGGCCACCTAGTCATGGGCGACCCCGTCTATACCGTCAACGACGGCCGCATCGTCTTTGACGGCCAGGACATCACCGAGCTCACCACCGACAAGCGCTCGCGCGCCGGCCTGTTCCTGAGCTTCCAGGCCCCGGTCGAGATCCCGGGCGTGCCGCTGTCGAGCTTTTTGCGCGCCAGCATCGCCGGCCGCCCCGGCCTGGAGATGAAGGGCAAGGAGTTCCGCCGTCGCGTCAAGGAGCTCGCGGCCGAACTCAACATGGATACCGCCTACCTCAACCGTGAGCTGGGCGTGGGCTTCTCGGGTGGCGAGAAAAAGAAGGTCGAGATGCTCCAGCTTCTGCTGCTGCAGCCCAAGCTCGCCATCCTGGATGAGACCGACTCGGGCCTGGACGTCGACGCGCTTTCCACCGTCAGCCACGGCATGGACGCCTACCGCAAGAGCTGCGACGGCTCCATGCTCATCATCACGCACAACACGCGCATCCTGGAGCACCTGGATGTCGACCGCGTCCACGTTATGGTCAAGGGCCACATCGTGCGCGAGGACGATGCCTCGCTCATCCCCTGGATCGACAAGAACGGTTTTGAGACCTTCGAGCGCGAGGCCGCCGAGCAGCGCGCCCAGGCCGAGACCGCCGCTGCCGAGCAGCAGGCGTAAAGGGGCGACGCAATGACCAAGAACCGCACCGAGGTCGCGGACATCGACCGCAGCCTCTACGACTTCACCTATGGCGAGGAGGGATTCGAGCGCCTCGACGCCGGCATCACGCCCGACATCGTGCGCGAGATCAGCGCCAAGAAGGACGAGCCGCAGTGGATGCTCGACCTGCGCCTCAAGTCCCTCGAGATCTTCAACCGCTTCCCCGATCCGACGTGGGGCCCCTCCATCGAGGGCCTAGACATGGACAACATCGTCACCTACGTCAAGCCCAACACCGACCAAAAGCACGACTGGGAGTCGGTGCCCGACGACATCAAGAACACCTTTGAGCGCCTGGGCATCCCCGAGGCCGAGCGCAGCTACCTGGCGGGCGTCGGCGCGCAGTACGACTCCGAGCTCGTCTACCACAACATGCAGGACACCGCGTCCAAGATGGGCATCGTCTACTCCGGCATCGAGGAGGCCCTGCACGACCCGCAGTGGGAGCCGCTCATCCACGAGAAGTTTATGACGCTCATCCCGCCCACCGACCACAAGTTTGCGGCGCTGCACGGCGCCGTGTGGTCGGGCGGCTCGTTTGTCTACGTGCCCAAGGGCACCAAGCTCGACTTCCCGCTGCAGAGTTACTTCCGCCTTAACGCCAAGGGCGCCGGCCAGTTTGAGCACACGCTCATCATCGTCGAGGATGACGCCGATCTGCACTTTATCGAGGGTTGCTCCGCGCCCAAGTACAACGTGGCCAACCTCCACGCCGGCGCTGTGGAGCTCTTTGTGGGCAAGCGCGCGCACCTGCGCTACTCGACTATCGAGAACTGGTCCAAGAACATGTACAACCTCAACACCAAGCGTGCGCGCGTGGACGAGGATGGCGACATCGAGTGGATCAGCGGCTCCTTCGGCAGCCACGTGGGCTACCTCTACCCCATGAGCGTGCTCAATGGCCGCCGCGCTCGCTCGAGCTTTACCGGCATCACCTTTGCCGGCGCCGGCCAGAACCTCGACACCGGCTGCAAAGTCGTACTCAACGCACCCGAGACCTCGGCAACCGTCGAGACCAAGGGCATCTCCAAGAGCGGCGGCATCCAGACCTTCCGCAGCTCCATTGTGGCCACGCCTAAGGCCGAAGGTTCCAGGGCAACTGTGAGCTGCCAGTCGCTCATGCTCGACGACCAGAGCCGCTCCGACACCATCCCCGCCATGGACATCCGCGCCAAGAACGTCGACATCGGCCACGAGGCCACCATCGGCCGCATCGGCGACGACAAGGTGTTCTACCTGATGAGCCGCGGCATCTCGGAGGAAGAGGCCCGCACCATGATCGTCAACGGCTTTGCCAACCCGGTCTCCAAGGAGCTGCCGCTTGAGTACGCCGTCGAGATGAACAACCTGATCAAGCTCGAGATGGAAGGAGCGATCGGATAATGAAACAGACCACGAACACCGCTGCTACCACGCTCGAGCAGGTTAATGCGATGCCCGCTGCCACCTGGGGCTGGCTGCGCATGAACCAGACCAAGCTTGAGCTTTCGGACGAGCTTACCGTCGCTCCTGCCGAAGCCATTGAGGTCGAGGGGCTGGACGAGCAGTTCTCCGGCGCGGCCGACGCCTTCGATACTGCCATGGAGGCCATGGCCGAGCGCTTCCCCGAGCGCCGCGCCTCCGCCCCCGGTGATGCCGCCGATCGCGCCCGCATCACGCCCGAGACCGAGCTCGACGTGCCCGCCACCTCTGTCTACCAGGCCGGTGCCATCAAGCTCGAAGAGGAGCTCTCCCCCGCTGAAGCCTTCGAGACTGGCATGGGCGAGGCTGCCTACGCCTACCTGGCCGACCACGCCACCAAGCGCATCGTCATCGATGTCCCCGCATACCAGCACGCCACGGTTACCGTGCGTGTGAGCGGCGTCGATGCCGCCGCGGTCATCGCCGCCATCGACGTCGTCGCCCGCCCGCAGGCAACGCTCGACCTGCAGATTGCCCTGGACTCCCCCGTTGCCGGCGAAGGTGCCGTGGGCTCCGTGCTGCGTGTGTGTGCCCACGAATACGCCACCGTCAACGTGACCTGTACGCAGACGCTCGACGACAGCTGGATCGCGCTCGACGACACCGGCCTGTTCCTGGACGAGGGCGCGCGCGTCAACGTGCAGCACACCGTCCTGGGTGCCGGCGCCAGCGCCACCGGCCTTGCCGGCGACCTGCTGGGCGATACCGCCAAGGTGACCATCGATACCGATTACCTGGGCGCCCGCGAGCAGGTGCGCGACTTTAACTACGAGCTGCGCCACCGCGGTCGCAAGACCGAGTGCGAGATCGACGCCAACGGCGTGCTGACCGGCACGTCCAAGAAGGTCTACCGCGGCACCATCGACCTCGTGCACGGCTGCAAGGGTGCCGTCGGCACCGAGCGCGAAACCGTGCTGCTGGCCAACAAGGGTGTCGACAACAAGACCGTCCCCGTCATCCTGTGCGACGAGGACGACGTCGCCGGCAACCACGGCGCCACCATCGGCCACGTCCGCGACGAGCAGCTGTTCTATCTCGCCTGCCGCGGCCTTGACCAAAACGCCGCCGAGGACCTGTTCATCCGCGCCAAGCTGGAGGACGCTGCGCTTTCCGCGACCGACGAGCGCACCCGCGCCGCCGTCGTCCGCCTGGGCAACAACCTGATCGATAACTTTGAGGAGGAGCTCGCATGATCGATACCGAGCACGTTAAATGCGATACCTGTACCGCACCGGAGCCTATGGAGCTCGACGCCAGCGATGAGGCCTCGCGCGGCTGGCCTACCGTCGACATCGAGACCAACCCCTACAAGGCGCAGTTCCCGCTGTTCCAGCAACACCCTGAGATTGCCTTCCTCGATAGCGCTGCCACCGCGCAGCGCCCCGCCTGCGTGCTCGACGCCGAGCGCGACTTCTACCAGCGCATGAACGCCAACCCGCTGCGCGGCCTATACTCGCTGTCCGTCGAGGCCACCGATGCCATCGCCAAGGTCCGCCAGCAAATCGCCGACGTCATCGGCGCCCCCCAGGCCAACGAGATCGTCTTCACCCGCAACACGAGCGAGTCGCTCAATCTGGTCGCCAAGAGCTTTGCACCCACGGTGCTCGAGCCCGGTGACGAGGTCGTCATCACCATCATGGAGCACCACTCCAATCTGATCCCGTGGCAGCAGGTCTGCCGCGAGACCGGCGCCAAGCTCGTCTACCTCTACCCCACCAAGACCGGCCAGCTCACCACCGAGGAAGTGCTTGCCAAGGTGGGTCCCAAGACCAAGATTCTGGCCGTGGGTCAGGTTTCTAACGTGCTGGGCGTCGAGAACCCAGTCAAGAACCTCAGCAAGCTCGTGCACAAGTACGGCGGCTATCTGGTCGTCGACGGCGCGCAGTCGCTGCCGCACATGCCGGTCGATGTGGCCGACCTGGGAGCCGACTTCTTTGCCTTTAGCGCGCACAAGGCCATGGGCCCCATGGGCATCGGCGTGCTGTGGGGCAAGATGGACCTGCTCAACGCCATGCCGCCCATGCTTACCGGCGGTGAGATGATCGACTCGGTCACCGAGCAGGATGCCGTCTGGGCGCCCGTCCCCGAGAAGTTCGAGGCCGGCACGCAGGACGCCGCCGGCATCTTCGCCACGGGCGCGGCGCTTGACTACCTGGTTAACACCGTGGGCTACGAAAACATCCAGGCACGCGAGCAGGCACTCGTCCACTACCTGATGGGCGAACTCATGCAGCTCGACTTTGTCCAGATCATCGGCTCCATCTATTGGGACAACCACCACGGCGTCGTCAGCTTTAACGTCAAGGGTATCCACCCGCACGACGTCGCGAGCATTATGGACATGGACGGCGTGTGCATCCGCGCCGGTCACCACTGCGCGCAGCCGCTGCTCACCTGGCTGGGCGTCGAGAACCTCGCCTGCTGCCGCGCCAGCGTGGCCTTCTACAACGACAAGGCCGATATCGACAAGTTCATCGCCGGCCTTCATCACGTTTGGAGCACGTTCAATGGGTAATCTGTACACCTCCACCACGTTTATGGAGCACAACTCGCACCCCGACTACAAGTACGAGATGGATGCCCCCACGCACGAGCACGAAGGCATCAACCCCAGCTGCGGCGACGAGCTCACCCTGCAGCTGCGTGTCGAGAACAACGTGATCGAGGAGGCATCCTTTACTGGCCACGGCTGCGCTATAAGCCAGGCCAGCGCCGACATCATGGCCGACCTCATCACCGGCGAAACGGTCGAGGAGGCGCGCCGTCTAGCAGGGCTCTTCCTGGCCATGATCCGCGGCGAGCAGCTTTCCGAAGATGACCTGGAAGACCTAGACGAAGCCGCCCAGCTCCAGGATATCTCGCACATGCCCGCCCGCGTCAAGTGCGCCGAGCTCGCCTGGCGCACCCTCGACGGTATGCTCACGGGACAAAATAATCAGTAACATTTGTCTCAAATCTGAAGAATTCTGTTGGCCGAATCGCTTAACTTTTGCGATTCGGCCATTTTCTTTACTGCCTTTATCTCGAGCCCTCGACCTGCGCGTCCACCTGCGCATAAGCACGCACAATACGAGAGGCAGTACTTTTGCCAACCCCGGTATACCGCTCAATCTGGCGCACCGTGAAACCGGCATCGTGCAATCCAACAATAACGGTATCGCGCCGCGCCGGCGGTGCGGCTTTAACATCGCGAAGCGGAACCCCGAGGCTCTTCGCCAACCTGTCGGCAAAGGCGTGGCGTTCCCACTCCGTCTCTTTCATATCGTACAGCGCTGGCTCGCCGCCGTCGGGCGTCGAAAGCGAATGGACAATAAAGCCCTCGGCAGAACCAAAAAGCTCAAGTACGCAAGAAGGATCGGAAAATCCCCTCGTGACATCGGCCGCATCACTGTCGTAAGCGCGCAGATGCTCCGCAAAGCTGCTCCAGGGATAACGCTCGATTAGGCTCATGCCCGCCTCCTGCGGATCGGCGTGTACAGAGCGAATAGCCTCCATCACCTGCCAGTCGGTATCGAGCGAGCGGCGCTCAAAACGCTCACGAAATAGGCAGCCCGCGCGCCCGGTACGCTTATTGAACCGACGAGCATACGTCAGCAGCAGCCGCTGCATGGCTGCGCTCATTTTGTCCTCGTAATCCAAAAGCACCAGGTCCACGTGGTCGCTCATGAGGCACCACGCCAAAATCGTCACCTGGGCATCGCGGCAGCAGTCGCGCATTAGCTCCAAAAACTCCCACCGGTCCTCGTCACTCTCAAAGATCAACTGCCCGCCCGTACCGCGAGCACAAACATGGTAAAAACCGGTGATCGTTTTCCAAACGCGCTGCATGGCGCTCCCTTCGCCGGGATCTACATACCATCCAATACATCACGATTGAAACGTGCCATCAAAACATTCACGTAAAATGGCACCCGTCGACGGTAAAAGGCGGCAAACCGACGGCGAACGGCAGCATAGCCACAGGTCAGGCGACGCAGCCTTACCAAAAGCTTGACCAGAACCGACCACCTTTAACGGACTGCACAACCGCAAACAGTTTAGTTAAATCGTTTCAATTGAAAGTTCCGCGCTTCTCGCTACGAAAACTGAGCCGTTCGCCGAATATTCCGTGCATTTCGCGGTATTATAGGGGCTGCATGTCATGTCCCTTTCGAAGGGTCGCCCGGCAATCGCCAGCCACGACCCCCAGACGGGACGCCAACACGATAGAGAGGAGAGGCATGCAGTACTCACAGGAAGTGGAGAACATGTGCCCCGTTGCCAAGGGTGCATACCACGGCCCCGCACCCATCCCCGAGGAGGGCAAGTGGGTCCAGGCTAAGGAGATTTCCGACATCTCCGGTCTTACGCACGGTGTGGGTTGGTGCGCACCTCAGCAGGGCGCCTGCAAGCTCACGCTGAACGTCAAGGACGGCATCATCGAGGAGGCCCTCGTTGAGACCATCGGCTGCTCGGGCATGACCCACTCTGCCGCCATGGCTTCCGAGATCCTTCCCGGTAAGACCATCCTCGAGGCCCTCAACACCGACCTCGTCTGCGACGCCATCAACGTTGCTATGCGCGAGATCTTCCTGCAGATCGTTTACGGCCGCAGCCAGACCGCGTTCTCCGAGGGCGGCCTGCCCGTGGGCGCCTCCCTCGACGACCTCGGCAAGGGCCTTCGCTCTCAGGTCGGTACCATGTTCGGCACCAAGGCCAAGGGCGCTCGTTACCTCGAGCTCGCTCAGGGCTACGTCACCCGCATGGCTCTCAACGACAAGAACGAGATCATCGCGTTCGAGTTCCTGAACCTCGGTAAGTTCACCGACGCCGTCAAGGCCGGCAAGACCCCCGAGGAGGCCATCGCTGGCGCTATGGGCCACTATGGTCAGTGGGAGAACGCTGCCAAGTACATCGACCCGCGCACCGACGAGGAGACTCACTCCGTCGCCAGCGTGTTCCCGGTTCACGAGTAGAAAGGGAGGGAAATAACTATGACTGTTACGTTCGAAGGTTACGAGCGCCGCGCTGACAAGATCAACAAGTGCCTCGCCGACAACGGCATCGCCTCCCTCGAGGAAGCTCTGCAGATCTGCACCGACAAGGGCTTCAACCCGCGTGAGATCGTCAACAACACCCAGTCCATCGCCTTCCAGAACGCTGAGTGGGCCTACACCCTCGGCTGCGCTCTCGCTGTCAAGCGTGGCGCCAAGTCCGCTTCTGAGGCTGCTGCCATCATCGGCGAGGGCATCCAGGCCTTCACCGTTCCCGGCTCCGTCGCCGAGGACCGCAAGGTCGGTCTGGGCCACGGCAACCTGGGCGCTATGCTGCTCTCCGACGACACCGAGTGCTTCGCCTTCCTGGCCGGCCACGAGTCCTTCGCTGCCGCTGAGGGCGCTATCGGCCTGGCTCTGAACGCCAACAAGGCTCGTAAGAAGCCGCTGCGCGTTATCCTCAACGGTCTGGGCAAGGACGCCGCTCAGATCATCGCCCGCATCAACGGCTTCACCTACGTGAAGACCCAGTTCGACTACTTCACGGGCGAGCTCAAGGTCGTCGAGACCATCCCCTACTCCGATGGTCCCCGTGCCGCCGTCAACTGCTACGGCGCCGACGACGTCCGCGAGGGCGTTGCCATCATGTGGCACGAGAACGTCGACATCTCGATCACCGGTAACTCCACCAACCCCACGCGCTTCCAGCACCCCGTCGCTGGCACCTACAAGAAGGAGCGTATCGAAGCTGGCAAGAAGTACTTCTCCGTCGCTTCTGGTGGCGGCACTGGCCGTACCCTGCACCCGGACAACATGGGCGCCGGCCCTGCCTCTTACGGCATGACCGACACCATGGGCCGTATGCACTCCGACGCCCAGTTCGCCGGTTCTTCCTCCGTGCCTGCGCACGTCGACATGATGGGTCTCATCGGCATGGGCAACAACCCCATGGTCGGTGCCACCGTCGCCTGCGCTGTCGCCGTCGAGGAGGCCCTCAAGGCCTAATCGC
>CATZRJ010000030.1 GCA_958423535.1 uncultured Collinsella sp.
GGGTATGGACGGCCGGTCCGGGTCCGGCCCCGTAATCCGGCATGGTTTTGGAATGATGCCAGTTCACTGGCAGGCAAACTAGGTTGTTCTAGTACCTTGTCGCCGACTAATTCCCGATTTCCAACCAGTTGCACAAAACATTTGCCCGCAGTCGCGTCTCAGCGTGCCTCATTGCTCCGGTTTTGGCTTTATATCGAACCCCCAAGCGGTCACAGACACTTCTGACTATGGCGTCTAGCTGCTTTTTGTCGTTAAGCATATTGTGAGTTACTAGGAACACGTCGAAACCCATGCTCTGGAGCGCAGTCATACGCTCCGCATCGTGGTTAAGTACCGCGCCTGATCCATGGATGACTTCACCTTGGATCTCGATAATTACCGCCTTCATTAGGATTGGGTTTACGATCACGATATCGCCGTAGCAAACCTTTTGACCTGCGATGCTTTGGGCCGCTACGGATAGAGGGGTTAAATTGTTGAGGTACACGTATCTGAATCCTGCACCACCTAGACGTCGAGAGCGGCTTAGAAGCATTACCCCCGCGACCTCGAGTGGAGATGCAGCAATGCCGATAACTTGTTGAGCGGCATCATAAAACTGCTTTCCCCACATTTGACTTTTGACCTTGTCGGCGAATCGATGCAGGTCGCTCAGTTCGATGAGCGGCTTTCTCATCCAAAGAGAAGTACCTTTGAGTTTTGTAACCTCTCTCCCATCTTCACGCTTATTCGTTTGGCCTTCATTATCTGGGGCTTTTACGGTTGCGCGGGCGTAAACTCGTTTTCAAGGTACCTCGCCTTCGCCTTCTCCAAGTTCGAACAGATCCAGCGTGCTGGAATTGCGATTCTCCTCTGCCGCCATTTTTAACTGCATTTCGGCAGCGGGAGTCGGCTCGAAAACAGAAAACCAGCCGCAAAGTTCGTACATAGCCAACACGAGATCTATTTGAGAAACAAAGCGTGTCATTGTAAATAACGTGTTAAGCGGGTTGGTGACACTAAAGCCTAAAGGAGTATCGATTGTGGTGCCGGCATCCGATATCCCTTCCCATCGAATAGTGGAGCGCAATCCCGAGTGGTGATTACAGCAACCAGGCGAAGCAACAGCAATAATCGGGGTCTTGAGGACGTCGACTACGAAAGGGGCTTGGGATAGAGCTCGCCAGCCGTCTTCGGCGTTAGGTAGGCGCGGGTAAAGGTCGCGCACTTGCGGTGGGCAGCGCCAGTAGCGGAATGCGGTGTTTGCGCAGACGATTTCATCCATGAGGGCCTCCCCTGGTATCGGTCTCAGGCTGTGTGGAATGTGGTCATGGCCGATTATCTACCGGGGCTTCATGCGGGTAAGTACCGGAAGCAAACCAAAAGCTTGACGAGTTCTGCTGAAAAACCGTCATGTGATAGAAATCCGCTGGAAGGCGCTCTGGGCATGTGGTCCATGTCTCCATATTTGCGCTCGCATCACATGGGGAATTCAATGAAAATACGCATGCGTTTTATACAAAACGAGCAATGGCGTCAGCAAAAAGGGTTCGATAAAAAAATGACGCCTTAGACGACTACGAGTAATTTTTGGTGTCAGTTTTGGTGTCACCCTTGGTGTCAAAAAGAAAAAGGCCAGAGGCTTAATACCTCTGACCTGTGCTTTAGATGGTGGGCGATACAAGATTCGAACTTGTGACCCCATCCGTGTGAAGGATATGCTCTACCCCTGAGCCAATCGCCCGTCGCCTTTCGGCAAAAGAGATACTATCATAGCCGCGCGTGGTTTACCAAGAACTTTTTGCCCTCGATTTTAAATTCGTGGGCGCAAACCTCGCCACCGCTATCAGAGCAGCCGACAAACCACCAGCTAAACAGCCCTCTATCGCTTGATCCACGATGTCTCGGGGCGGCAAATGAGCCGCGCGTTGTTGTAGGCCATGTCGAGTGTGAGGCAGGTGCGCGCAGCGTAAAAGCCGTCCTCGCGCTGGATGGTCAGCGCCAACTCGGGCTTGTCGCCGGTCAGGCACAGCGGCAGGAGCAGTTGGATCCGGCCGCCGTAGAACTGCGGCACCGCGAGCGTGTAGTTGGCTGCGGCGCGGCGGGCGGCCTCGACGACGGCGCCTTCAAAGGCGCGACGCAGCAGCAGCGAGTTGTTCTCCCCCATCAGGCTGGCGGGAATGCGCGTAAGGTTCTCCTCGTCGCCCAGAATGTGGTCGATGTTGGAGCGGATGGGCAAGCGGTAGTCAAAGACCAGCTCGGAGGGGTCCTCGGCAAAGCGTACGCGGCATGGCAGGTACTCAAATGAGACCAGCATGGGGTCGCTTTCCTTAAAGAAGCCCTTCAAAAACCAGCGCTGGCGCGCATCGGGCTTGGTGTTGGGCTCAAATAGGCCGTAGATGGTCTCGTAACGACGTGTGTACAGGCCGGTGTTGAATAGGCACCGGTCGTCGTCGAACACTAGCGGCAGGTTGGACGGCGCGGTCTGGTCCGCGTCGCGCTCAGTCAGGAACACCGCGCGGCTAAACGAAAACGACAGGTAGTTTTTGAGGATGCGGTTGCTAGGACCCCAGTCCTCGGGATCGGCGAGGTCGACCAGGCGGTCGTAACAGGGCTCGGGGCAAAAGGCAAACTCGTAAACATTGCTGCACAGTGTGCTGGGGATTTCCATGTGGTGTCCAATCCATTCAATAACTGGCGTGCGGATGCTCAAATTTTATATGTGCGACGGGTCACCCGTGCCCGCAATGCAACCGCGGCGGAGCTCTTCGGCGAGTCCGCTGGTCGTGCGACGACTAGAAACGAGGTCCTGAATCCAGGCGTAGTACTGGTTGTCTTTGGGCTCGGGGCTGTCGGACAGCACAACCGGGGTGCCGGCGAACCTTAAGACGGACAACGCAAAGACAAGGCTGGTGCGTTTGTTGCCGTCCTCAAAGATGTGGTCCTTGACCATGTGCTCGGCCACGTAGGTGACCTGGTCAAAGATGTCTGCGAAGCGATCGGCCGGCGATTGGCCGAATATCGTACAGAACGCACCCGCAAGTACGGACTCGACGCGTCCAAGCTCAAGCGCGGCCCGGGCGCCTGTGGCGTCGGTTATATAGCAGCGCCCGACCGTCATCAGCGTGATGTGCAGACGCATTACGGCCGCGGCCATAGCTTCGAGCGAACCGGCATCATCGAGCACGAGCGGCGCGAACGGATGAGCGCTCCGCTGCGTTGCCGCCATCATGAGTTCTCCAAGAGCCTGAGCGCGTTGGGCATGCCCTCAATGGTCAGCCGAACAGCTTCGTCGATTGACGTGGCGCCGTCGAGCAAAATCGTTGATGCTGAATTTGCCACGTGCGCAGTTGAATGATTTTCTTGAGCAACGCAATCAGCGTCGTCATCTTGTTGAACATAGTTCCAAGGCATGTCTGACTCCTCTATAGCCTTACAGACGAAATAGCCCGCGAGTCGTACTCCAGGGCGATCGGTTGCCAGACGAGGTCTCCGATAGTACAGTCCAGGGTTTTTGCGAGCGCCATTGCCGAGGAGACCGAGGCACGGCGCAGGTCGAGCTGGTTCTGCTCGTAGAGTTGTATGGCTCGAAGCTTAACCCCCGATTGGACGGCGAGCTGTTTTTGCGTTAGTCCGGCCGCCTTTCGTGCCGCTTTGAGGCCCTTTTTGTCTGTCTGGGCGTTGTTCCATTTTTCGATGACAATCTGGGCGAACTTGTCTTCGGAGGCCTCGTGGAGCGGATGGTACGAGCCGATGATCCAATCGAGCGGGGCGACTTCGAGTAGCTCATTAAAGCCCAAGCTGTACATCAATTGCGTATAGGCCAAAACCCAGCCCGCCCAATACTGAGGCGAACGGTCGAACGGATAGGTCTCCCTGCATTCGACGGAAGTCAGTCCCGCATGGGCGATAATATCGCGCGCGAGCTCGTCGCCCGCCATGCCGCAGACGACGCGAGGCATACCGCGCTCAAACTGTTTCATCTCAAGAGCGTTCGACAGGATCGCCGTCAGCTCGGCAGGATTCAATCCTTGGTCACAGAGGGCAAAATCGACCGCCTCGCCCAGAGTTCTCATGGCATCTTCGAGATACATCTCACTGTAGGCGTGGGTCATCGCTCGTCATCCCCTCTCGAATGATATCGACGATACGGATTCCCTCAAACGGGTTTTCGGCAAGTGGCTGCCGATATTCTATACTGGCTTCTAAGACTCTCCGAGTTCGGAAGTGCGGGGAAAGACCGAGTTCCGCCAACCAGACCCCGGTTATACCCTTTCGTGACCTGCGGTTTTGACGCCAAAATTTGGTTTGTGCTCGGCTGGTTGCTATTTTTCCCCGCACTTCCGGAAATGGGCGTTATGGCTGTGTTGTGCACGGCAAGAAAAGCGCCGAGAAAAGGGCAATCAAGCGGCAGCCGGTAGTCTTGGGAAGCGTTATGGGTATTGCGGTGGCTGTAAGCCTTTACCGGATGAGGTCTGCCAGGCACAACTCGCCCTTGGGGATCTTCGAAAGTCGCTTGTCTTCCCTGGCGGCTGCCGTAAGCGAATCGGCATCCCAATAACTTTTGAGGAAGCCTTCCCTCTTTACCTCGTGCATGCCGAGCTCCTGTTTGCAGAAGTCGCTCGATTTCATGCGTCCGCCGTGCCAGCGTCTCCACGAGCCCTCTCGAATAATGGCCAGCACCTCTATCTCGGGATGGGTCACGTAGCTAACCACCGGGAAGCGGCCGGCGTACAGGTTGCCGAGTTTGAAGCGTTCTTTCCTCGAGTCCAGCACCCTGACGATGCAGACTGGCCAGTCATAGTCTAAGTTGAGGTAGTTATCTTGGATATCGGAGGCTTTGCGCAGGCGGGTGACGTCCACGACGTCGGCCTCTGAAAAGACGAGCGCGTCCGCCTAGAGGAGAATGTCCACGGCCACCTGTTCCGCTGTTCCCTCGCAGGAGATGATCGGATGATATCCCGCAAAGCGAAAACCGTTATCACCGCTCATCGGACACCTCCTCTGCGACGAGCTCTTTAAGCGTGCGCACGTCGGCGTAGCGCGGAGCGGTCCCCTTCACAAAGTTCGAGGCGAATACCTCCGATTTCTTGTTCTCGATGCGTTTTACGCGGTCGGCGTACTTCACCACGCGCGCACCGCTGTTGCGTCGGGCGAGAAAGAACACGTTGTCCTTGCGGTGCACGTGATCGAGGAGCTGCGGGTAGTGAGTCGTGAAAACCAGCGTCGCGCCGTTGGGGTTGGTCCCGCGGGCGGCAAACAGATCAAGCACGACGTTAACCAGTTGGCGGTTAAGGTGGTTCTCCACCTCGTCGACTAAAAGGTAGCCGCCGGAGCGCAGGACCCTCATTGCGCGCTGCACCAGCCCTAGGCCACGTACAGTGCCGGAGGAGAGCACCTCGGTGAGCCCCCGCTCGGAGATCGTGATGGGCTCGCGACCTGTAAACGTCAGTACGAAGGCGCGACCGGAGTCCCGGACCTCGAGGTGCTCGATGCCAGAGTCGAAAACACGAAGCACGTCGTCGAGACCGTTGAATTGCTCAGTGAGGCGGAAGCCACCGTCGCGCAATGTTATCGCTCGGATGCGATGGCCGAAGTCCTTGGCGAGCACAGCGGCTGCGACGGAAACGTCAGGCGGCGTAAGCGCCGCCCAAGAGTCCGGCATCTGAGCACGGTCGCACAGCGGGGACGCGAGTTTCTCGATTTCGGCCCAGGATGCCAGGGTCGAGCGCTTGAGGGCCTTGGCTGGCAGCGAAGAAATCACCTCATCGGAGAACGTCAGCTCGGGACCGTCGTCGCCTCCTTCGACGGTCTGCAGCACCGACTCGAGCAAGTAAAGACGATCTGCGTGCCATATGACGCACTTGAGCTTGGACGGGCCGTCGAACGCGGCGGGGAACGTTGATGGGAGCCCGCCGCCGCGCGCCGGAGAGCCGTCAACAATGCGGCAGGCGAGCTCCAGCAGGTTCAGTGCTGTTGTCTTGCCCGTAGCGTTAATGCCCGCCAGCGCAACGACGCTATTCACGTAGAGATGGTCCGCCAGTTCGAAAGCCGACTCATCGGAGGCCGTCACGCGGTCGGAGGCGAACAGGTCGATTTCGAATAACCCGTCTTCGAACATCGAGAGATGGTCGAAGCAAACCTTTAACAACTTCATCTCAAGCCTTTCGAATACTTGAAACAGAATTTATGGCTCAAGTATAACACATGAAGGATATCGCGAATTAAGCCTGCCACTAGGCAGAAAAGGCTTATCCGCATTGCCGACCTCGTCGATATGCAGGTTCAAATGCTTAGACATTTGATCAAATCGTACAAAAATGGCGAGGTACGTACCTCGCCGATCTGGCACCTCCAAGACGACAGTCTCTTCGGTGGTTAAATTCTCTCACGCTTCAGGAGCTTTTAGAGCTGCATCGATTAGATCGGCGCCGTTGTCGAAGCAACCGGACTCCCCCGTCGCTAAGAACGCATCACCTTCGTGAATGGCCTGGAGGGTCACCGAGTTTGGTTCTTTGGAAGGGAAAGGCCGCGGGCTGGTATTCGTAAGCTCCTCGTCCCGCTCATGTTGTTTCATAGACACGCACCTCATCCTGCTCGATGCTTTTGCGGAAGGCCGGGCGCATGTGCTCTGGTGGGTTGGTGACGACATCGACCTTTCGCCCAAGTTCCATCTCGAGCTCATAGGAGAGTTCGTAAAGCGTGCCGAACGTCATGGTGTTGCCGCAAACTAGGCGCAAGTCAATATCGCTATCGGGCGTTTGCTCGCCTCGGGCAAACGAGCCAAGTAAATATGCTTCGCTGACGTCGTATTGAGTCAGCACGCGGAAGACGGCAGTGGATATGTCGGTAGTCGAAATCATGGGTTATTTACCGTTCAACAGTAGAACGTCAGAGGGCCAGCGCCGAAACCGCCAGTCCGGCTTTTTGGCGTTCGGCGAGCTCGAAGATAAACGGGGCGTTTGATCTAACAAATTCTGTCAAGAAATTGAGGTCATCAGCAGTAAATCCTTCGACGTTGAACCATTTGACCGCAGGCAAGAAGCATTCCGCATGGTCAAAGCCAAAGTCAACCGGGCGCTCGACGGCTACGCGAACGGTTCCGTCTTCTCTTGTCTCTGAGTAGGCAAACTGGGTGCCATCATCAAGCTGTACATAGCTCCAAAACATGACTACCTCCTTAGTGTTTGCATTTGAGTATAAAGAACGGAGTGGATTTAACACGAGGTGAATAGAATTGATCCAATAAGACCCGTACCCTGCGGCTGGCTACACAAGCGATAGTTCTTGTTTCGAAAACGCATATGGCTGCACGTTAGACATTGCATGCATGAAAAAAGCAACGCTCTCTTGACGAAAGCGTTGCCCTTGAAGCTCCTACAGAGCTCTTGTATCGCAGTCAAGTGCGTCGTGCCGCATCAGCAACGATATGCGGCGCTCAGAAGCACTGTCCCCAGCAGGAATAGCGTTAAGGAGGCAGCTATCCAGTGGTTGTCGCCGGTCTTGGGAAGCGCCGATGTTGTTGCCATAGTGGATTTGGGCTTGGTCATCTTGGTGACTGTGGTCTTGGTGGCCGTTGTCTTGGTCGACGTAGCCACGGGTTTCACCGCAGGATCCGTCGCCGATCCCGCACCGGGTTGCCCCGCAGCACGTTCGGCGCCACCAGTAGGCTCGCCCGTGCCATTCCCACGCACCTCGCCGCCGGGTGTAACGGTCTCCCCCGCCGGGCCGGTGGTGCCATCGGGCTCAATCACCACGTGCGGTGCCACGGCCCCGTCAGCATCCACCACGTCGGCAGCACCAAAGGCTCCACCTGCGGGCGTCACAAAGTGCGCAGCCACGAGCGATCCGCGATCGCAGACAACGCCGGCATCCGTACCGATCGCATCCAGCCAGGACGCATCTACGACAAGCGTCTCGCTCGCAACGTCAGCACCAAACCCCTCGTCGAATAAGCGCACGCCATAAAAGCGCAAGCCCGCATCGGATCCCGCGCCCGCGGCAACAACGCGCCCGCCGCCACGTACTGTCAAGCTGCCCGCGGCAACGCCGGCAACAGTCTGGTCAAGAACACCTGCTCCATCGGCCCTGGCATCGACCGTGCAGCCGTCCACCGCCAGCGCCTGGGCCACATGGATCCCGCATTGCGAACCCGTCGCCGTGAGCGAGCCGGAGCCGCAAAGCGTAAGGTTTCCCCACACCTCCATGCCGCTCATGGAAATGTCCGCATCGGGCGCATGCGTCTCGACCACGGAGTTTTGCCCGACGAGCGTCACCACCAGGTCGCCATCGACGCCGATGGCCTCGCCCGTGTAGCCGTTAAGCTCCAGATGGTCGGCATCGGTCCAAGCCCAACCGGGGCCCGAAACGCCCGGCTCGTAGTACGTGGCACCCGCAATGAACAGGCTCTCCGCGCCCGCGGCATAAGAAGGCCCGCCCAACAAAACGCATAGGCAGGCCACGGCAGTAAGCAGGATGTAGTGTCGGCTAGTGTGGAACGCGGTGGCAAACATAACCGCTCCGATCTACGCAAGAGCCAATGGAAGCTGTACCAAGAAATGCCCTAGTAGCACTAGCTATTAGTGTAGCGAGATCGGACATCGGGCTAGGAAGAAAACCCGTGATCAATCCCCAATATTAGGTGTAAATCGTTTTGCCAATCGGTGAAAGGAGGGGCCGAATGATGTTGAGTCAGATAGTAAGTTGAGTCACCTCATGCGACGGAGCTTTCAGAAGTCGTGTCGTTTTGATCGAAATTGTTGTCCGGGCGATCAGATACCTCCGTTGCCATAGACACGAGTTCTTTGCGAATAACGTCAAGGGTCTCTGGAGTGAAACCTTTGGCTTCAAGATGCTTCAGGACGGCATCCGAATCCTTTAAATCGCTCGAGGCGAGCTTTACGGTTATGCATTTCCCCGTTTTCGGATCCTTATATATCAGAGCATAGATAACATCATCATCTGCTACGGCTTCCACCATGCTTATCCACTCCTTGATACCGCAATAACACAAACGCTTTTCATAGTCCTTGTCGGAGACAACAAAAAGCCAATCATACGATTTGCGTCATCGTATGAAAACATCAAAACGACCGCGGAATGAATGAGCTGGTTCGTGAGTTGTTTTATAGAAATAGATGAGGATGTGGATTTAGTTAAGTCGAAATATCGTTCGTCAATAAAGCGTTTGTTCAAGGGCGAGATGCCTTCCTGGGCGCCCGTCTTTGCAGAAAAATAGTCGACCTTTAGATTGCGCGAATCAAAACTGTCGCTTAGCTTGTTTGAATCCAAGAGCAAGCGAACGGTAAAGGCAGACAACAGGAGAGTCTTTTCCAGTCGAAAATTCCGATACTCATCATCCAGAGTGGTACAAGTGGAAATGTCCCGTAATTCTGTTGCGTATGACCTTAAGTCATCTTTCCAATAGCATGATTCGTAGACCATTTGATGAAACTCGCTCATTTCTCGTATGCTTGACGCAATGGAATGAAGCACACGCTTGATTGACTGTTGCTATTCAAACCCTTGTGTTCCACTTCTGGTAGCAAGCCATGCTTCGTGCTGCTCCTCCGCGGCAGCTTGAGACGATGCCCAGTTTTCTCTCATTTTTCGATCTTCTTCTACAATGGCTCTGCTAATGACACGTGGATAATTGATCTTGATATTTTGTATCTTCTTTTTAGAAAAGATATGTCTATAAGCACCCTTGTATATTGCCTGGTTAATTAGCTCGCATTGCCTGACGCTGAGCTGCTCCGGAATATCAAACGGTAGAGCTCCAACTTCAGTAAATAGAGCAGCATCAGGGGTTAGAGGGAGAACCAACGTTGCGTTCCTTCGACCAAGCCCAATTCCATCTACTTCAATTTTGTTGTCTTTATATGCCCCAAAAGCGATGGCGGGATTGTCAGATGTGAGAAAGAAATGCTCCCTTGGCGGCCTAACTATTGTCCAATTAAAGTTTCTAACTCTGTTACCGACGCTCCCGTTAACAAAAGAAGCAATTGAAGAAAGGAAACTAGCTCGCCCCAATACAATTGAAGACTTAATGGTGCCCGTCTCAAAATCGATATCGGCTTCAATTGGTTGAACGGGAAATGGATTAAATTGCTCGGGCTTATGAACAACCGGGTGTGCAATCCCCAGCTCTTTTTCATAAAAATATTTCGACACGATATCTGGTATTTGATTAGTGATTTCCTCAAATGCCTCTTCGGTCAGTTTGGCGTTCTTTATCAAATAAGCAGGCGTTCGAAAATGCTGAATCAGCCAGAAGTCAACCAGACAATTAATGTCATTCTTTGAGAGCGCCGCCCCAGAGATGATCTTTCTTAGGATCGCGGATACCGGCGCCTCGTACTCATCGCAAAAATAATTCTCGATATCGTCGACATCGGACCCTGCGGTTCGTTGTGTGTATAGGTCATCCCAAGTGCACGCCGTCTTTAATGATGTCGTACGCCAAGTCTTCTCCCTATCATCTTCTACAACCAACTTGTAATCCCATAGCGAATTGCCGTTAGACGACCAATTGCGTAAGTAAAACTGTGGTACAAAATGGTTATGATGCGTGATTTGCTTATTATTGATATTCGGGCTCATTAAAACCTCCGCTTAGCTTCACAGAGAATCTTTTGAGGACTTGCGTCACCGATTACGGCAATGGCTGGTGCTCCCCATACATCGGCCAATCAATTAACTCTAAGTTTCCTCCGTGGTCGGTGTAGCGGATGAGTTCCTCGCTAATCTTTAAAGTAATTTCGATAATTAGCGTAAGGAACAAATAGTAATCTCGAGCGAACTGGTTTGAATTAGGGCCATCAACAGGAGAGTTACCGTGGTCATACGAATTTCGTAGTGCCAAGGCATTTGAATGGATTGCATTATTGAACATGTAGTTCAAGTAAGCTGCTTCGTCAGGTGAAAATAAAGCGTTGCTATACTTCAAATAACCTTGCTTTACCAGCTCACTAACTTCTTCAATGGTTACTTTCGGGCAACGCCAAAGCGGGCATGCACTCGAATCCCAAATTATCTTTAAATAATTAGCTTTCTTAGAAGGCAATAAACGCCCGTCTTTATCAGATTCAGCTAAAAAGCCCTTGTTTACTAGCGATTCTATTGCCGATCGGTAATCTCCGTCGTAATCGTCGACATGGACCACATGTTTATACAGCAAGTCCCAAAGGTTGTCTTCTGAGCTTTTGATGCGGGATGTGAAGGCAAGCAATGATTGATCCCAAAGCAAAGGTTTCGCCACTTCGTCATAGTGTTCACCCCTAATTACGTATTTATTTCTATGCAATGATTTAAAGTCAGAAAATAGCTTGAAGTTTTCAAATCGAAAATAGTCCGGATCGATTGTATGCTTTTTTGAATATAGTGAGTACGCCTTTAGTGCACGTTCAAGCTCCGGGCCCATGGCCTTGCATTTATCAAGCCACGAGCATCCGGCTGCTGGTAAAGAGATTGAGAAACCCCCAATCCCGAGTTCTTTAGCAAAATAGACGTTATAAGTCCATTCAATTGCATCTTCCAAGCGTCTACCATTTCTTTCAAGAAGCTGTGCATATAGTGCCGTTTCTTCTAGTAGAAGATCCTGACGCATTTTAAAGAATATGTTGTTGTCGTATTCGTCCTTGGCACGCATACCAAAGGTTTTCATCAGGGTAGATTCATCGTGTTCGTGGGCGGGGCAAGTCAGAAGCCCCCGCTCGTCTAAATAATCAAAGACGTACGCGCAGTTGTTCATTATGGTTGGATAATCAAGGTAACGACTTAGCCACTCTTCACTAAAGAAAGTCTTTAGAGTATTTCCATCCACATAGGAATCTTTGCATGCAATTTGGTTGCCGCTAATCGAAGCTTCAATACCGTATTCAATGCCCCCAGTCTCATCAATTAGCCGTCTGCTTAATTCCTCATAGCGTCTTTTGGCCTTTACGCGAACTTCAATTGACGGACTATAGTCTTTTGCTGCTGCACTGGGCCAGTTCATGAGAACCTGGACATAATTTAGATTTGGATTAGCCTCTGAAAGATATCTTAGAACAATTTTATCGATATCGCTTCCTGTCAATGACGGCGGTAGATATATCTTTTCTTTAGAGCGTCCATCTGCGCCAAAATGCCCAACAACTATACTCACTGCGGCGTCAATATTTCCCAACAGGGCAGTTCTGATTTGTTGGTCAAACTTATGTACTAACCCATAGTGGGACATTACATTTGAGATGCAGAGCGAGTGACGACTCAGCAATTCTTCAAGTTCATCGGGATTAATTTTTTCATACGCTTTAGTTGAGGAAGCGAGATTCCAAAACTTGTCGATGTATTGCCATTCGACGTTTTCATAAACAACTAAAAGTGCATTATTTATTAAGGCAGAATGTGTAAAGGAGCATGCTTTGCCATATAGCTTATTTAGAATACCGACTATATCGAGGCCCATATCAACGAAGGCCTCGGGTACGCATTCAATTACCCCCTTAATTTCACTGATCTCAATGGCATCGTTAATTGTTTCAATTTGATGGCTTTCGCCATCTATTAATATCTCTTTGCATCTTTCGATTGAGTGATACGTTCCATAGTCGTTGGGCCCATAACAGGAGACTCGAGAGTAATTAATTTCTTCCAAAATGATCCCCACCTTGCTTTAGTAAAATCCGCTCTCTAGTCTATCCATTCACGCGGACATAAAAATCGAATTAAAAATGCGATGAACAGTTTTGCTATATAGCCCATGGCTAGCGGTCCAAATGCTGTCTACCGCTTCTTCCTAGGTATATGTAATTCGAAATAAGATAGGGGGTATCGACAAGCATCGATACCCCCTATCTTCAGTGCTCAATGATTATCTTGTAACAGGTGGGCAGCCTTTCTCCCCCAGTCCCGCTTAAAAAGATCCCACGTGTAGACCTTGTCCGACACGTCCGCGAGCTAGTCGCTCCAGCGCGTGGTCGAGCAGCGTTCGTTCATATCACAAGCGATTATTTAGTCCGTGGTCTTCGTTGCCAACAAACTCTCGTAGTCACGTTGCAATGCGGTGGCGTAGTCGCCAAATAGTACATAGGCGTTTTGGATGCGCAGCCGATGCCGATCAATGATGGTAAGTTCATTGAGCAACTCGATTGGAGCGGTATGGGATTGGATAGAAACAGCATCTCCTACTGAATAGCTCTGGTTGACACCGGAAACCAGCGTGGGGGTAAGGTCATGAGCCGTATTGCCATGAAACTCTCGAAAATGCTTGGCATCCGGATGCTTAAATAGGTCCTCATTAATAATAGTGATGAGCTGATTGCCGAGGGAGGAATCGGAGCAGTTCTTTCGCAGCTCTTTATACCAGTCGCACCTGGGCGCCCCATCTTTGACGGCATCAATGCTTACTAGGGAATAATCGCCCTTAGAGACGGCTGCAAGTTTAACGCACGCACGGACGAGCTGGTCCTTAAAGACGTTTGGGATATCTGCCAGGAATCTAAAGACGGGATAGACGTAATCCATAATGAGGGTGTTTCTGACATCCTTGGAGTCAATGTCTGAAACGATGGTACTCCAGGCAGAAAGAGACTTTTCATAGCGGATCATCTGGCGTACCGAATCAAATAGAGCCGCATTATAAGTATTAAAAGTGTCAGAAAATGCATCGCCAGAGAAGCTTCCCTTGTCAGGATGAGCCGGAATGTGAGAGTTCTCAAGCTGAGCGGAATAGTAAAGCGCTGGATGTTTTGAGAGGACTGCAGCAATCTGACCAGACAGAGAGCTGGACTCTACCGGAACATGTTCGTTTGAGGCTACAGCCATATTAGGACCTCCGACAATGGTTGCCAATCAAGGCCGTTCGGCATATAGAACAGCCTTGATTGGCAACTTCATCCGAATACTGAATAGCCATAATGCTTGTTTTTATTTTGAACATGTTTACCCACATGTATCCAACTTAATCAAGATAATCCAATGGATACCATGACTAAGCCTGACTGCATGGTGGGCTGAATAGGAAGAAGTTAATTCCGTTGTATAGTCATTTTGGTATCACTTAAAAACATGGGGGCAACAGAATAGCCCCTCTACTCACCTTGGCTCGCAATCTAAGAGCAGAAACAAAAGGCATGCTGCACATTATTAGCGTCGGAATAATTTAGCCCAGCGCAGACACCGCTCTCCCCTAGTCCCTCTTAAACAGATCCCTCGTGTACACCTTGTCCGCCACGTCCGCGAGCTCGTCGCTCCAGCGGTTGGCCACGATCACGTCGCAGCCGGTCTTGAAGGCCACCAGGTTGTGCGTGACCTCGGACCCGAAGAACTCCGGCGTGTCCAGCGTGGGCTCGTAGACGATCACGGGCACGCCCTTGGCCTTCACGCGCTTTTTGACGCTCTGGATCGAACTCGCGCGGAAGTTGCCATAGCGCAGCTTCGGGATGTGCAGCGTCAGCGCGCCGGCGCAGGTTGCGAGCGACCTCTCACGGTAGCCGTCGCGGCTGTTCGTCCCGCCTCCGCACGGCTGGTCGTCCACGGCGACCAGCTAATCGTTCACGACTTCATTGGTGACGCGCCTGAGCAAGTCGTGCATGTTGATGGCGCCGCCGTCGAACCAGGGCATGGCGAGCATGTCCAGCGTCGAGTCAAAGAAGATTTGCGTAGCGGTCCTCTTCCTTTCCTAGAACCAGCTGTTGTGGTGATTTCCGAATCTAGGACGAGGGCCGATCTTCATTAAGCGGACACAAGGGCGTCACCTTACACCAACACTTCCGACGCGATCGGCAGCGCACCTTCGGCGTCGAGTTCGACGCCGGTGTAAACCGCATGATGTAGCAAGCCCGAGAAGGACCTGCTACATCATGCGTATGACTCATTGGCGATTGCCTTCTAAATGCGCTGAAGCAAATAGAATCCGAGGAAACAGAAAAACGTAAGCTGCATTTCATTGCTAGCGTTCTCGAATCCTATATGCCCGAAATCATCGACGCCCTATGAAATATGCCAATCGCGTCCAAGAGACCAAAGTACGAGGCAAGAGTAAGGCGGTTATCGCAAAAATGAATGCTGTCTATACCGAATAACGAATTAGTTGCGAGAGCCTTTTATCTACCGCAACGTCTCAGGGCAGTTTGGCCGTCACCTTCCACCGCTTTAGCACGATGCTAATCGCCAAACTCACAGTGAGGGATATGAAAAACAGCGTCACAACCATCGCCAAAGGCGGAACACCAGGTACGTTGATGAGGCTCAGCAGAATCCAGTCAACCTGCTGGTGAAACAGGTACACTCCGAAGCTGTGTTTCTCGAATAGGCTTCCGTGAACCTTCTCTATCAGCCACTCGGCGTGTCCGAAGATCGACAGGAGTACAAGCGGACACACAAGCCTCAAAATAAACAGCAGGACTTTCGAGGCGGCCCCGAGAGCCCCCCCCGAGGCGCTGCAGACGTACCACGCCACGAACAGTACGACATCGGCTGCAAATAGCGCTGCGGGCTTTATTCGCCAGAAGCGAGACATGTCGGTCTGTCTCAGCAACACGCCGAGTAGGAAGCACGGGAAGTAGTCGAGGGCCCGTGCCACTTGAAACGGGTCGAGAGGCATCGCGTATACGGCGCGTGCGAAGATATAAGCAACGATAGCCGATACTAACAGCGTCGGCCATTTACACAATAAGACCGGCCTAATGCACAACGTCAGCTCGACAAACGCAAACATCCAGAACAACGCCAGCAGGAACCACAGCTGCGAGGGGTTATTGCCGAGAACGAACGCCTCGACAGTCGAGACGGGACCTTAAAAGAAACAGTAGACAGGACCCGCCCACACGACGCCAACGAAGAGGTAAGGCACGAGCAGGCGTTTGGCTTTCTTCTTGAGAACTACGCACGCATCGTCATATTTGTCCGTCTCCATCTTGATGTACGTCCAAATGTAGCCGGAGACAAGAAGAAACAGCGACACATGCATGGTGGAGAGCCACTGAACAAATACGCCCAGCGCGGGGCACGGCGTAGCGGGCTCGCCGAACCAGACCCCGCCGTAGATAGCGCATGCATGATACAAGACAATGACGAGCATCGCCAGCGCCTTCACGGGTCCCGTGAGTTCAAGCTCCCGCTCCTTGGTCATCGCAAACTCACCCACGCCCGCGCCTCTTTCTCGCCCCCGTCATAACCAGCCTTACGCCGTCTCTATCACACCATAGGTATGCGACCAGCATCAGCAGAACCACAGGCCAGCTCCACGCGTCCAAAAACCACGACGCCGTCATGAACCCTGCGGTAATCAAGGCCTCCGAAACACAGAAGTGCGCCACGGGATTTCCAAACCTGCGCGATAGGATTAGCTCGAAAGCCAGGTCGCGCAGCGCCACCGAGGCCACAATCCCGCATGTCGCCAGCTCCACACTCGCCAAGCCAACGATGCTCGCAAGGGCCAGCACCGCGTTCAAGATCATGGCAGCAACGTTCACCGTGCACAGTGTCCCCTCGCGTCGCCCCATCTTAAGGTAGGTATTGAACAGCAGGTTCGCCTTGCAGCTATAGACACACAGAGGCATAGTAAGCGCCAGGTACACTAGGCTCTTGCTGTATGCCGGAAGCCACAGCCCCAGCACCAGTTTCGCAGGCACATAGAGAAGGTACGCACAGGGAAGAGCCGTGTGCAACAGCAGCCTAATGGCAAGGTACTTCTCCCTCCGCCCCTCGGCGTCCAAACGCTTGAGCACGGGGAATGCCACCATTGACACTTGCCCGATAAAACCCAGAACGAAGTTCGTCAACGAGAAGGACAGTGACAACTTGCCAAAGGCCGCAAGCCCAAGTTGCCAGTCTGTCAACATACGAGTGAAGCCAACAATCAGCGAGTCGGCGTAGTAGGCGACCATGACTTTCAGACCTGCCCGTACGTCAGTGGCGCATGTGCGCAGCACGCCCTTGAACGCGGCCTTGCTGCGTAGGGTGCTCCTAGCGCAGATGAGTACATACAGAAACGCCAACGCCTGGCAGGCTATGTAGCCCAAGATAAACGGCAGCGATGAGTCAACGCCCGCGAGGAGAACCGTCATCATGAACGCGACGAATAGTCCCTTGGAGAACAGGTCGGCGAGTGATGAGATACGCGTGAGGTTCGTGCATTGGAACACGTAGCGCAGACACTGGGTCAGGTTTGTGAGCAATCCGAAAAAAACGCACAGCGCGAGCACGAGGGACCGGTATGGTTCGAAGCCAGCGGCGAGGACGGCGGCCAGGCAACAGGCAGCAACTAACAGCTGCGAGGCTGCGACGACACACTGCTGCGCCTTCAACTCCCCGTGATTGACCTCCGAGTAGCGCTTTCCGCCGAGACGCAGGTAAATGCCGTCATTGAGTCCAAGCAGGGCAAACCCAGAGTAAGATGAGTACAGCAAGAACAGCTGCCAGTACGCGTAGTCCTCCACGCCCAAAAACTTGGGAAGCACCAGGGACGTCAGAATGCTTGAGAGCAGGCCTATCCCCTGAGCTACAACGGCGTATGCCAGGTTGCCGGCGATACCTCCCCGCTCCTCGGTTGAAAAAATGCTCATCAAATCTAAATCCAATTCTGTAGGCGCGCCAAACACGCGGTTTCAGAAACTGCGGCCGAGTATCCTTCGCCCCAAGTGCGAGGCCTCAGTCACAAAGAGAAGCCTCGAGAGGCTACCAGCAAGCACGGAGCCCAGGATGCCCCGCTGGTCGGCCCTCATGTGCCCCACCCCTCGGGTGACGTCAGGCGACAACTCCGAAAGAGATGCTCTCACCTGCGTAAGCTCGCACCTGGATACCTCCTTCCCGAGGGCAGGCGCCGTGTCTGCCAGCATTTTGGAAAGACTCACGTAGAGCCGCAGCACACCGCCCATCGCCTCGTCGCCCATCCCCCAGCGCCCGCCGTACTCCAGCAGCCTTTTCGCCACACGCTCAGTGTCATCGATATAGGAGTTCTTAAAACCAGCTGTACTGCTAGCCTCGTTGGGCCTGTAAAAATACAGAATGTCCTCGATACGCGCGAATGAGCCTGCAGCGTCAACTATAGGGAGCAGCTGGAGAAGGTCCTCGGCAAGCATGAGCCTCGCGTACGCCCCATAGGCTGCGTCCACGTCTATGCGGCAAAGCCGTATAGCTTTGCCCCATAGACTGTTCGAGAGGCCGGCGCAGACAGCCTTCTCGAACAGCCTATAGTCTTCGCCGCCGTAAAAACCTTCGGGCAGGAAGGTAAGATCATCCTTCGTGGAGAAGTCCTCGCGGCGCGAGAACCGGAAGGACACGATGTCGGCGCCGGTCTCGTCGATACAGCGCGAGATGGTCTCCAACGCGTCAGCACGAAGCGCGTCATCGGCGTCAAGGAATACCACATACTCGCCCTGGCAATGAGACAATCCTCTTCTTCTTGCAAGAAGAAGACCTTGGTTCTCGCCGTGCAGGACCCGGACTCCCCCACGTCCGACAGCATACTCATCAGCGATGGTGCCAGAGTTATCCGTAGAGCCGTCGTCGACAATAACCAGCTCGTAGTCGCCGAAGGTCTGATCAGCAACGGTTTCAAGGCATGACGGCAGGTACTTCTCCCCGTTGTAAACGGGAACAACGATCGAAAAGCGCATCAGCAAATCCCCCTTTTAGCA
The DNA here is from genome assembly GCA_958423535.1 of uncultured Collinsella sp. Taxonomy (GTDB): domain Bacteria; phylum Actinomycetota; class Coriobacteriia; order Coriobacteriales; family Coriobacteriaceae; genus Collinsella. Next base: position 18,606 of record CATZRJ010000030.1, read on the forward strand.
AATAAATGACCTCCATGAGTCACCTTATGTGCAGGAGACGCCGAATCTCCATCAACCCCCAAAGCAAGCGAGCGGGTCCCCGAATAGCTGGCCAGAAAAATGCAAAGAGCAAAGACTAGCTCGGTGTAACCCGAGAACCCGTTGAAGAAGGCGCACCACAGGAACAGAGCGACCGCGACGTAGCCGTAGAGACCAGCTCCGCAGTGGGTAAAGGAGCGCACAACGTACACGACGTAAAGAACCAACCCCACAACCCCATAGGAGATAAGGAAAGAAAGGAAGTCGTTGTGGGTGCCGACCGCCAGCATAGAATGTTCCGCAATCATCCCAACGCCAGCGCCGAATGTCTTGTTAAGCGCCGAAAGCCCGTTGAACATGGAAATGTAATAAGCCCAAATCTGGTCCCTGCCGTTAGAAAAGGAGGAGTCGCTACCCTCCAAGTTACTATTCTTCTCGAACATGGCGGTCGAGGAAAGCGCCGGCAGAACCGACACGACGACGACAACGGCAGCAATAACGAGAAGAATGCCCCTGAGCCTACGGTCGATGTGCTTGGTCGCCGAGAGGAGTTGCACGAGGTAAGTTGCGCTGCCGGCAATCGTAATGGTCCTAGCACCCGTCATGAGGAGGGCGAATAACAGACCTGTCGAAACCAGAAGACGCACGAAAACGCGACCATCATAGCGCTTCAAATCGTACCCCACGAGCGCAATAAGCAAAGTAATGAGCGCTGCGGTCTCATGCTGACTAGAAAACGTCATCTGGAACGTCCTCACACCCCAAAGCTCCTGATACGAGGAGGGTATGACTAGCGAAATCAAAACATAAAGCGACGACAAGTACGTCAACGCCCTTACCGCGACAGCTGACTTCCCTTCCAGAGGAAACATAGGCAACCGCTTAATGGCCATGAGCGCAAACAAGCACACGAACAGCTTGTTGAATTGCCCCACCATGGTGCCTGCGGTCGCCCCAGTGAGAAGACTAATGCCGATGCTTAACACGAAGTAGCAAAGGGCGATAATCTCGAAGCGGCCGAACCGCAGATTGCCCTTTGCGCAATCCCTAATAAAGCAAGCGAAAAACGCCAAGCTAAAAAGGTAGGTGAACCCATTGACATATTGATTGACCAGCTGAAAGAAAGGTCGGATGAGCATAAAGAGCTCCATTAGCTGCAACCCCTCAAATAGCTGTAAACCTTTCTGTTCACTGAACGGAAATCATAATCGGCAGATTTAGCATATGCGGCAGACGACCGCTCGCCGTAACAGTTCGCGACAACACGCACCGCCCGCTCAATAGACCCCGCCGTCCCGTCCGTCTTTTCGGTAACAACCCCAAACGGTGCGACGGCAGCTATCCAGCCCACATCCGTACTCACGACCGGCATCCCCATGCCCATCGCCTCAAGAATGGTCATCGGCACGCCCTCATGGGTCGAGTTCATAACCAACATATCGGCCTCGCGCATCTGGCGGCGCACATCCTCTGTCCCCAGGCTCCCCTTAAAGTAAGTCTTGCGATAGGCCAGCGCCTCGAGACGCTCTCGCTCCTCACCGTCGCCCACGACCGTAAGGGACTCCACCTCGGGCAAAGTTTCAGCCGCCTCGATGATGGGCCCGATATTCTTCACGGCCGAGAGCCTTCCCACAAATAGCAGCCTCACAGCCTTAGGGTCGAAGTCGCGTTCGGTCTCCTCACGGTGGTCGATAGAGTTCAAAACTATGTGTACATCGTCGTTCAGATGCCCATAGTCTGCCTTAGTCCCCTCGTCCAGAACCAACAGCCGATCCGCCTTCTTTATAACCCACTTCAGGTAGCCTTGAAAGGCATCTGCAAGCCAACTCTTCTTATAGAAACGCAGGTTATCCTTCATATTCAGGAAGCTGCCATGCGACATTACGACACATCTGCCACGACCGAGAACCTTTACGGGGCCGAACGCCTCAGGCGTGTGTATGAAGTTGACGTCACCTTTTTTAAGGCCGATCTTCGGAACGTATTTCAAAAGCCCCTTCGCGAATCGCATACGCAGAGACCCCTGCACATGCGCGAGATCGGTATCCGCATAAGCCACAGGTAGAAAGCGATACGCAACGCCCCCGATCTCAACCTTGGACTCGATACCCACGGCGCTGGGATCCTTGGTAACGCCCACAAGAAGGGCGCCATGAGCCGCCAAGGGCTCCTCCTCTGCGAGGAAGCGCAGGAAGTTACGCACGCTCGTGAGCTGGCCACCGATGGGATGGTCTTTGTAGTTAGTAGTATCGTAGAGAACTAGCATGAAGTCCCTTTCAGGGTTGAAAGATCCGACAAGGCTCTGAGACCCTCATCAAGGTCTTCGACCACGATCGACGCAGGACTCGTTATTGTCTCGGCGCACCCGCCCGTGTCGTATGTCACAACGGGAGTCCCACAGGCTTCCGCTTCCAGGTTTACCGTGGGGTAGTTGTCTTCAACGGTCGGGTTGAAGAAGACATTCGCGGCGCTGTAGATGGCCGCCAGTTGTGCGGCCGAATCAGTCCTACGCATCAGAACTGCAACCCCCCCCGAGCCATTTTCACGATGGTGGCCTTCAGGGTAGACATGTCGGCGGGCACCGTGATCGCGGCGGTGGGCTCGGCTATCTCAGCGCAAGCAGAGCCTTCTGCCACAACCACGGGGGTGCCGCAGGCCTGCGCCTCCGCCACCGTCATACCGAAGGTCTCCTCGACGCCGGGGTGCACAAACACATCGGCGGCACTGTAGGCCTCAGCCAGTTTCTGGGGGCTCTCGGTCTTAGGAAGGGCGATGAGCTGTCTGGAGAGCCGCCTTATCTGTTTCTCAGAGAGCCCGACGAGGACGATTGCGTAATTTTCAGTGCTGAGCTTTTCCGCCAGCTTTTCGAAATCGCTCAAACCCTTGCGTTCAGTCCAAGGGCTCGCAACGCCTAGCACCATGAACCGCTCGCCAATACCGTACCTCTCGCGGAAGTCGCTTGGGGTGGGCTTGAAGATGTCGGTGTCGATGGTGTTATGACGGACCTCCACCGGATAATCTTTGAGAAAGCTCTTCCCGACCAGGTCCGCGAGCCACTGTGAAGGTGTTATCAGCGTCATCCGCTCGGGCGGCACGCTCGTGAAGATGCGTTTCTTATCTTCATAGTTTCTCGAGCAGTTCGTTTTTGAAATCGTTTTGGGATAGGTGTCAAGCTGCGGGCAGCATTTCGAGTACGCGCAATGAGACTGCCATTGTGCGCACTTCACATATGTGAAGTACGCACAATGGCCCGTAAGAGCCCAGCAATCGTGCAACGTCCATTTAACCTGGCAACGATGTGAGGCGAGCCACGAAAACAGCATCTCTATGTTCACGTAATAGCCGTGTATGTTATGCAGGTGCACCACATCGGGATCGATCTCATCTAGGCGCTTGAGCAGTTTTGCGGTGTCCCGCTTAGAGTAGAAGCCCATGCGGTCATGCAAGCGTGTCATGGCGCCGTGGGAGAGGTAACCAGCCTTCGAAGCACAGCACTGCTCATGATCGCTTATCGTATTGTGGCGACGACCCCAGAAGATGTAAGAGTCAACCCCGCGCTCGATCAGCTCATGGTGAAGGTTGCGCATTATGGTACCGGTGGAACCGTTGTAAAAGCTGTTGAGCTGGACGTAGCGCAGAGGCCGTCCCAGACCTTCACCCAGAGCGAGTGCCTCATCGACGAGCGCGTCGGTCGTGAGCCCTTGGGTCTGCGACACTAGATCTTCCTCCACACCATCTTGTCCACGACGTCGGTGTAGCCCTGGATGATCTTGACCACCTTGGTGGACACGGTCTCGTCGGCATAGTCGGGCACGGGCGCCTCGGGCAGCGACCCCTCCGCGTCGAGATCGACGGCGGTGTGGACGGCCTGGAGCAGCCCCCTCTCGGAGATGCCGGCCAGCGTGAAGCAGGCCTTGTCCAGGGCCTCCGGGCGCTCGGTGGAGGTGCGGATGCACACCGCCGGGAACGGGCGGCCGATAGACGCGAAGAAGCTGGACTCCTCGGGCAGGGTACCGGAGTCGGAGACCACGGCGAAGGCGTTCATCTGCAGGCAGTTGTAGTCGTGGAAGCCCATGGGCTCGTGCATGCGCACGCGCGGGTCGAGCTGGAAGCCCGTGGCCTCCAGGCGCTTGCGGGAGCGCGGGTGGCAGGAGTACAGGATCGGCATGTCGTACCTCTCGGCCAGCGCGTTGATCGCGGTGAACAGGCTCGTGAAGTTCGCCTCGGTGTCGATGTTCTCCTCGCGGTGGGCCGAGAGCAGCATGTAGCGCTTGGGCTCAAGGCCGAGCTCGGAGAGGATGGCGGAGGCCTCGATCTTGCCAAGGTTCGCGCGCAGGACCTCTGCCATGGGCGATCCGGTGACGTAGGTGCGCTCCGGCGCGCAGCCGGTGTCCTTGAGGTAGCGTCGGGCGTGCTCGGAGTAGGCCAGGTTGACTTCGGAGATCACGTCGACGATGCGGCGGTTGGTCTCCTCGGGCAGGCACTCGTCCTTGCAGCGGTTGCCGGCCTCCATGTGGAAGATGGGGATGTGCAGGCGCTTGGCCGCGATGGCGGACAGGCAGCTGTTGGTGTCGCCCAGGATCAGCAGCGCGTCGGGCTGCACCTGCACCATCAACTTGTAGCTCGCGGCGATGATGTTGCCCACGGTCTCGCCCAGGTCGGCGCCCACGGCGTCCAGGTAGACGTCGGGGTCGGCGAGCTCCAGGTCGCGGAAGAAGATGCCGTTCAAGGTGTAGTCGTAGTTCTGCCCGGTGTGGGCCAGCAGGCAGTCGAAGTGGCGGCGGCACTTCTTGATTACCTCGGACAGGCGGATGACCTCGGGGCGGGTGCCCACGATGACCAGGAGCTTCAGGCGGCCGTCGTCCCTGAATGCGATATCGGAATAGTCCTTGCCCATGCGGCTAGACCTCCTCGTAGTAGGTATCGGGGTCCTCGGGGTCGAAGGGCTCGTTGGCCCACATGACCGTCACGAGGTCCTCGGTGTCGGACAGGTTGGTGATGGAGTGCGTGTAGCCCGGGACCATCTCCACGGCTCGCATGTCGGGCCCCGAGACGGTGTACTCGTCGACGGGGAACGGGTTGCCGTCGGCGTCCTCCCCCACCTTCCTGAGCTTGATGGAGGCGGTGCCGGAGACCACCAGGAACCGCTCCCACTTGCTCATGTGCCAGTGGTTGCCCTTGGTGATCCCGGGCCTCGAGACGTTGACGGAGACCTGGCCGCGCTCCGGCGTGCGCAGGAACTCGGTGAACGAGCCGCGCGCGTCCGCGTTGGGCCTGAGTCTATAGGCGAAGTTGCCCGGCTCGTAGTAGGACAGGAACGTGCTCCACAGCTTCTTGGAGAAGGAGCCCTCCGAAAGGTCGGGCACCGAGAGCGTCTCGCGGCTGTCGCGGAAGCAGTCGAGCAGGTAGACGATCTCGCCCAGGGTCTTCACATCGGTGTCGGGGACGTAGCAGAACCCGTCGCCCTCGACGCGCTCGAGGCCCTCGTAGCCGCAGCGGTGCTCCTCGCCGAGCAGGGCGCCCAGCATCTCGCCGATCAGGTCGTCGATGTAGAGGAGCTCCAGCTCCACCGACGGGTCGTTCACGGTGTAGGGGCGGCCGTTCGCGATGGCGTCGCAGAAGGTGGCCACGTGTTAGCGTCAATCTATTTTTCACCAGTTTCGCTAAACAGGCGCGCCGTTCGC
>CATZRJ010000031.1 GCA_958423535.1 uncultured Collinsella sp.
GCACCCCGACAAGCGCCTCGCGAACTCGAGCCTGCTCAAGGCCTGCGCGGCGAGGCCGGCGGGCGGGCGCACGACGATCCACTCGGACCGGGGCGGCCACTACCGCTGGCCGGAGTGGATCGGGATCTGCGAGGAGAACGGCCTGGTCAGGAGCATGTCCGCGAAGGGCTGCAGCCCGGACAACTCGGCCTGCGAGGGCTTCTTCGGCCGCCTCAAGAACGAGTTCTTCCGCTACGGGGACTGGGAGGGCGTGACGGCCGGGGAGTTCATGGGCAGGCTCGAGGCCTACCTCGTGTACTATCGTGAGGGGCGGATCAAGAAGTCCCTCGAGTGGCTGAGCCCGATGGAGTACCGCAGGAAGCTTGGATACGCCTAGGCGCGGTCCAAGAAATCGTCCGCACCCCCGACTCTATATCTTCAGCGGTGAGCTTAAACAATTCTCCGCAATGGGGGCACCTTAGCAGGACATAACCGTCGTTGTCGCAGGGCATCTTGATTTCAAAGTGAGTCTCTTCCAAACGTTTCCTTTCTAAGGCTATTTTATCTGACTCAATTTTATAAATATAAAAAATGTCGCGTGCGTAATTGTTTCAGCGAATTCATCCAGTACGACCTTTCTTTTGTGATGTGCTATCAGTCCATAGCGTTTCTGCCAATATGGACGATTTAACGTCGCAGATGGCTGTCGGACGCCGACGTTTCCGCGTTGCTTGCCGTTGCTGTCCCAAACAGTTACTCAAACTCCACCTCAACCTGGCTGTGTTCGTAAATCTTGAGTTCGGTATTAATTTCGACTCGTTCGACTATCCAGCCAATGGCGGAACACTGTCGCATGAATGTATCAATTCGGTTCTCGCCTTTTAGATTGTGGATGGTGACCACTACGCCAAAACGTTGCGGATCATGGGAGCCATTTTGATATCTCGAAGACTTGCGAATCATCATGCCCCACATTGGATTGGCATATACCTTTTTGGGCTTACTGCGGCTGGTTAGCGGTTCCGCTATGTGCTTGACGTTATCCCACTTACGCAGCTTTTTTCGAGCCTTCTCTTCATCGGTTGTACAGTTTTCTTCGCCTTGGTTGTTGGGCTGCAACGACTTGATTCGCCCATCGTTTGCGATACGTCCAAAATGTAAGTCGAGCTCGGTGTCCGTATAGTCGACGCCCTGGTTTCTGTTGCATTTAGGGAAGTAACACAGAGTCGCCCTCGCTACAGACGGGTAGGATGCGCCTGAAACGGGAATAGGAAAGTTGAAGTTGTAATTCTCGCGTTCGGTAGCCACGCCGCTGAGCATGAATCGAATTTCGTCGTTGCTGGTTTCGAGGATTTTTTCAATTTGAACGGGAACGATGCCGTAGCCGAGTCGATCCATATCTTCTGGGGTCGTCCATGCGCATGCCGCATCGATTAGCAGCGCTTTGGCAAGTTCACAGCTCAGGTGCATTTTATAAATGAGGTAGGCAGCTTTTCTTGCAATTAACGGAGCTGCAAAAGAGGTACCGACAGCCGGATAAGCCCCGGATCCACAGCAGGCGGTGATAGGGTCGTTGCTTTCCCCTCCGTAATATGCAAGATCCGGTTTGTGGTGAAAACTCAAGATTGGCCCTCTTCTTGTGTAGGACGCTGGCTCGTTGTTTCGATTGACGGCGTTGACAACGAGGGCATTAATAGAGTCCGCTGGGGAACCGAGATATGTGGGCTTACCCTTTTCCTGATTAGTGCCGGCAACAACAAAGAGGACGTCGTATTTTTGTTGCAGTTTGTCTAACAGGGCCGCTTCGGGCGAGATGGAGTTTCGAGACACCTCCTCCATTGATCCCAGAGAGATGTTCCAAACTTTAATGTCTTGGTTTTCGGCAACGATGCGCTCAATATGTTTCATTACCGCGAACGAACTGAATTTGCCTGCGGTTGCAACTCCAAAATGTCGAACTCTAAAGTGTCCACAATGGTCGTCTAAAGAAGGGTTTTGTGCCTGGACGTCAACGATTAGAGAGCTGACGCAGGTGCCGTGTCGATAATCGCCTGCAGTGGGATTGATGCCTTCGGGTAAGCAGTTTCTGTAGTCCACCCAGTTGCTGAAGTACGGTGGGTATTTCTCCTCAAATGGAGTGTCGATTACGCCGATAATGGGCTCATCGGTGGGATATTCGGGTAGGCTGCTGATGGCGGGGGAGGTCGAGCCTTCGTCATTCATGGGGGCGTAGCTGGACAGGTCAATTACTGACATGGCTACAAGATAAGGGGCGCGCTCGAGCAGCGTGCGGTATTCTGCCTCAGTTAGGAGCACGCTGTTCTCTAAGATGTTCGCAACAGATACATCAATGTTCAGCTCCTCAAATAGATCCTGCGGCTCTCTCTCCGTTTTAAAGAGCGTAACGATTGCGTCCTTGTCTGTTGCCGCTGGCGGCTTGTCTATCCTAAATTCATTGACGTAATAGGAATCGCGTATGAGTTGCGCAAAGCCCGATCTGGTGAGCGTGTTTGAAATGGCAGCATTCCATTTTTGCTTGAGATCGTCATTTTTAACTAGATCGATCATCTTGCCTGCGTTCATCAGTCCATCAAAATGATCGACTACGATTCGCTCGCACTCTCGTAGCTTATCAATGGTAGACCGGATGGTCGCCTCGGGAACGTAATGAGTCATCAGATGCCTTGGGTGGTTCCCGTTAAAATCGAGGTAGCGAGCGCCGCGGACGGACAATTCCGGCTCTTGGTCTTTTCCGCCATTCAGCATCTCTCTTATTCGATTGCTCTTGGCTACAATCTGGCGGTATTCAACAGAGACCAAGATGTCTTCAATTATGGCATCTTTGGGCCATTTGCTCAGAACGGTTTCGAGACTCTTGCGGATGCGTGAAATCTTCTCTGCGGTGACTGTGCCTTTAGCAGGGAGCGTTGCAGGGCCCGGTCGTGAGCCTCTTGTCGTTTGAAAATCGCCAGTGAGCCTGATTAAGCTGTTCATGAGCTACTCCTTTAGGGTTCGCGCTATGGTGCTGCGTGATATGCCTGTCAAAACTTCCATTTCTCTTAAAGTGAAACCTTGAGATTTAAGCAGCTCTAGTGAATCAGGCTCATATCCATGTAGACGTTGATACAGCTTGCGGAGATAGTCGTTTGGATTTAGTGGATCACTAAACGCGACGGAGGTCTTAATGAGGTTTTTGAGCGTGCCAGGCCAGGGCAGATCTGGGCAACTCTGCAGCACCTTTTTTAGGGTCCGAGAATCGTTTTTGATTGTTTGATTGTTTTTGGTCAGATTCTTTGCGATTGATTCGCCGATATCAACGAGATCGTCATGGGAGTATCTATTAAAGTCAATTTGTACATCGAAGCGCCTGGCGAGTGCCGAGTCTAGTTTGTCGTAAAGGTTCGTTGTTGCGATGATGGCTGATCGCGTGTTTAGCTTGTCGAACTCTTTTAGGAGTGCACTTGTGGCTCGCCCCATCTCACGGACGTCGTTTTGGTTAATTCTATCTAGGGCTATAGCATCGATTTCATCGAACAGGACAATGGCACCGTCGCCTATATCGTGGATTTCTTGGAAGACCTTCGCGATATTCTTGGCCGTCTCTCCGAGTTTGCTATCGATGATCTGATTGAAATCAACGGCATATAACTGGTAGCCAAGTATTCTGGCTATCTGTTTTGTAGCTTCGGTTTTGCCGGTTCCCGATGCGCCGTAAAAGAGGACAGTGTTGATGCCCACATCTTTAGATAGAGCATTGAGCAGCCCCTGGATATCGTTAGCGATGGCCTGGGGAAGGGGTAGCGAGGTGTTGTTGCTGATTACCTTTTCCAGGAAGTCGTATTTCTGCTCAGTGACTTCTTGCGGTACAAATGTGCGCGTTCTGGCAATGAGGGCCATGATGTAACTTGCAAGCTCGGGTTGTCCGGATGATTCAAAATCTTTCGCAATAATAGTGGCTGCGTTGTTGAAGGCGATATCGTCGTGTTCCGAATGCGCTCGGATTAAGTCGATGATGTCCGATCTCTTCATGTGTGCTCCTCTCCTTAACCTTATTGTATGAGACAGAATGAGACAAAGCAAGTCTTGATTGAATATAGCTGCAATGGAGTATGCTATGATTGAGTTGTCAAGATTCAAACTGTTCTAGATTGGAGGTGAGATTATGGCTACCCACCATGGAGGCAAGGTTGGCGCTGCTGCCAAGACGCTCGCAAGCTCCTCTACGAGTAAAGCCGCTAAGACCGCGGCTGCGAAGACGCTGGTCAAGCATCAGATTGCCAGGCATCGCTAGTTTGCGAGCAAAGCATTTTGTAACAGTTGGGAGGTGGTATATATGGCTTTGAAGACGATTCGCGTAAAGATTCCGAAGTACCGAATTAGCACAACGGGTGCGGTCAGGAAGATCGGAACGACCACGAATGCCGTAAAAGTAAAGATTCGCTAGGCCTTAGCGGCAACTAAAGCCTAGCGTGATGTTGACTTAGCGGGCCAACATCAAACATTTTATGGGGGTCTCCGGCGAGATTCAAGCGTCGGGGACCCGCATTGCTCTTAGATTATTTCGCATATGCGCCGCTTCTTCTTGTATGACGTATGGCGGTGCCAATGGATTGGACAGTTAATGAGCGAATTAGATATAGCGTCCATTTGGATTAATTCAATGGCTGCCATAGCGACGGTCATTGCATCGTGGGCGGCCCTAAGGGCCCTGGCGATTCAAACTTCTCCAGATATTATTATGTTCGTCAGGCCAGATGATGTCTCGCCCTCACAAGCGCGACTCGTTATTAGAAATATCGGAGAAGCGCCTGCATACAATGTTACGTATCGACTGTCTCCTGACTTGTTTGTAAAAGATTCTTTCGAATACGCACATGCTTCCGTTGTGTTTGACAGGGGCTATGCCATTTTGCCCCCTAAACAGGAGAGGAACATCCTCTTGGGAAGGTTCGAGGACCTCGAAGGATTGTGGGGGCACTCCATTGTTGATGTAAATGTCTCCTTTTCAAAGAAATATGGGTGCAGGCGCTTCTCGACTATCTGCCCAGTTGAGATCAGTTCATTTGAGAGCATGATTACTATTTCTCGTGAGACCGCATTGGAGAAGGACCAAAAGGCGGCCTATCGCGAAATTAGGCATTTTGGCAAGCGCCTTCGCGGTATAGAAAATGCGATTTGTTCATTGGAGAATCGTGACGAAGAGTAAGGCTGCACGATTGTCTTTTGGCTCCCGTGAAACTCTGCCCGTCTAAAATGTATGAATGCCGCTCTTGCCAATATCTGTAACGGCACCGTTGCCCCTAGGCGTTCATTGTCTCAGTGATACAGTTGCCGCGGACTCTACGTGGGGCGGAGACAAAGAAGGGCTGTTGTTCGGTTTTCCGACAACGGCCCTTTGATGTATTCGCGATTACTGGATGTTGTTGCGTTTTCGCCTTAGGACGGCGGGCTTCATCGAGTATTTCGGGAGTGTGGGGAAAACGGAAACCGCCGAGCACGCTTCGATTTTTACCATTAAAACCTCAGGTCGCGGAAGTCTAAATCAGGGGTCTGGTCGGCTGATTTCGGTTTTACCCCGCACTTCCGGAAGCGCCCGACGGAAGTATGCGGTAAATTTCGGAACCCTCGAGCACACCACCCTTTTTATGAAAAGAAACCGCAGGTAGAAGCGTTGTCACTATCTGGCGTGGTTGGCATGTCAAGAATTTGCCGCATACTTCCGGATTGAGCGCTCATTTAGCACTCTCGATGCCCCCGCATCCTCTGAAAAAGTTCTTAAAACAGCCTTAAAGGCGTTCCAGTTCGCGTTGACAGCGTACAATACGCATGTTTGACTATGGCAAATGTGGAATTAAAGGGAGGGGATGCGCTATGGAAGTGCTGGTTGTTGGCAATACCGGATATGTTGACGATGACTTTTGTTCCAAGGCGTTCCCCGGGGACCACGTTAAGGTCGTCGCTGCCGCGGAATCGCGCCGCGATGAGTCATCACCCCATGCCTCGTGGAATGAGCTCCTTCAGCACTTGGAGCAGGCCTACGAGTTCGACCGCGTGGTCTACCTGTCTAATTTCCTTACCCCGCATACCGATATCATGGGCGATATCGAGCTGCTGCGCTCGGTCTTTCGTGCGTGCACGGGTCGCCGGGTCCAGCTGCTGTATGTGGCGGGGCCCGCGGGTGCTGAGAGCGCTGCCGATGCCGCGGGGCGAACGGGCAAGGGAATTATCGCCCGCGCGGCCAACGACCTGTGCCGCCACTACGCTGTGCACGAAGGCGTTCAGGCAAAGATTTTGCGCGTGCCCTTCCTGTATACTGCCTCTACCGTTCTGGAGGATCCGTTTTTTGCTCCGCTGTTCGACGCGTGCTTAACCGGATCGGTCGCTTTGCAGGGCTCGGAGGATGCGGCGTTTCCGCTGCTGTGTGCCGAGGAACTCGCGGTGCTGGTGCACCGCATCTTTGACAGTTGGGATGCCTCCTTTGAGACGCTCGACGTTGCCGATACCTTCCATCACACCTCAGGTGAGGTGGGCGAGGCCCTCAAGGCGGTGTTCCCCGACCTTGTCGTTGCCTATGGCGATTCTGCCGGCTATGCCCTGTCCGTCAGCGACATCGTTCGTGTTCGTTATGGCTGGTTTCAGCGCTACGATCTGCTGCGCGATCTTTCGACCATTCAGGCTCGCTGGGATGCTGGCCGCGCAAGGAAGGTCAACCCCTTGCGCGCCGCCATCGACCGCATCCAGATGCACACGCTGCCTATTAAATGCCTAGAGACGGGCGCTGCCTGGATCCTGTTCGAGGTGCTGGACCATCTGTTCTCCCAATCGGCCCAGCTCAACGTGCTCGATTATCGCCTGCTCTACGTCGTGCTCATCGGCACGCTGTATGGCCTGGACTTTGGTCTGGTTGCGGCGCTGCTGGCATCGGTGGGCTTGGCCGTAAGCTACTTTACGCAATACGGATATACCTTTCAGGGCCTGTTCTACGAGCCGTCCAACTGGCTGCCGTTTATCGCGTACTTTGTGGTGGGTGCCGTGTGCGGCTATGTGCAGCTGCGCAACAGTGAGGCCATTAAGGTGGAGCGCGACCAAAACGAGCTCGTGCGTAATCGCAATACGTTCCTCACGCAGCTCTATCACGATGCCATCGAGGACAAGCGCACATACAAGCGCCAGATTGTGGGGCGTCACGATAGCTTTGGCAAGATTTTCGCCGTGACGCAAGAGCTCGACGTGCTCAGCCCGCGCGATATCTACCGCAAGTGCTGCGAGCTCCTGGGTGAGATTCTCGAAAACGATTCGGTGACGATCTACCATGTTTCGGGCGGGGCGTTTGCGCGTCTGGTGGCGGCGAGTCCCGTGATTGCCGAAGACGTCACGCGCTCGCTCTCGCTTGATCGGGTTGCGCCCCTTTTGGGCGGCGAGGGTCGTTCGAGCCTGTGGGTGAATCGCGAACTGACGTCGGGGCTTCCCATGTTTGGATACACGATTGAGCGCGACGGGGCGCCCGCCGTGCTGATCTTTGTGCGCTGTGCGGCCCAGAACCAAATGACTCTCTATTATCAAAACCTGTTCCGTATCTTGTGCGGCCTGGTCGAAAGCGCGCTGGGGCGTGCCTTTGATTATGAGGCGGTGGCGCAGGATAAGCGCTGCGTCGATGGCACTTGTGTGCTTAAGCAGGCGGCCTTTGGCCAGGAGCTCGCGGCCGAGCAGGCGCTGGCAGACGGTAAGATGGGGAGCTTTTTGCTCCTGCGCGTGGTGCCGGGCATGGAGCCCATCGGCGAGCTGGTGGGCGCAATTGGGTCGGCAATCCGCGAGAGCGATGCCGCGGGCCTGGTCGACGGCGACGTGCTCTACCTGCTCATGCGCCAGGCAAAGGCGTGCGACCTCCCCATTATCCGCGAGCGCCTGAGCGCGAAGCGGATTGCGGTGGAGCCCGTCGACGGCGAGGACATTGTGGCGCTGTTGCAGCACATTGCCGACACCGGTGACGGCGAGGGGGATGTCGCTTGATCTCGCTTGTCGTTGCTGCCGTCTTTCTGCTGATTCATGCGCTGGTTTGCCTAGTATTGTGGACGCTTATGAAGTTGGGCCTGCTGCCGGTGCGCGGGCATATGCTGGCCGTGATGGTACTCGTGCCGTTGTGGGGACCGCTGCTGGTGGTGATTATCGCGCGCAGCGCTGTGTTTGGTGTGGGCCTCAAGGACGCCACGTTGGAGTCGCTGCGCATTAATGACGAGCTGCGTCGCAGCATCTTGGTGCACGACCGTGACACCGATGCAGGCGTGATCCCGCTCGAGGAGGCGCTTATCGTCAACGACCCGGCAGACCGGCGCCGCCTAATGCTCTCCTTGCTCACCGAGGAGCCCGACGCGTACCTGGTGCAGTTGCAGGCAGCTAAGCTCAACGACGATGTTGAGGTGGCGCACTATGCCGCGACGGCGGTGGCACAGATCTCCAAGGAGTCGGACCTTAAACTGCAGCAGCTGGAGCACGCCTTTAAGACCGACCCGAGCGCGCATAACCTCAATAAATACTGCGATTTTCTTGGTGAATACTTGGACTCGGGCTTGGCCGAGGGGCGCGTGGCTCAGATTCAGCGCCAACAGTACGCGCGCTTGCTTGCACGCCGCTGCGAGCGCGAGGACACCTTTGAGCTGCGCATTCGATATGCGACGGCGCTGGCCGATGTCGGCCAGATCGACGAGGCGCAGGCCGTGACCAACCAACTGGTGCTCGACGTGCCCGAGGAGCAGGAGGTTTGGATGCTTTGCCTGCGCCTGGCGGTGATGCGCCGCGACGGTGACGAGGTCCACCGCGTGATCGATGCGATTGACAAACAGCATGTGTACTTGAGCGCCGCCAACCGAGAGGAACTGGCGTTTTGGCGCAACGGAGAGGAGGCCCGATGAGCGTGGTGCAGCATATCCGCGACCGAGCGGGCCATTTTCGCTGGATGGGACTGCTCGTGGTGTGGGCGGTCTTTATTGCCATGGCCGCCGTGCTGCTGGTGGAGCGCGCCGGCGTGCAGTACAGTGCGGGCCAGCATAAGCTGGGGATGCTTGCCGCCAGCGATGCGGTGCCGGCCTCCTCGGCGATATTTGGCCAAAAGCCGACGTGTCTGGTCATTTCCGATACCGATCAAGACGGCGTCGAGGACGTAAAGGAGCAGTTTGACCAGATCCTGCTCGACATGAAGATCGCGCACCGCGACGTGGACCTTGCCCTGGACGGCGCGGATGCCATTCCCTCGCTGACGTCCTTCGATCGCGTGATTTTGCTCATGCCGTCGCTCGATGGGCTCGGTACGCACCTGACTGACATTATGAATTGGGTGAGTGCCGGCGGTTCGCTTATGCTCGCCATGCCGCCGGATAACTCGAGCTATCTGCAAGTGATTGCTCCCAAGCTTGGCATTGAATCGGCCGGATATGACTATGTAAAAGCCGAAAGCATTGTGCCGAGTGAGGACTTTATGCTGGGCGGGGAAGAGCGCTACGAGCTCTCGGACCCCTTTGATTCGTCGCTTTCGGTTTCGCTGCGCGAGACGGCGCGTGAGTGGGCTAAGACCGGCGATGCGGGCGCCCCGCTCGTTTGGTCCAATGACTGCGGTAGCGGACGCACCGTGGTGTGCAATATCGGTGTCTACGACAAGGTCATGCGCGGTTTTTACGCTGCGGCGATCAGTCTGCTGGGCGATGCCACGGCCTACCCGGTCATCAACAGCGCCGTCTTCTATCTAGACGACTTTCCCAGCCCCGTGCCCTCGGGCGACGGCACCTACATCAAGCGCGACTACGGGCTTTCCATCGCCGACTTTTATGCCAAGGTCTGGTGGCCCGATCTGCAAAAGCTCGCGCAAAAATACGGCATTCGCTATACCGGTGTGATGATCGAAAACTACGAGGACGCGGTCAACCAGACCGAGCCCGCGCGTCAGGCCGATACCACGCAGTTCCGCTACTTTGGCGGCATGCTGCTGCAGATGGGCGGAGAGCTGGGCTTTCACGGCTACAACCATCAGCCGCTGGCGCTCTGGGATACCGACTATGGCACGCTGTATGACTACAAGACCTGGAAGAACAAGGAAACGCTCGTCGCATCGCTCAACGAGCTTATCGCCTTCCAAGATGAGGTGCTGCCCAACGCGCACGGCTCGGTTTACGTGCCGCCGTCAAATATCCTTTCGGCCCGTGCACGCAAGCTTATCGGCACCGACGTTCCGCGCATTAAGACCATCGCCAGTACGTACTTTGAGGACGGTACCGACCTGCCCTACGTGCAGGAGTTTGGCGTGGCGAGCGATGGCATTGTGGAGCAGCCACGTATTGTTTCGGGCGGCATGGTCGACGATTCCTATATGCGCCTGGCAGCCGTGTCCGAGCTCAACATGCACTACGTGAGCACGCACTTTATGCACCCGGACGACCTTTTGGACCCCGATCGCGGAGCCAAGGAGGGCTGGGAGGTCTACAAGGGCGGCCTGACCGACTACCTGGACTGGTTTACCAAGTCTGCGCCTGACCTGCGTCGCCAGACCGGCTCGGAATGCTCGGGTGCCATCCAGCGCTTTTCGTCCGTGACGGTGAGCGTGGATACCAGCGCGGATGCCTGGAAGCTTAGCCTGGGCAATTTCCACGACGAGGCGTGGCTCATGTTCCGTGCCAACAACGGCGAGCCGGGAGCAGTCACGGGTGGCGAGATTACGCATCTGACGGGCGACCTGTACCTGGTCAAAGCCACTGACAAGACAGTGACCATTGCGCGCAAGGAGGGTGGCGATAAATGAGAATCTGCTTGGTACTCGAGGGTTGCTATCCCTATGTGCACGGCGGTGTGTCCACCTGGATGCACGGCTATATCCAAGCCATGCCCGAGCACGAGTTTGTGCTGTGGGTGATTGGCGCGCATGCTGCCGACCGCGGCAAGTTTGTCTACGAGCTGCCCAGCAACGTGGTCGAGGTACACGAGGTGTTCCTGGACGACGCCCTACGCCTTTCGGGCGAGCAGGAAGAGGCCGACTTTAACGACCGCGAGCGCGAGGCGCTGCGCCGCTTGGTGTCGCTCTCCAATCCGGATTGGGACGTGCTGTTCGATATCTTCCAGCGCCGTCGCGTGCATCCGCTCTCGTTTTTGCAGAGCCGCGCCTTTATGGATATCTTTCGCGACGTGTGCCTAGCCGAGTATCCCTACACGCCTTTTGCCGACGCATTCCACACCATGCGCTCCATGCTGCTGCCCGTGCTCTACCTGCTGGGCAGCGAGGTGCCGGTGGCCGATGTGTACCATGCCATCTCGACCGGCTACGGCGGCCTGCTCGCCTGCCTGGGGTCAAGCGTTCACCATGCGCCGGTGCTGCTCACCGAGCACGGTATCTATACCCGCGAACGCGAGGAAGAGATCATTCGCGCCGACTGGGTGGTGCCGTCGTTTAAGGACCGCTGGATTCGCTTTTTCTACCTGCTTTCGGAGGAGATCTACCGTCGCGCCTTTCGCGTGACGAGCCTGTTTCACAACGCCCGCAAGGCGCAGATCGATATGGGCTGCGATGCGGACAAATGCCTGGTTATTCCCAATGGCATCCAGTTTGACCGCTTTAAGGATATTCCCTTAAAGCCCGATGACGGCTGGGTGGACATTGGCGCGGTGGTGCGCCTGGCGCCCATCAAGGATGTCAAGACCATGATCTATGCCTTCTTTGAGCTGCACGAGCGCCTGCCCAAGGTGCGCCTGCACATCATGGGCGGCGTGGACGACGAGGAGTACGGCGCCGAGTGCCATGCACTCGTCGACACCCTGGGCGTGCGTGACCTGATCTTTACCGGTCGCGTCAACGTGGTCGAGTACATGGAAAAGCTCGACTTTACCATTTTGACGAGCATCTCCGAGGGCCAGCCGCTCAGCGTGCTGGAGTCGCTCGCCGCGCGTCGTCCCTGTGTGACGACCGAGGTGGGCTGCTGCCGCGAGCTGCTCGAAGGCGCCCCGGGCGACGACTTTGGCGTGGCAGGTTTTGTGACGCCGCCTATGTATCGCAAGGGCTTGGCTGATGCCATGGAGCGCATGTGCGCAAGCCGCGCCCGCCGTATCGAGATGGGGGAGCGCGGCCAGCGTCGCGTTGCCACGTACTTTTTGCACGAGCAGATGCTCGCCAACTATCGCGCGCTGTACGACGAGACGGCGCGTGCGTTTGACCTGCCCGGAGAGGGGGAGTAGCCGGTGGCCGGAATCGGTTTTGAGCTCAAGCGCCTGTTTAGGCGCAAGGGCCTGTTTGCCACGATGCGCGCCTATGGCTACGCCGGCATTGTGTGCACGGGCCCCATGTTGCTGGGCGTGCTGCTCCAGGTGGGTATCTTGGTGCTGTGCGGTCTGTGGGGCGTAGGGCGCGCCAAGCAGGATTTGCTGGTGTGCATGGTGACCTATACGCTGCTGGCCTCTCTTACGCTTACAAGCTTTTTCTCCATGCCGGTCACGCGCTTTTTGGCCGACATGCTCTTTGCCGAGCGCGAAGAAGAGATTCTGCCCTCGTTTTGGGGCTCCAACGCCATCATGCTCATTGCGGGCACGGTGCTCTACGGCGTCTTTTTGCTGTTCTCGGGCGCCACGCTGCTGCAGGGGCTGCTGTGCCTGTGGCTGTTCAACATTATGATCGTCAACTGGAACGGTATGAGCTATCTCACGGCCATCAAAGACTACCGCGGTATCCTGTGCAGCTTCGCGGCCGCCATTGGCGTGGCGTGCCTGTGTGCCCTGGCCGCGCTGGCACTGGGGCTGCCGCCGGTCGAGGGCCTGTTGGCATCAATCGCCCTGGGCTACGGCGTTATGCTGGCCTGGGACGTGGTGCTGCTGAACCGGTATTTTCCGCAGAGCGACCGCAGCCCCTGGCTCTTTTTGCAGTGGCTCGATCAGTTTATGCCGCTGGCGCTCACGGGCCTGTTTACCAATCTGGGACTCTTTGCGCACCTGGTGATCATTTGGGCCGGTCCCATTGGCGTGCAGGTCAAGGGCTTGTTTTATGGCGCCCCCTACCACGATGTGCCGGCGCTCATCGCGTTTTTGACCATTCTGGTCACGACCGTTAACTTTGTGGTCTCGGTCGAGGTCAACTTTTATCCGCGCTACCGCGACTACTACAGCCTGTTCAACGACGGCGGCGTAGTGGGCGATATTGTGGTGGCCGAGGAGGAGATGCTCTCCACGCTCAACAGCGAACTGCGCTTTTGCGCACTCAAGCAGCTGTTTGTGACCGCGGCGGTCATCTCGCTCGAGACCACGGTGCTCTCGTCCCTGCCATTGGGTTTTAACAGTCTTATGCACGGGTATTTTCGCACGCTGTGCGTGGGCTATGGCCTGTATGCCGTGGGCAATACGGTGATGCTCATCTTGCTGTACTTTACCGACTACAAGGGGGCCGTGCTGGCCTCGGGCCTGTTTGCCGGTGTGGCGGGGCTGGCGACCGCCGTATCGCTGCTTTTGCCGCAGCAGTTTTACGGCTTTGGCTTTTTGCTGGGTGCGGCGGTGTTTTTTATCGTGGCGCTGCTGCGGCTCGATGCCTATACTGCCAACTTACCGTATCGTATCCTGAGTCAACAGCCCATGGTGGCGACCGACAAGACGGGCTGGTTTACCGAACTTGGCCGGGTGCTCGACCGTGTTGAGCAATGCTACGAGGACAAGCGCGCGGGCGGTGAGCCGCGCAGTGCGTTTGAACGTATGGTGGTTCGCCTGTATCAAAAACATTGGGGAAGTTCTGATGATCGATAAGTTGATGTCTCGCCGCTGCCTGATCGAGGCGGCTGCCGGCGCGCTGTTGCTTTCGGGCTGTTCGTCTCAGGACGAATCCTCGACTAAAAAGGTCAAAAAGCAGGACAAGATTAAAAAGGCTGAGGCCTCGAATAAGGCCAAACACCTGCGCGACAAGGACGAGCTCTACGAGGTCTACGACGACTCGGGCATTGTGACCATGTACCTGACGGTCTCGCGCGGCAACAGCTCCGAGAACACCGACCACAGCTGGGCCGAGATCAACACGTACTCGGTGTATGACTATGCCGACATGGGCGTGACGCGCTATCAGGTTATGGGCCTGTTGCAGCCGGGCGACGAAGAGGGCCCGGAGGCCGGCGAGGTTGGCTATGGCGAGGAAGCGCCCAATGCCACCGTGCAGGTGCGCGGCCAGACATCGAGCAATAACTCGCAATAGAATTACAAGGTGGAGCTCAAAAAGGGCAAGGGTACCTGGCGCCAACAGCGCGCGATTGCGCTCAACAAGCACATGGGCGAGGGTATGCGTTTTCGCAACAAGATGGCCTACGATCTTATCCGTGGGATTCCCCAGATGATGGGCCTGCGCACGCAGTTTGTGCATCTGTGGGTGTGCGACCAGACCGAAAAGTCCAACGATATCTTTGAGGACTACGGCCTGTTTACGCAGGTGGAGCAGCTCAACAAGACGGCGCTTAAGGCGCACGGCTTGGATAAGAACGGGCACCTGTACAAGGTGAACAGCTTCGATTTCCATCGCTACGAGGACACCATTAAGCTTGCCGACGATCCTGACTACAACCAGGCAAGCTTTGAGGGCATGCTCGAGATTAAGGGCGATACGGACCACACCAAGCTCATCGAGATGCTCGATGCGCTCAACGACGAATCGCAAAAGATCGATGACGTGCTCGATACCTACTTTGATACTGAGAATCTGGTCTATTGGCTGGCGTTTCAGATCCTTACGGGCAACTGCGATACGCAGAACCGTAACTGTTATCTGTACAGCCCGCTTAACTCCAAGGTCTGGTATATCCTGGATTGGGATAACGACGGCATGCTGCGTAAGCTGGAGCTTTCTCTTGCCGGGTTTTCGGACTACGCGAGCTGGGAGCGCGGCGTAAGCAACTACTGGGGCAACTTTCTGTTCAATCGTGCGCTGCGCAGCAAATCGTTCCGCAGCGATCTCGACCGCGCCGTCAAGGACCTGCGCTCGTATATGACCGAGGCACGCCTGAGCAAGATGATCAAGCACTACCGCGAGGTTACTGAATCGCTAGTCTTTGCTTCGCCCGATATCGACCATCTGCCTGTCACTAAGGACCAATACGAGCAGATCGCCGCGGCGATTCCCTCCGAGATCGAGGAGAACTACAAGAGCTTTCGCGAGAGTTTTAAAAAGCCCATGCCGTTCTACATCGGCGTGCCGCAGATCGATAACGGTAAGCTTCGTATTAATTGGGATGCGTCCTATGACTTTGAGGCGCGCGACATTCGCTACACCGTGGAGCTGGCGCGCGACTATGCCATTGGCGATGTGGTCTTTAAGGCCGAGGACGTGCTGCTTCCCGAGGTGACCTGCGATGCGCCCGATACCGGCCAGTATTTTGTGCGCGTGCGTGCCACCAACTCCGACGGTTATAGGCAAGATGCGTTTGACTACTATGTGACTGACGACGGCAAGCACTACGGCATGAAGTGTTTTTACGTGCAAGACGGCGGTAAGGTCGTGGAGGACACGTATGAGGAGGGCTAGCGCGCTGCTTGAGCGCTTGGCGGCTCCGCCTGTACGTACCACGCAGGAGCGTTACCGCCACGAGCTCAAATATCTCATTAACGAGGGCGAGCACTCCGCGCTTGCCTGTCGCATGGCGCCGGTTTTTAAACTGGACAAGCATGCGCGGGCGGGTGGTTACACCATTCGCAGCCTGTATTTTGACGACTACTGCAACTCGGCCTACGAGGAAAAAGACGCCGGCATTCTCATGCGCAAAAAGTATCGCGTGCGCATCTATAACGGCAGCGACAAGGTGATTAAGCTTGAGCGCAAAAAGAAGTACGGCAGCTGGATCTACAAGGAGGACGCGCCGCTTACGCGCGGCGAGTTTGAGCAGATTTTGGCTGGCGACTACGGCTTTTTGCTGAGGAGCACCTATCCGCTCTGTCGCGAGTTCTACATCGAGTGCATCTGCAACATGATGCGCCCGCGGACCATCGTGGACTACGAGCGCGAGCCGTGGGTGATGGATGAGGGCACCGTGCGCATTACGTTTGACATGAACGTGCGTGCCGCGGTGGGAAGCTTCGATATCTTTGACGCGACGCTGCCCGCGCTGCCGGTCCTGGAGCCCGGCAAGCTGGTGATGGAGGTCAAGTTTACGGAGTTTTGCCCGCAGCTGGTGCGCGATATGGTGCCGCCGGGCGCGGCCGAGCTCACGGCTGTCTCCAAGTACTGCCTGTGTTACGAAAAGACCGCCTACCTGCGCGGATTTAATTACTGGGAATCGGATTTTGAGAACCGAGGGGATATTTAGACCATGAGCACCAGGGACTTTTTTAAGAACTCCGTCTTGGAGGCGTTTGGCCAGGTCGACCCTGCCAAGATTGGCCTGTCGCTGCTCGTGGCGCTCGCCATGGGCATCCTGATCTATTACGTGTACAAGCGCTTTTTTACCGGCGTGGTGTATTCGCGTAGCTTTGCCGTGACGCTCGTGGGCATGTGCGTGCTCACCTGCATGGTCACGCTCGCGATCTCGACCAACGTGGTTATCTCGCTCGGTATGGTCGGTGCTCTGTCTATCGTCCGCTATCGTACGGCGGTCAAGGACCCGCTCGACCTGCTGTATCTGTTTTGGGCCATTACCACGGGCATTACGGCAGGTGCCGGCATGTATGCGCTCGTGGGGCTCACGGCAGTGGTGATCGTGGTGATGATTGCCGGCTTTGCGAGCCACCAAGACAAGGCGCGCGTGTACATGATGGTCATTCACTACACGGGTCAGACCACTGGTGATGATATCGTGCGTGCATTTGGGCGCACCAAGTTCACCGTCAAGTCCAAGACCATGCGCGGCGACAAGGTCGAGATGGCCGTTGAGGTGTTCTCGGACGGTGTGGATATGCCCTATGCGGACGCCATCCGTGCGCTCGATGGCGTTGAGGACCTGACGCTCATCCAGTACAACGGCGAATATCACGGCTAACTATGTTCCGGCGTTCTAACGAACGCCGGACCGCTCGACGCTGCGCGGGCATCTGCCGGGCGATCTGCCGCTCAAACCGTCGCTCGCGTACATAAAGTACGCTTTGCTCCTCTTTCGCGGCACCTCGCCACGACAGCTGCCCGCTCGCTGACGTATGCTCCACCTGGTGGACTGATTTTGCTCGCATGCCGTCTTCACGGGTATCATGGTGAAAGCGATTTCAGCAAAAGGGGTGCTCGTGGTAAAGATGAAAGATGTGGCCGAGTTGGCCGGCGTTTCGAGCGCCGCCGTCTCGCGCTACCTCAACGGTGGCTACATATCGACGGACAAGGCCGAGCGCATTAAGCAGGCGATTGAGCTGACCGGATACGTGCGGTCCAGCCAGGCTCGCGCACTGCGCACCGGCTCCACCAAGCTCATCGGCGTCATCGTGCCTAAGATCAACTCGGAGTCCGTGAGCCGCATTACGGCGGGCATTGGCCAGGTGCTCGGTCACCGTGGCTACCAGATGCTGCTTGCCAACACCGACAATGCGGCCGATCGCGAGCTCGAATACCTCGATTTATTCCAAAACCACCCTGTCGATGGCATTGTGTTGGTGGCAACCATGATCACCGATGAGCACCGTCGCGCGATTGAGTCGTGCCGCGTGCCCATCGTGCTGATCGGCCAGAATGTTGAGGGCGCGGCGTGCGTCTATCACGACGATTACGAGGCTGCCTTTGAGCTGGGTCATGCGCTTGCTGGCCGCGTGGACGGCAAGATTGCCTATATTGGAGTTACCGAAGCGGACCGCGCTGCTGGTTATGACCGCCGTCGCGGTTTTGAGGCCGGCCTGCGCGCCGCGGGCGTGGCGCTTGATCCGAGCCTGATTCGCCAGGGGTCCTTTACGCTCGACTCGGGCTATGGCGCGGCCCGTGAGCTGCTTGCCGATAATCCCGATGTCTCGTTTATCGCGTGTGCGACCGACACCATGGCGGCGGGCGCGCTGCGTGCTATCGATGAGGTTCGCGGCATGGGCGAGGGCATACACCGCGTGAGCGGTTTTGGCGACAACGCGTTTTTGCGCGCGCTGACGGGCGGCATTCCCACCGTGCATTATGGTTACCTGACCAGTGGCGTTGAGGCGACCAATATGTTGCTTAACACGCTCGATGGTGTGGAGGGGGAGAGTGGTCTCAAGACGCTCAAGCTCGGCCATCAGCTTATGAATGTCTAGGTTTTGGGCACGTCTGCCTGCCTCTGAGTCGCCTGTTTATGCTTTAAAACTACCTTTCGCCGGCTATTTCCTACCGTTCACCCTACTATGAAAACGATTACATGCATATGAAACTGAAAACGATTACAGTGTAAGTGTCAAAGATGCCGGGTGCACATGTGCCCGTTGAAGGAAAGGGAAGTCATGGACTACCGCAAATCAGCCCAAGAGGTGCTCGACAACATCGGTGGCGCCGACAACGTTGTTTCGGCCGCGCACTGCGCCACTCGCCTGCGCCTGGTGATTGCCGATAACACTAAGGTTAACAAGGAGGCCATCGAGAATGTCGATGGCGCTAAGGGCGTCTTTGAGGCCCAGGGCCAGCTGCAGATTATTTTTGGCACCGGCACCGTCAACAAGGTCTACGAAGAGTTCATCGCGCTCAGCGGCGTCGAGGCTGCCACCAAGGCCGAGGTCAAGGAGGCCGCGGCGCAGCAGCAGAACATCTTTATGCGTGCCATTAAGGTGCTCGGCGACGTCTTTGTCCCCATCATCCCCGCCATCGTGGCTTCGGGCCTGCTGCTGGGCATTATGAGCGCCCTCAACTTTATGGCCTCCAACGGCTTTATCGCGCTCGACACCAATAACTTTATCTATAAGATCGCCGACCTGGTCTCGGGAACGTCCTTTGGCATTCTGCAGATCCTGATCGGCTACTCCGCCGCCAAGGCCTTTGGCGCCAACCCGTACCTGGGTGCCGTCGTCGGCGGTGCGTTTATCAACTCCTCGCTGCAGAGCGCCTACACGGTTGCCTCCGAGGGCGTTCAGACCATGGTCAACGTCATTCCCGGCGTGTACAGCTTTGAGTGGGTCGGCTATCAGGGCCATGTGATCCCCATCGTTATCGCCTGCGCCATTCTGGCCTTCCTTGAGAAGCGCCTGCACAAGATCGTTCCCGAGATGTTCGACCTCTTTGTGACCCCGCTCGTCTCGGTGTTCGTGACCGTGCTCGTGACGCTCGTTGCCGTCGGCCCCATCTTTGTCTGGGCCGAGAACGCCATCCTCGGTCTGATCCAGGCCCTACTGACCCTGCCCTTCGGCATCGGTTCCTTTATCGTCGGCCTGTTCTATGCCCCCACGGTCGTTACCGGTATCCACCAGATGTACACCGCCATCGACCTGGGCCAGCTCGCTCAGTACGGCGTGACCTATTGGCTGCCCATCGCCAGTGCCGCCAACATCGCCCAGGGTGGCGCCGCGCTCGCCGTTGCCTTTAAGACCCGCGATGCCAAGATCAAGGGTCTGGCGCTTCCTTCGGCCCTGTCCGCCTTCATGGGCATTACCGAGCCTGCTATCTTTGGTGTGAACCTGCGCTTCTTTAAGCCCTTCATCGCCGGTTGCATCGGCGGTGGCTGCGGCGCCCTGGTCTGCGCGCTCACTTCGCTGGCTGCCTCCGGTACGGGCGTTACCGGTATCTTCGGTATCCTGCTGTGCCTGGCCCAGCCCGTGCAGTACGCGATCATGTTTGCGGTCGCCGCGCTGGTTTCCTTTGGCGTCTCGTTTGTCCTGTACAAGGACGAGCCCAAGGCTTCCGAGCAGGCCTAAGAGCTTTTGATTGAGGGGATGCCCGCGGGTTGTATGCTCGCGGGCGTTTCCCGTATCTGGTGTCGATCTCTGGCGCCTTGTTACTTTCGATCCGTTAGGACTTTGATATGTCTAATGCACTTGGTCGCGATCTTGCAAAGTTGGTTGCCGCTGTTGACGCTGCCGCCTCTGAGTGCGGTCATGGCGCGTATGGCCAGCGATTCCATATTATGCCGCCGGCGGGTTGGCTCAACGACCCCAACGGTCTTTGCCAAGCGGGCGGCGTGTTTCACGCTTATTTTCAATATGCGCCCTTTGATGTCGAGGGTGGCGTTAAGGTCTGGGGCCATGCGACGAGTCGCGATCTTATGACGTGGGACTACGTTGGCGCCCCACTGTTGCCCGACGAGCCGTTCGATTGCCATGGCGTGTATTCGGGCTCCGCGCTTGCCGAAGACGGTCGCATTCGCGTGCTCTATACGGGCAACGTTAAGCTTTCCGATGCTGACGGTACGTACGACTACGTCAATACCGGCCGTCGTGCCGATACTGTCTATGTCGAGAGCGTTGATGGCCTTGCCGGTCGGGAGTTCAACCAAAAGCGCGTGGTGCTGGCGTCCGAGGATTATCCCGAGGATTTGACCTGCCACGTGCGCGATCCCAAGGTGTGGCGTGACGCGGACGGGCGTTATCACATGGTGCTGGGCGCCCGTCGTCGCGTGGATGGTCCGCATGTCGATAGTCGATTTTGTGCTATGCACGGCGAGGGCGCCGGTCGCGATGTGGGCGAGATCTTGGTGTATGGCTCGGCCGATATGCTGAGCTGGGAGCTCGAGGGCCGTGTGTCTACGCCCGAGCGTTTTGGCTTTATGTGGGAATGCCCTGGCTATATTGAGCTCGATGCGAATGGCGATACCGCTGCATTTTTGTCGTTCTCGCCCCAGGGCCTCGAGGGCGGCCGTTGGGACCGCGGCAACGTATACGCCGCTGGCTACATGCCTGTAACGGGCGACATTACGGGTGGCAAGGACGCTTATGAGCTGGGCGAGTTCCGCCTGTGGGACGCCGGTTTTGACTTCTATGCTCCGCAGGAGTTCACGGCCGAGGACGGTCGCCACATTCTGATCGGCTGGATGGGCATGCCCGATGAGCCGACCTATGGCAACGCACCCACCGTGGTGTGCGGCTGGCAGCACTGCATGACGGTGCCGCGCGAGCTTACGGCCGGTGACGGCGGCGTGGTGCTGCAGCAACCGGCGCGTGAGATCGAGCGCCATTATGCCTCGGTGCGTGTGGGGGAGGGCTCGTTGGAGGTTGCCGGCGATACCTGCTTTGACGTTATTTCTAGCGGTATCGACGGCGCATTTACCGCGACCGTTGATGGCGAGCTGAAGCTGGCGTTTGTGCCCGCCGAGGGCGAGCTGCCCGCGCGCTTTGAGATGCGATTTACCGATGAGGGTCGCGCTTCTGCCGGCTGCGGTCGTACTGTGCGTTGGGAGCCCGTCGAGGAGGTTCGTAACGTGCGCATTGTCGGCGATGTCTCGTCGGTCGAGGTGTTTGTGAACGATGGCGCGCTCGTGTTCTCGACGCGCATCTATCCTGAGGCCTATGGCGTGACCGTTGACGCCCCGGGTGCGAGCGTGAACTACCATACGCTCAGCATCTAGGCGATTCATCGCATATCGGCGCTATACTGCAGCCGTTGCCCACGATGCGGGGAACACCCGCATCGTGGGTTTTTGTTTTGAAGGGACGGTGCCGTATGGGCGTACAGCAGCTAGAAGAGGTCTGGGCTTTGAGGGCCGGCGCGCGTGAGGCGCGACTGGTTGCGGCCCCGCATGTGCCGGCGGCGCTGTCGCAGCTGGGGATTGTGCGTCCCGGTGATCGCCTGGTTGCCTTTGCGGACGACTTTGCCGATGCGTTTGCGCACGGCTTTGAAGCCTGCGACGTGGCTATGGTGGGTGAGCCGTCGGTTGCATCGTTTGCTGCTGCGTCCGAGGGCTTTGATACTTCGTTTGATGCCGAGGGACCGCATCTGTGGTGGTTCGTCAACTCTATCGGCGGGTTTGGTCTGCGCGTCCCCGATCTTCGTGCGTTAGGTCGCGCTGCGCGTGAGGCCCATGCGCTGCTGGTGGTGGATAACACCGTGGCGTCGGCTTTTGGCTGCGATCCGCTGCGGCTGGGTGCTGCGCTGTCGCTCGAGGCGCTCGACCGCGTGTGTGCCGGTGATGCTTCACGCAAGTTGGTTGCCGTATCGGTGGCGCGCTCGCAGCTCAAGCGCCATCGTGTGGATGCCGCTGCCGAGTGCGCGCATGCGTTGTTTGCAAGCTGCGGTGCTTTGGCACTCGAACTTTCTACCGAGGAGGCCGGTGTGCTGGAGCGCGGGCTTTCCTCGTTTAACACCCGCATACAGGCGCATTTCGACCGCGCCCGTGCGCTGGCCGAGTACTTGGCTGCGAACGAGATGGTGCGCAACGTGCGCTATCCCGGGCTGAGCTCGCATCCCGACCATGCGGTTGCAACGGGAATCCTCGAGCACGGCTTTGGTCCGGCAGTTGAGTTTGACCTTATCGAGCGCAGTGCGGATGATCTGTTCGATACTTTGCCGGGGGAGTTTCGCACATCGCCCGCCGGCGGCGCAACGACGCGTCTTTCAGCCCCACGTGGCAAGCAGGGGAGCACCATCCGCCTCTTCGCCGGTACCGACGACCCCTTGATCGTGGCTGCCACCCTCGATAATGCCCTCCGATGATTTTTCTGGGAAGGGGATTAAAAAATCATCTATGGTGACCGACCAGCTAAAAAGCCCCGTCCCAAATTGGCTACTCTTTGATGCTGGCGATCAGGTCGTTTGCTTTGTTGGCGATGACGTTGTTGATGTCGGCCTGCAGCTCCTCGTAGACCGCTACGGCTCGCTCGCCGGCGGGGGTGAGCGTGGATCCGCGGGCGCCGTCTCGCTCGATGAGCTTGCAGCCCAGCTGGCCTTCGGCTTCGTTTACAATGCGCCAGGCCTTGGAATATGCCATGCCCATGCTCTTTGCGGCACGGTTGAGCGAGTGCTCGCGGGCGATACCTTGCAGCAGCAAGACGCAGCCGTGGCCGAAGACGCCCGGCAAATCCTTGTCGCACGCTTGAATGACCAACTTTGCCGTCGTCTTGTACTCCATGTGCTCCGCGTCTCCCCGCTAAAGTGTTTGCTGGGCAAACGCAAAGCCTGCGTCAAACCCTCGTGTGCT
>CATZRJ010000032.1 GCA_958423535.1 uncultured Collinsella sp.
CCATCCTCGATACTTCGACGAATATCTGCAGCTATCGCCTCGTATTTGGGAATCATGGAACCTCCTTTCCGACATATATGAATACAAAAAGTAAGTATAACCCTCAACAGGGCATCCATATTACTTTTATCTAAGAAGTTCGAGAAAGAAAAAAGAAAAAGACGCTTTACTTTTAAAATTAGAGCGCTATAGTTTAAGCAACGAACGGAATCCTTCCGCACAACAGGATCGACCGTTTGGGGACGGTTTTGTTTTGGCGGGTTGGATATCGGTATGGCCGGTGCGCGCCCGCGCCGGATAACCTGCCAAAGCAAACCCGTCTCCAACCGGAAGCTCTAGAACACGAAAGCGAGGACTTTGATGGCACAGTATCAGCTGCCCAACGACTTCTTCTTTGGCGCTGCTATGTCCGGCCCGCAGACTGAGGGTCAGTGGAACCAGGGCGGCAAGCTCGAGAACCTGTGGGACACCTGGTCCATCCAGGATCTGGGTTCGTTCTACAACCGCGTTGGCTCTTACGCCGGCAATGACTTTATGGCCAAGTACCAGGAAGACCTTCGCATTTTGAAGGACTTGGGTCTGGATACCTATCGCACTTCCATCCAGTGGAGCCGTCTGCTCGATGCCGACGGCAACCTCAACGAGGAAGGTGCCGCGTGGTATCACGAGTTGTTCCGCGCCTCTCGCGAAGCCGGCTTGGAGCCGTTTGTCAACTTGTACCACTTTGACATGCCCACCTACCTCTTTAACCGTGGCGGCTGGGAGAGCCGTGAGGTTGTCGAGGCTTACGCACATTACGCCGACGTCGCCTTCCACGAGTTTGGCCAGGAGATTAAGTACTGGTTCACCTTTAACGAGCCCATCGTCGAGCCCGAGCAGCGCTATCAGGAGGGCGTGTGGTTCCCGCAGCTCCACGACTTCAACCGCGCCCGCACCGTGCAGTATCACATCTCGCTGGCGCACGCGCTGGCCGTGGCCAACTATCGTCGCGCCTATGACGAGGGCGCTATTCGCGCCGATGCCAAGATCGGCATGATCAACTGCTTTACCCCGGTCTACACCAAGGAGAACCCCAGCGAGGCGGACCTCGAGGCCGTGCGCATGACCAGCGGCATCAACAACCGCTGGTGGCTCGACCTCATCACCAAGGGCGAGCTTCCTGCCGACGTGCTCGACAGCCTGGCCGAGGGCGGCGTTAAGCTCCCGTTCCGCGCCGGCGACCAAGAGATCCTCAAGCAGGGTGTTGTCGACTGGCTAGGCTGCAACTACTACCACCCCACGCGTGTTCAGGCGCCGGCGAGCAAGGTCGACCAGTACGGCCTGCCGCACTTTGCCGACGAGTACGTATGGCCCGACGCCGTTATGAACGAGAGCCGCGGCTGGGAGATCTACCCGCAGGGCCTCTACGACTTTGGCATGGACTGCGCTAAGAACTACCCCGATCTTGAGTGGTTCGTTTCCGAGAACGGCATCGGCATCATGGACGAATACAAGAACCGTGACGCCGAAGGAACCATCCAGGATGACTACCGCGTCGACTTTGTACGTCAGCACCTGGAGTGGGTGGCCAAGGCCATCGACGAGGGCGCCAAGTGCCGCGGATACCATTATTGGGCCGTCATCGATAACTGGTCTTGGGCCAATGCCTTTAAGAATCGCTATGGCTTTGTCGAGGTCGATCTGATGGATGGCTATAAGCGCCGTCTTAAGAAGTCGGCGGCCTGGCTCAAACAGGTCGCCACGACCCACGTGGTTGATTAGCGACCGGACGAACGTCCAGACCGCGCGCCGCCGCGCGCAACACATGGCACATCTGGTGGCAGAGGGCGACAGACCACCGTGCGCATAGGAAAGGCCGGATTTGAAAGTTAGGAGCAATCATGGCCAGTGACAACGGAAAGAGCTTCCTCGACAAGTTTGCCGAGGTCTCTGCGAAGGTGGGAAACCAGGTTCACCTGCGTTCCCTGCGTGACGCCTTCGCGACCATCACGCCGCTCTATATCCTTGCGGGTATCGCGGTTCTTATTAACAACGTCGTGTTCCCTCTGTTCCCGCTCGATGCGGCGGGCCTTGCCAACCTTCAGACGTGGGGTTCGGCGATTACGCTGGGCACCCTCAACGTCTCTGCCATTATCTTGGCCGGATTGATTGGCTACAGCCTCGCTAAGAACAAGCGCTTCGATAATCCGCTTGCTTGCATGGTCGTCGCTATCTCTGCCTTCGTCATCATGATGCCGCAGCAGATCACCGCCACGCTTGCCGCCACGAGCCCACTGCTCACCGACAAGATCACCTCCGCCGAGGTCACGGGCGCCCTTTCGACTGCCAACACCGGCACCAACGGTCTGTTCTCGGCTATTATCATCGCCCTGCTTTCCGTCTCGCTCTTCATCAAGATTTCTGGCGTCGAGAAGCTCAAGGTTAAGCTGGGCGAGGGCGTGCCTCCCGCGGTCTCCAACTCCTTCAACGTCATGATTCCGATGCTGCTTAACCTCGCGGTCTTCGCTCTTGCCGCAGCCCTGCTCGCCGTGTGCGCCGGCACCGATCTGTGCACCATCATCTCCACGTGCATCTCCAACCCGCTCAAGAGCATCATGAACGCTGGTCCGTGGGCTGTTATCCTCATCTACACCCTTGCTAACCTGCTGTTCTGCGTCGGTATTCACCAGTCCACCATCTCTGGCGCTACCGTCGAGCCGATCCTGACCATGCTCATCGTCGACAACATGGCTACCTTTGCCGCCGGTGGCACCATCCAGCCCGATCACTACATGAACATGCAGATCGTTAACAGCTTCGCCCTCATCGGCGGCTCGGGCTGCACCCTCATGCTCCTGCTCGACACGCTCCTGTTCTCCAAAAACAAGGCTTCCGAGACCGTTTCCAAGATGGCTATCCTGCCTGGTCTGTTCAACATCAACGAGCCGGTTATCTACGGTTACCCCATCGTGTACAACCTGCCGCTCATGATCCCGTTTGTCCTCCTTCCCGACCTGTTCATCGGCATCACCTATGGCCTTACCTGCGCAGGCATCATCAGCCCCTGCATCGCCCAGGTGCCCTGGACCATGCCTCCCGTCATCAATGCCCTGCTCGCTACGGGCTTTGACTGGCGCGCTGGCGTGTGGCAGGCTATCGAGATTGTCATTGGCATGGCCGTCTACCTGCCCTTTATGAAGATTTCCGAGAAGGCAATCGCCAAGCAGGAGGCTCTCGCCGAGTAGAACGCCTAACGTTCGTCCCTTTCACCTTTGCGGGCGCCGGTACGCGGCGCCGGTGCCCGCAGCTCTCTCCCTTGTGTAAAGATGCAGGGGGGTGGGCACAATAGCCGCAAGGAATAAAACCAGTTGTCGTCTGCGCGCCGCGCAGTTATAAGGAGGAAACCATGAAGAAGATCATGCTCTGCTGCAATGCCGGTATGTCCACGAGCCTGCTGGTCCAGAAGATGCAGGCCGAGGTTGCAAACCGTGGTCTGGATATTGAGGTCGAGGCTCGTCCCATGAACGAGGCCCACGATCACCTGGACGAGTGCGACATGTTGCTGCTTGGTCCGCAGATCGGCTACACCAAGGGCGATTTTGAGAAGGAGGCCGCCGGTCGTTTTCCGGTCGAGGTCATCAACATGGTCGACTACGGCCGCATGAACGCTGCCGGCATCATCGACCACTGCGTCAGCGTGATGGGCTAGGTGCTCTGCATGGAGGATATGAACGAACTGCAGATGACCTGCTTTGAGATCATCAGCTACGTCGGTACCGCCAAGAGCATGTACATCAATGCCGTGCAAAAGGCCAAGGAGGGCGATTTTGACGCCGCCGAGGAGCTTATCAAGCAGGGCGACGAGGCCTATAACGGTGGCCACGATGTTCACATGGGGCTTCTGAAGAAGGAGGCCAACGGCGAACGTAACGGCGAGGCCCCGTTGATTTTGCTGCATGCCGAGGACCAGATGGCCGGCACCGAGACCATGCGCGTCATGGCGACGGAGCTCATCGAGGTTCACAAGCAGCTGCAGGCACTTCAGGCCTAGTCGGCGTTATCGCCGCGACGGACCGTGCGGTCCAACAGACAACATAGTCCCTTTGACGGGCGCCGGGAGCCTCCGCCTCCCGGCGCCTTTATTTTTGGGGATGGTCTTGCGCGGCCTGTTGGGCAGCCAATTGCGTTACCCCAGATAAAACCTGCCAAAACAAACCTGTCCCTTTTTGGTAGGTTTTTGCCTTGGGAGCGGTACCATACAGGCAATGTTTAAACGAGAAAGGTGGGCTCCCATGGAACCTAAGCAGTACTACATCGGCATCGACGTCGGCGGCACTTCGGTTAAGGAGGGCCTGTTCGACGAGGACGGTAACCTGCTGGCCAAGGCCAGCGTGCCCACGCCGCCTATCGTTGACGCCGCGGGCTTTGCCGCGGTGACCGAGGCTATCGACCAGGTGGTCGCCAAGGCACAGATTCCGCGTGCCTTTGTGGCGGGCATTGGCCTGGCCGTTCCGTGTCCCATCCCGGCGTCGGGCGATGCCAAGGTCAAGGCCAACATTGCCATTAACCTGCCCGAGCTGAGGGTCGCCATTCAGAAGCACTGCCCCGATGCGGTCGTTAAGTATGAGAACGATGCCAACGCCGCTGCCATGGGCGAGGCCTGGCTCGGTTCTGCCAAGGGCGTGCAGAACGTGGTGATGGTCACCATCGGTACCGGCGTGGGCGGCGGCGTTATCGTTAACGGCGACGTGGTATCGGGCGTTGTGGGCGCCGGCGGCGAGATTGGCCACATGTGCCTGAACCCGGCCGAGGAGCGCACCTGCGGCTGTGGCGGCCATGGCCATCTGGAGCAGTATTCCAGCGCCACCGGCGTGGTGAGCAACTACCTTGCCGAGTGCAAGAAGGCGGGCGTCGAGCCCATTGAGCTCACCGGCCCCTCCGATTCCAAGGACGTGTTCCAGGCCTGCCGCGAGGGCGACAAGCTCGCGCTGGCCGCGGCCGACACCATGGCCGACTATCTCGGTCGTGCTCTGGCACTTATCGCCAACGTGGTCGACCCCGAGATGTTCCTGATCGGTGGCGGCGCCTCCGCCTCGGCCGATGTCTACCTCGACAAGGCTCGCGAGTACTTCCAGCGCTACGCGCTCTCTGCCTCGCGCGAGACGCCCATTAAGGTCGCTTCGCTCGGAAACGACGCCGGCATCATCGGCGCTGCCTACGTAGCCCTGCGCGCCGCCGGTAAATAGCTGCTGCAAGGGGGTCAAGTTGCTTTGCACCAACACGGTGCAAAAGGGACAGCCTTGGCCCCCATGCCTGCCCCAAAATATGCCGTGCCCCTTCCGTCTGCGAAGGCTCGGCGCCAGCGTGCTACCATAGCTACGTCCAAGTACACATATCAAGTGGAGGATATCCATGGCAAACGTTCTTGTCTTTGGTCACCAGAACCCCGATAACGACGCCATCATGAGTGCCGTCGTCCTGTCCCAGCTGCTCAACCAGGTTGAGTATGCCGGCAACACCTACGAGGCCTGCGCCCTTGGTCAGCTTCCGGCCGAGTCCGCCAAGCTGCTCGCCGACGCCGGCATCGCCGAGCCCCGCGTGATCGAGTCCGTCGAGGCCGGTCAGCTCGTCGTCCTCACCGACCACAACGAGTCCGCCCAGTCCGTCGCCGGCCTTAAGGACGCCACGGTCTTTGGTGTTGTCGATCATCACCGCATCGGCGACTTCGAGACCGCCGGCCCGCTGCACTACATCTGCCTGCCCTGGGGCTCCAGCTGCACCATCGTCACCAAGCTCGCCGGCGTGCTCGGCGTTGAGCTTTCCGACGTCCAGGCCAAGCTGCTGCTTTCGGCCATGATGACCGACACGCTCATGCTCAAGAGCCCCACCACCACCGATGTCGACCGCGCCGTCGCCGCCAAGCTCGGCGAGCAGGTGGGCGTCGACCCGGTCAAGTTTGGTATGGAGGTCTTCCTTACCCGTCCGTCCGGCTCCTTCACCGCAGCCGAGATGGTCGGCAACGACATCAAGATGTTCGAGCCCGCCGGCAAGAAGCTGCTCATCGGCCAGTACGAGACCGTCGACAAGACCCGCGCACTCGGCATGATCGACGAGATTCGCGAGGCCATGCGCGCCTACGCCGCCGAGAAGGGTGCCGACGGCATTGTCCTGTGCATCACTGACATCATGGAGGAGGGCTCGCAGGTCCTGCTCGAGGGCGAGACCGAGGCTGCTCAGAAGGGCCTGGGCATTGCCGACGAGCACGACGGCGTCTGGATGCCGGGCGTCCTCTCCCGTAAGAAGCAGGTCGCTGCCCCCATCATGGCCGCCTGCTAGGTTTAGTTGACCAAACGCCACGACCGGATCGCGGACGCCCCGCGCTCCGGTCGTTTTTTGTGCACGGCGCCGCGTCGTCTCTTGGACAGGCGTGCCCGTGCCGTTGAGCAAATAATGTTCAACCTGTGGTTCCGCTTTTCGGCCACGCCTGCGTGCTTGTCGTGCAGGGTAGGCTAGATGCAAGCGTAATACGTTAGAGCGCGGCGCCGCCACTTGGGCGGGCCGTGCTTTTTTAAGACGGGAGCTTTCCCGTGAAAGGAGCCGCCCATGGCAGCAACTGAGCAGCTGTTCAACGTTCGTGAGCGCAAGCGCTTTGAACGTCACGACATTTGGGAGCGCATCGCCGAGAACGGCACGATTTCCGCCGCCGTCATGGTCTTCGCCGCCATCGCCGCCGTCATTTGCGCCAATACCGATGCCTACGAGGCCATCCATCACTTTTTGGAGACCCCGCTGTATGTGGGTCTGGGCAACTTTACGGCCGGTCTCACCGTTGAGCTTTTCGTCAACGACTTCCTCATGGCGATTTTCTTTTTGCTGGTGGGCATTGAGCTTAAGTACGAGATGACGGTCGGCGAGCTCAAGAATCCGCGTCAGGCCATGCTTCCCATGCTGGCGGCCGTGGGCGGCGTCGTCGTTCCCGCCTGTATCTACCTGATCTTCAACCATGCCGGCGCCCGCAACGGTTGGGCCATCCCCATGGCAACCGATATTGCCTTTGCGCTGGGCGTGCTGTCGCTTTTGGGCAACCGCGTGCCCAACGGCGTGCGCGTGTTCTTCTCGACGCTCGCCATCGCCGACGACCTCATCTCCATCGCCGCCATCGCCATCTTCTACGGTCAGAGCCCCAATCCGTTTTGGTTGGGCGCCGCCGCGCTTGTGACCTGCGCGCTCGTGTGGCTCAACAAGACGCAGCATTACCGCCTTGCCCCGTATTCGGTACTGGGTCTGCTGTTGTGGTTCTGCATGTTCAAGAGCGGCGTACATGCCACGCTTGCCGGCGTCATCTTGGCCTTTACCATCCCGGCCAAGTGCGGCGTCAAGCTCGATAGCCTCACCGATTGGTTGGGCGAGTGCCTGCCGCTGCTCGATGACCGCTACGACGACGAGGCGCACATCTTGGGCCAGCATGACTTTACCGTCTCGACCACCAGGGTCGAGCGCGTCATGCACCGCGTGACCCCGCCGCTCATCCGCATGGAGCGTCTGATCTCCACGCCGGTCAACTTTGTGATTCTGCCGATCTTTGCGTTCGTGAACGCACAGGTTCGCCTAGTGGGCGTGGACATGAGCACGCTGCTCACCGACCCGGTGACGCTCGGCGTGTACTTTGGCATGCTGCTGGGCAAGCCGATTGGTATCTTTGGCATGACGTTTGCCCTGGTTAAGTTTAGGGTCTGCGAGCTGCCGCATAACGTTAACTGGCACATGATTGCCGGTGTGGGCATTCTGGGCGGCATCGGCTTCACCATGTCGATCCTCATCAGCGGCCTTGCCTTCCCGACGGCCCAGTTTGAGGTTCTGGCTGCCAAGGCCGCCATCCTTGCCGGTTCGGTCACCGCTGCCGTGCTCGGTATGATCTACATGAGCGTGGTCTGCAAACACCCCGCGCCCAAAGACAAGTAAAAGCATATACAAGTTTGAAAACGCCGCCTGTGGACACCATCACAAGCGGCGTTTTAGTCAATGGGGACGTTCTTAAATGACTAGGTTTATTCCACCGTTCCGTAGACGGCGCCCCAGCCGTGGGCGGCCAAGGCGGAGTTGAGCTGGTCGCAAAGTGACTGGCGGTCGTAGTAGCCGGGCGGCAAAAGGTTCACGATTTCCATGAGGTCGGGCGCCAGGTCCAAGATCTCGGCCTGCACGATGAGATCCAGGCGGTCGATGGCGCGGCGGTCATAAAACAGTCCGTCGACCAGGCGCTGCAGGTCGCCGAATTCCTCGGCCTGGAACGATCCGTACTCCATAGTGCCTCCTTGGGCGCCCCACACCGGCATGCGCGGCGATGTCGTAATTCATTGCGATGGACTTAATCTATCACGGCTTCATACCGTTGCGGCAGTGGCGGTCTATACTTAGACGAACTGCAACGTCCCGCTTCGCGAAAGGTCGCACCCATGCAGACGATCTACCAGAAGATGGAAACCACCGAACTCGATGCCGCCATCGAGGCGCTCAAAGCCGAGGTCGCCGAGGTCAAGGCCAAGGGCCTGGCGCTCGACATGGCCCGCGGCAAGCCGTCGCCCTCCCAGGTGGACATCTCTCGACCCATGCTCGATATTCTCAATGCCGACGCCGATCTGCACGACGGCAACGTCGACTGCTCCAACTACGGCTGCTTTGAGGGCATTCCCTCGGCACGCAAGCTGGCGGGGGAGTTCCTGGGTTGCCCTGCCGAGCAGACGCTCGTACTGGGTTCGTCGAGCCTGCTAATCGAGCACGATATCGCCGGCATGTTCTGGCGCTGCGGCTCGTGCGGCAGCGAGCCTTGGGAGGCTTACGAGGCCGCGCACGGTGGCAAGAAGGTTAAGTTCCTGTGCCCTGTTCCCGGCTACGACCGCCACTTTGGCATCACCGCCGACTTGGGTATCGAGAACGTCCCCGTCGCGATGACCGACAACGGCCCCGACATGGACGAGGTCGAGCGCCTGGTTGCCGCCGACGACTCCATCAAGGGTATCTGGTGCGTGCCCAAGTATTCCAACCCCACGGGCATCACTTTTAGCGAGGACACTGTGCGCCGCCTGGTCGAGATGCCCACGGCCGCGCCCGATTTCCGCATCTTCTGGGACAACGCCTACTGCGTGCACGACCTGTACGACGAGACCGACGAGCTTGCCAACATCTTTGACCTCGCCCGCGCGGCGGGCACCGAGGACCGCGTGGTGGCCTTTGCCTCGACGTCCAAGATCACCTTCCCGGGCGCCGGCATCGGCTTTATCGGTGCGAGCCCCGCGGTTATCGCGGAGTTCTCCAAGCGCCTGAAGGCCGGCCTTATCAGCGCCGACAAGCTCAACCAGCTGCGCCACGTACGCTTCCTTCCCACCATCGAGGCGGTCAAGGAGCACATGAAAAAGCATGCCGAGTTCCTGCGTCCGCGCTTTGAGGCCGTCGAGCGCAAGCTCACCGAGGGCTTGGGCGACACAGACTGTGCCACCTGGACGCACCCCCGCGGCGGCTACTTTGTAAGCTTCGATGGTCCCGAGGGCTCGGCCCAGAAGGTAGCCGCGCTTTGCGCCGACCTGGGCGTCAAGCTCACGCCGGCCGGTGCTACCTGGCCCTATGGCAAGGACCCGCGCGACACCAACATCCGCATCGCGCCGAGCTATCCCACGGTCGAGGACCTGGAGGCAGCACTCGACGTACTGGTGCTGGCCGTCAAGCTTGTCGCTGCTGAGCTTGCTCGTGCCGAGCGCGCCTAACGCCTAGGGCCCCGCAAGTCCGCGCCCAGTACTATCCGCATTTTCGATACGTAAAGGAGCGTATACATGGATTTGGGTATTTCCACCAACCCCACACCGGAGATCTACACCATTAAGGTAACCGGCGAGATCGATATCTCTAACGCCGATAGCCTGCGCAATGCCATTGACCTGGCGCTCGAGCAGCCCACTGAGGCCGTTGAGCTCGATTTTGCCCAGGTGAGCTACATCGATTCGACGGGCATTGGCGTGCTCGTGGGCGCCGCGCACCACGCGGTCGACCACGGTAAGCGCTTTAGCTGCACTAATGTGCAGCCCCAGGTGATGCGCGTGGTTCAGCTGCTGGGCGTCGACCAGGAGATTTCGATCACGGCGGCATAATCTTTGCCCCCAAAAGGGCGTGCCGTTTGGCATATGTTTGTGATGCGCTCGGACGTTTTGGCGTCCGGGCGCTATACTTGACCGAATGAATAGACGAGTTCCGGCCGAATGGCGCGGTGCGGGCTCGACTCACATCGAGCCTTGGAGGTATGTGTGTTTGGTATTGGAGAGGGTGAGCTCGCGATCATCGTGGTCTTCGGCTTTTTGCTGTTTGGCCCGGATAAGCTCCCGCAGATGGGCCGCACGATCGGCCGTGCCATCCGTCAGTTCCGCGAGACGCAGGAAAAGATGACGGCCGTTGTTCAGTCCGAGATCATCGATCCGGTAAGCGAGGCCGCGTCGGCTCCGGTCAAGCCCAAGAAGGCTGCCGTCGATGACGATTCCGATGCGGACGAGGATGCCGCCGGGACGGCTGCACCCGCAAAGAAGGAGACCTTTGCCGAGCGCCGTGCCCGCCTTGCCGCCGAGAAGGCTGCGAGCGAGGGTGCCACCGAGGGCGAAGGCGCTGCTGATGAGGCCGAGGGTGCAGAGCCTGCCGCCGCTGCTGCTGCCGCCGCCGAGCCCGAGCCTGCTGCAGAGCCGGAACCCGAGCCCGAGCCGGCAGAGCCCACGACGGCTGACCTCTACGCCCGTCGTCCCCGTAAGCGCAAGGCTGTCGTCGACCAGCTCGCTCGCGAGCTCGAGGCCGAGGACGACGCCGCTGCCGCCGACGCCCCGAAGGGAGGCGATGAGTAATGCCTATCGGACCTGCGCGTATGCCGCTCTTCGATCACCTGGGAGAGCTCCGTCGCCGCCTGACCATCGTGGTCGTGTCGGTGTTCGCCGCCGCTATCGTGCTGTATTTCGCCACGCCCGTGGTGCTCGACATCTTGGAAGACCCCATCCGCTCCTTTGTGCCAGACGGTAAGTTCTACATCACTACCACGCTCGGTGGCTTTGGCCTGCGCTTCTCGCTGGCCATCAAGATGGCCGTGGTCATGTGCACGCCCATGATCATCTGGCAGATTCTGGCATTTTTCCTGCCGGCGCTTCGCCCCAACGAGCGCAAGTGGGTCGTGCCCACGGTGCTCGCCTCGACGGTGCTGTTCTTCCTGGGCGCCATTTTCTGCTACTTCATCATCATTCCTGCGGGCTTTGAGTGGCTCATCGGCGAAACCTCGGCCGTCGCTACGGCGCTGCCCGATCTGGAGAACTACGTCAACATGGAGCTGCTCTTTATGATCGGCTTTGGTGTGGCGTTTGAGCTGCCGCTCATCATCTTTTATCTGTCCGTCTTCCATATCGTGTCCTACGCGGCCTTCCGCAGTGCCTGGCGTTTCGTGTACGTTGGCCTGCTTGTGGGCTCGGCTGTGATTACGCCCGACGGCTCGCCCGTTACGCTGGGCCTCATGTATGGCGCCCTGCTCTCGCTCTACGAGATTTCGCTTGCCATCGCCCGTGTGGTCATTACCGCGCGCGAGGGCAAGGAGGGCTTGTTCGTGAGTCGTCTGGACCTGTTCTCGGACGACGAGGACGACGAGGAGTAAATCGGTATGCACGAGGTTGGCATTGTCAACGGCATACTCGACACAGTGATTCGCGCGGCGCGTGGGGCGGGGGCCTCGCGCGCCGTTTTGGTAACGCTGCGTATCGGGGATATGACCGAGGTCGTGCGCGAGGCGCTCGACTTTGCGTGGGAGACGTTTCGCGACGAGGACCCGCTCACGCGCGGCTGCGAGCTTGCGGTAGAGGAGGTCCATCCGCAAAGCGAGTGTCTGGACTGCGGTGATGTTTTCGATCATGACCGCTTCCACTGCCGCTGCCCCCAGTGCGGCGGCGCCAATGTGCGCCTACTGCACGGTCGCGAGCTCGACATCGCCAGTATCGAAATCGAAACCCCCGACGATTAGCCCGCTAGCCATCTGGTGACGGGGTATAAAGGGGCCAAAGTAAGGAGTGCCGAGTATGGCCGAGAAAACGATTGATATCGCATCGCCGATTCTGTCGCGCAATGAGCGCCTGGCAGATCAGCTGCGTCAGCGATTTAAAGAGACAAACACCTATGTGATCAATGTGTTGTCGAGCCCCGGCTCGGGCAAGACTACCACGATCCTGGGCACCAACGAGCGTCTACGTGACAAGGCCGGCCTGCGCTGTGCCGTCATCGAGGGCGATATCGCCTCGGATGTCGACGCCATCA
Organism: uncultured Collinsella sp.; assembly: GCA_958423535.1. Taxonomy (GTDB): domain Bacteria; phylum Actinomycetota; class Coriobacteriia; order Coriobacteriales; family Coriobacteriaceae; genus Collinsella. Next base: position 12,298 of record CATZRJ010000032.1, read on the forward strand.
CCATGAAGGAAGCCGGCATGCCCGCCATCCAGATCAACACGGGCGGCCTGTGCCACCTCGAGGGCAACATGATCATGGAGGCCGTTGACGCCTTCGACCAGGCTGTGGGTCTGGAAAACATCGATGTCATCTTTATCGAAAACGTGGGTAACCTGGTCTGCCCAGTCGACTTTGACCTGGGCGAGAACCTGTCCATCATGATCCTCTCGGTGCCCGAGGGCGACGACAAGCCCATCAAGTACCCGGGCATCTTCCAGCACGCCGGCGCGCAGCTGCTCAACAAGGTCGATGTGGCCCCGGCTTTCGATTTTGACATGGATAGGTATACTAAGACACTCGATGACCTCAATCCGCAGGCGCCGCGGTTTGCCGTGAGCGCGCGCAAGGGCGAGGGCATGGATGCCTGGTGCGATTGGCTCATCGGGCAGATTGAGCAAGCAAGGGCGTAAGTCGGCCGCCATACGGGCGGGCGTAGCCGCAGAGATACGAGATAGGAGCCTCTTTTGAAGCTCATCATCGCCGAGAAAAACGACGCCGCGCGTCAGATCGCCGAGCGTCTGTCCACGGGTAAGCCCAAAAAGGACAAGGTGTACAACACCGCCATCTACCGTTTTGAGTGGAAGGGCGAGGAGTGCGTGACGATCGGCCTTGCCGGTCACATCCTCGCGCCCGATTTTTGTGACAGCGTGCTGTTCGATAAAAAGCTGGGCTGGTATTCGGTCACCGAGGACGGCGAGATACTGCCGGCCGACATGCCCGATGGCCTGGCGCGTCCGCCTTACGACACCAAGCGTAAGCCGTTCCTTGCCGATGGCATCTCCATTAAGGGCTGGAAGCTCGAGAGTCTGCCTTACCTCACCTGGGCGCCCGTCATTAAGTTGCCGGCTGAGAAAGAGCTCATTCGCTCGCTTAAGAACCTCGCCAAAAAGTCCGACAGCGTCATCATTGCCACGGACTTCGATCGCGAGGGCGAGCTGATCGGTTCGGACGCCCTCAACAAGGTGCGCGAGGTGGCGCCCGACTTGCCGGTCGCCCGCGCCCAGTATTCTTCGTTTACCAAGGCCGAGATTACGCAGGCCTTCGATAACCTTGTCTCGCTCGACCAGAACCTGGCTGACGCTGGCGAGAGCCGTCAGCACATCGACCTCATTTGGGGTGCGGTGCTGACGCGCTACCTGACGCTCGCCAAGTTTGGCGGCTTTGGTAACGTGCGCTCCGCCGGCCGCGTGCAGACGCCGACGCTTGCCCTGGTGGTCGAGCGCGAGCGCGAGCGCATGGCGTTTGTGCCCGAGGACTATTGGCAGATCCGCGGCATGGGTGCCGCACAGGGTGCTGCCGAGGACGACCGCTTTAAGATTGCGCACAAGACGGCGCGCTTTACCGACAAGGACGCTGCCGAGACGGCGTATGGTCACGTCGACGGCGCTACGACGGCGACCGTTGCCGCGGTGACCAAGCGCTCGCGTAAGCAGCAACCGCCCACGCCGTTTGCGACCACCTCGCTGCAGGCTGCCGCCGCGGCCGAGGGCATCTCGCCTGCGCGTACCATGCGCATCGCTGAGTCCCTCTACATGGCCGGTCTCATCAGCTACCCGCGTGTCGACAATACCGTGTACCCCGCGACGCTCGATCTGGGCGCCGTGGTGAGCGACCTGGCAAAGATCAACCCGGCGCTGGCGCCCGTATGCAAAAAGGTGCTTGCCGGCCCCATGAAGCCTACGCGCGGCAAAGTCGAGACCACCGACCACCCGCCTATCTATCCCACGGGCGAGGGCGATCCGTCCACGCTCGACGGCGGCCAGCGCAAGCTCTACGACCTCATCGCCCGCCGCTTCCTGGCGACGCTCATGGGTCCCGCGACCATCGAGAACACCAAGCTCGAGCTCGATGTGAACGGTGAGCCGTTCGTGGCTTCGGGCGATGTGCTCGTGACCCCGGGTTTCCGCGAGGCCTACCCGTATGGCCTTAAACGCGACGAGCAGATGCCGCCGCTTGAGCAGGGCGATACGGTCGACGTATTCGACATTAAGCTCGAGGCCAAGCAGACCGAGCCGCCCGCGCGCTACAGCCAGGGCAAGCTCGTGCAGGAGATGGAAAAGCGCGGCCTGGGCACCAAGTCCACGCGTGCGAGCATCATCGAGCGTCTGTACGCCGTGCGCTACCTCAAAAACGATCCCGTTGAGCCAAGCCAGCTGGGCATTGCCATCATTGACGCGCTGTCGCAGTTTGCCCCGCGCATCACGAGCCCCGATATGACCAGTGAGCTCGACGGCGACATGACTCGCGTGGAGCGCGGCGAGGATACCGAAGAGCATGTCGTGACGCACTCGCGCGCGCTGCTGGCCGGCGTGCTCGACGAGCTGCTCAAGCACACGCAGGAGCTGGGCGACGCCATCAGCGACGCCGTCACGGCCGATGCGCGCGTGGGAGCCTGCCCCAAGTGCGGCAAGGACCTGGTTATGAAGACGAGCGCCAAGACCCGCGGCAGCTTTATCGGCTGCATGGGCTGGCCCGACTGCGATGTGACCTATCCGGTGCCGAGCGGCGTCAAGGTGAGTCCGCTCGAGGGCGAGGCGGCCGTGTGCCCCGAGTGCGGCGCGCCGCGCATTAAATGCCAGCCGTTCCGTCAGAAGGCTTTCGAGATCTGCGTGAACCCCACGTGCCCCACCAACTACGAGCCCGACCTTAAGGTGGGCGAGTGCAAGGTGTGTGCCGAGGCCGGACGTCATGGCGACCTGATCGCGCACAAGAGTGAGAAGAGCGGCAAGCGCTTTATCCGCTGCACCAACTACGATGACTGCGGCGTGAGCTATCCTCTGCCGGCGCGCGGTAAGCTCGAGGCGACGGGTGAGACCTGCCCCGAGTGCGGCGCCCCCATCGTGGTGGTCAACACGGCGCGCGGCCCGTGGCGTATCTGCGTCAACATGGACTGCCCGACCAAGGAGAAGAAGCCCGCCCGCGGCCGCAAGACCACGACTAAGGCGAGCACGGCCAAGAAGACGACGGCGGCCAAGAAGACGACGGCTAAGAAAGCCACTGCCGCCAAGAAGACGACCGCGAAGAAGTCGACTACCAAGAAAGTAGCCTCCGACAAGTAACGGCGCGGTCGAAACATTGCCTAAAACAAAAACGAGCGAGGACCTCAAAATCCTCGCTCGTTTTTTATCCGGCAGTTAGGGACGTTTCTTTTCTGCCGGCAGTTTAGGAACGTCCCTAACTGCCGGCTCGGGAACGACAAAGCGCTAGTTCACTTCGACGGGTTTGGCGCCGGGATAGCGCTCCTCAAAGTCTAGGCGGTACTTATTGTCATTGGTGCCCGCCACGTTGTCGCGCGACAGCGGCGCCACGATCTCATTCTTGTGGTCCGCAGGCTTGGCGTATTTCAGGCTGATCTCCCAGGCATCACAGATTGCGTCAATGCGGTGATTCAGGTCGTCGTACAGGGCAACGATGTCTTTCCAGGAGCTGTAGTTCTTGGAGCTCGTCGGGACGTCTAGGTCCTCGACGATGTCGTAATACTGCTCGATGGTGTCCTCTGTGCGCTCGGCGACGTCGGCGAGATTTTGACGGGCGGTGCGATCTTCTTCCAGATAGCTGCCGTTGAAGTTCTGCGCGCAGCCACGGACGTAGTTGTCGAGGTCTTCGAGCAAGTCGTAGTATTCGCTCAGTCGGCGGTAGAGATTCTGCTCGGAGAGCGTTGCTTCGCCGCCATCCTCGTCGTCATCGTCATCATCGTCGTACAGGCTGTTGGGATCGCCGAGAGGCTTTAGGTCATCGTCGTCGACGTCATGGTGCAGCTTAGCTACCTCGGCAGTCGTCTGCGTGGCGGCGTTGTCGAAAGGCTTGATCACAAAGAAAACGACCAGGGCGATGATGATCGCCACCAGCACAACAATAACGGCGATAAGCGGCCCGGTGCCGCTCTTTTTGGGAGCGGGGGTCTGTGGCGAAGCGGGCGTGTATGCGGGAGCCGGCTCCTGTTGGGGCGAGCCGCTCGCGACGGGTATGCGCTGCGTGGTCTCGACGGCCGCGGGGCCTGCGGCGGGGTCGGGGCGATAGGCGAGGGGGTCGTCCGCCTTGACTTGCGGCGTATCAAGGGAGCCGGTCTGCTCAAAAGCGGGCTGGCTATCGCTCGCGGTTGTTTGCTCAACGGGTGCACCGCACGAGGTGCAGAACTTGGCATTATCTGCAAGAAGCTTGCCGCACGAGGCGCAATACCGAGACATTGCCACTCCTTTCGCCACATTTCAATGCAATACGACGATTATACCCAGCGTCCAAAATTCCCCATCATAAGTTGCGGTGAAATAGGGACTGTTTGGCGGTCTCAGAGCTTCAATCAGTCCCTATTTCACCGCAACTTTGGAAAGGCACCTTTAGCCATTGGGGACGCACCGAGCACTGGGGTATCATGGCTTGGTTGATATATCTGCATTTACGCGCCTTGTAGGAAGGGGCTGCGCCCATGGCTTTTGAGCCCGCTCAACATAGCTTTATCACGCTCGAGGGCGTCGACGGCGCCGGCAAGTCCACGCAGGCGCGTCTGCTTGCCCGCGCGCTCGAACTCGCTGGCTACCAGGTTGTGAGCCTGCGCGAGCCGGGCGGTACCGCCATCAGCGAAAAGATCCGCGCCCTGCTGCTCGACCCCGCCAACACGGCGATGGGTGACACCTGCGAGCTGCTGCTCTACGAGGCCGCGCGTGCCCAGCTGGTGCACGAGGTCATCGCCCCCGCCCTTGCGGCCGGCAAGGTGGTCCTGTGCGACCGTTTCTACGATTCCACGACCTGCTATCAGGCGTTTGCCGATGGCCTCGACCGTCAGATGGTACGCGATGCCAACAACCTGGCTGTCGCCGGTACGCATCCGGCGCTCACGCTCGTCTACCACATCACGCCCGAGCAGGCGGCGCTACGCATGGCAGCCCGTGGCGCGGCAGATCGCATGGAGGCAAAAGGCATGGCCTTCCAAGAGCGTGTCTACCAGGGATTTTGCGCCATTGCCGCCGAGGAACCAAACCGCGTAAAGCTCATCGACGCGACCGCGTCCATCGAGGACGTCTTCGCGCAGACGGTCGAGCAGGTTCGCGCCTACGGCCTCGACATTTCCCAGGACGCCGTCACCGCCGCGCTTGCCCAGGAGGCCGAGTAACATGGCCCCCGCTCAGGCAAGCCTGCTGGCCAAGCTCGACACCCAAGAGCGCGTGCGCGACTTTTTGACCAATGCCGTCGCCAGCGGTCGCGCATCGCACGCCTACCTGTTTTTGGGCGCGCCCGGCGCGGGCAAACTCGACGCCGCGTGGGCGCTCGCCCAAGCCTTCCTGTGCGAGCAGGATGGCTGCGGCTCATGCGACAGCTGCGTGCGCGTCGCCCGTCATACGCACCCCGACGTGCACTATTACGCGCCCGAGAGCGCCACGGGCTACCTCATCGCCCAGACCCGCGAGCTGCTCGATGACGTGCCTCTGGCGCCCATCCGTGCCAAGGCCAAGGTCTACATCATCGACCGTGCCGAGCAGCTGCGCGCCAACACCGCCAACGCACTGCTCAAAACACTCGAGGAGCCGCCCGAGGGCGTTATGTTCATCTTGCTGGGCACCTCGGCAGACGTGATGCTGCCCACCATCGTGAGCCGCTGCCAGTGCGTGCCGTTTCGGCTGGTATCGCCCGCCGTCGCCGCGCAGGCCGTGAGCCGCGCCACCGGTCAGGACCCTGCGCGTTGCCGCATGGCCGTCGCCGTAGCGGGAAGCCCCACGCGTGGCATCGAGTTCCTCAAGAGCGCCGAGCGCCAGGACGCCCGCCGTCAGATGGTCCGCGCCATCGATTCGCTCATCGCCGCCGACGAGGCCGACGTGCTCAGCCGCGCCAAGTCACTCATCGTCGCCGTTAAGGCGCCGCTCGCCGAGGTCAAGTCCACGCAGGAAAAGGTGCTCGAGCAAAACGCCGACTACCTGTCGCGTGGAGCATTGAAGCAGCTTGAGGACCGCAACAAGCGCGAACTCAACGCGCGCGAGCGTTCGGGTATCATGGAAGCGCTGGCGAGCGCGCGGACGCTCATGCGCGACGTGCTGCTGACGCTTCAGGACGAGGCGGCCGACGTCGTGAACGAAGACGTGCGCGACACGATCGGGCGGCTTGCCGCCGCGACGAATGCTGCGGGTGCCACCCGGGCGCTCGAGGCGGTCGCGACCGCCGAGCGCAACATCGCCAGAAACGTTACTCCCCAGCTGGCCATCGAGGTCATGCTGTTCGATATCAGGAAGGCACTGAAATGCCGTTAGTCGTACCCGTTAAGTTTACCTACGCCTCGCGCGACCTGTGGTTCGACCCGCAGGATCTGGATATCCTCGAGGCCGATTATGCCATCTGCTCCACCGAGCGCGGAACCGAGATCGGCCTGGTCACGGCCGATCCCTTCGAGGTGCCGCAAGACGAGATCGGTCAGCCGCTCAAGCCCGTGCTGCGCGTGGCGAGCGACATCGACCTGCAGCTTGCCGATGACCTGGCCATCCAGGGCGACGAGGCCATGGTCGACTTCCGCCGCCTGGTCAAGGAGCTCGACCTCGAGATGAAGCCGGTCGGCGTCGAGTACCTGTTTGGCGGCGAGAAGGCCGTGTTCTACTTTGCGGCCGAGGAGCGCGTCGATTTTCGCCAGCTCGTCAAGGATCTGTCCTCGACGCTGCACATTCGCGTCGACATGCGTCAGATCGGCGTGCGCGATGAGACCCGCCTTGTGGGCGGCTATGCCCAATGCGGACAGGAGCTCTGCTGCACGCGCTTTGGCGGACAGTTTGAGCCCGTCTCGATTCGCATGGCAAAAGAGCAGGACCTGCCGCTCAACTCGTCCAAGATCAGTGGCGTTTGCGGCCGCCTGATGTGCTGCCTGCGCTATGAGTTCGAGGCGTACAAGGACTTTAAGAGCCGTGCGCCCAAAAAGAAGACGCTCATCGATACGCCGCTTGGCAAGGCGCGTATCCAGGAATATGACACGCCGCGTGAGCAGCTGGTGCTGCGCCTGGAGAACGGCAAGGTCTTTAAGGTCAACCTGGCCGATATGACGTGCTCGGAGGGCTGCAAAAAGAAGGCCGCCGAACAGGGCTGCAACTGCCGCCCCGACTGTGTGACGCGCGATGTGCTCGAGCGCATCGAGTCGCCCGAGATGCGCCTGGCGCTCATGGAACTCGATCGCGAGAACGGCGTTGACGTGGGCGATGGCCTGTCGAGTGCCGATCGTCTGGCCGGCACATCGATGCCCAAGCGCCGTCGTCGCGATGCCGAATCCGATGCTCGCACCGCTCAGGGCCAGGGCGAGGGCCGTGGCCGTGGAAAGGGCCGCGGCAAGGCCGAGGCACCCGAGGCCGAGGAGGCAGCTGGTGGCCGTCGCCGCCGCAAGCGCGCGGCGTCCGTCGACAATGGCGAGGCCGCGGGTAAGAACGCTTCCCGCGAGCGCGAGGCTCAGCAGCCCCAGCAGCAAAACCGCGGCGGTGGCATGAACCCCACGCGTCGTCGCCGCCGTCACCTGTCGAGCGAGGAGCGCGAGGACGCCTTCCGCGCCGCAGCCGCTCGCGAGGCCGGTGCCGCTCCCAAGGGTGGCTCGGGTTCCGACGCGCCTGCCGACAAGGGCGGCAAGCCGCGTGGTGAGGAGGAGCGCATGCCACGTCCGCGTCGTCGCCATTCCTCGGGCACGCAGCAGAAGCCCTCGGTTCCTTCTGTGGCCGATCAGGTTTCGGATGGCGAAGTCAAGGTCACGCGCCGTCGTCCCGGGGATGGCGGGGGAGCGGCTGCCAAGGCTTCGCGTGGCGCCGCTCGCGACGAGCGCGAGCCGCGCGAGGATCGCGGTGGCGAGGGCTCGGCCGACCAGGGTCAAAAGCGCCGTCGCCGCCGTCGCTCCCGCAAGCCGCGCCAGGACGGCGGCGAAGGCTCGACCCACACCTCGTCCGCACCGCAACCGCCTACCGGCGAATAACGCCCGCGAGCGGATTTAGCCCGCCTTGCCCCGAGCGCATCGGGGTATCATGGCGCTGAATCAACAACCCTCCCTGCGACCGAACGTAGGGAGGGTTGTGTCTTGAAGAGCCATCTGAACATATTGAGCCGTCTGCAGGGTGCCGACGCCCTACCGTTTGCGGACGAATTGCTACCGTTTGCCGAGCGGGTGGCACGCGAGGCGCTCGAGGCATTGTCGCCCACGCGATGTGCCGGCTGCGAGCGCGCCGGTGCGCTGATCTGCCAGGGTTGTCTGGCATCGCTCACGCTTATCGACCCACGTCATAGCTGTACCCGATGCGGCGCCCCGTTTGGGGATTTGCTGTGCACTGAGTGTTCGGTCGAGGGCACGTCCTCGGCAATGGCGGAGGCGCTCGAACGCTGCCTGGCGTGCGCCGTCTATGCGCATCCGCTGCCGCGTATCATTAAAGCGTACAAGGATGCGGGCGAGCGACGTCTGGCTCCGTATCTGGCGGAGCTGCTCTACGACGCCGCCCTGCATGCCCAGATCGTAGCGCCCGATCGCTACGGAGGTGTGCTGTCCAGTGCGGATGCGGTGGTGTTTGTGCCTGCGACAGCGGCAGCGTTTCGGCGGCGTGGTTTTGATCATATGGAGGCTATTGCGCGCCCATTTTGCGAGCTGTCGGGTGTTCCCCTGCTCGATGCTCTCGTCAAGAACGGGCATGGCGACCAGCGCGAACTCGGTCGTGAGGAGCGCCGCGAGCGTGCCCAAGGCATGTACGAGACGGTTGAGGACGTACACGGCCGCCGCCTGCTGCTTATCGATGACGTTATCACCACGGGCGCGACGATGGCAGCGGCTTCGGCGGAACTCAAGCGCGCCGGCGCCGCAGCAGTCGATGGCCTCGCTATCGCACGCGTTTGGTAGGGGTGATTTTGTGGCAGTAAAGATTGAGCGGTGCAACGAGCCGACAGGCGAACAGCTAGCGGCTTCCGTAATCCTAACAGGCGCCTCGGCGCTACGCATGATGCGCGCCGAGCGCCGGCAGATGGGCTACATAAGCTGGAGGGACCTCAATCCCGATGAAGAGCGCCGTGTGCTGCGCACGTCGTCGCCCTCGACCGAGGACATCTATCTTCCCGACTTGGTGCGGATTGGGGCCGCAAGTGGCGAGGTGCAAGAAGATCTTTGCTTACTGGTGGGATCTGCGGCGCAGCGCCGCCGCATGCCTGGCGTGGGCTGGTCCGTGTGTTCCGGGTTGCCTGTCGGCTCGATTCTAGAGGTGGAGCCGGGTGTATACAGTCTATCTCCCGAGGCCCTTTGTGTTGCCGTTGCGCGCGAGGTCGGCTGCATCCAGGCATTTGCCCTGGCTCAGGAGCTGTGCTCTAAGATTTCGCTGAGTGACCGCGGGAAGTATCTGCCTCCCTACACCTCGCCTGTTACGAATAAACTTGCAAAGGACAAGGACCAGCCAGCAGATGTGGGCTACTTTGAGGTTGAGCCGGTGCTGACGCCCGATCGTCTGGCAGATTACCTCGCGGTATGCAAGGGGAACGCGGCCAAGCAGCTGCAGCGTCTGTGTCCCTATCTTTCGGAAAACCTGCGCTCACCCATGGAGTGCATCATGCTCGCCCTGTTTTCGCTTCCGTTTTCCTATGGCGGGTTTGCCTGCGGACCTTTTAAGACCGACTACAAGATCGAGTTCGATGACCGTGCGCAGGCAATCTCGGGGATGCCGCATACAGTTTGCGATGCGTATCAGGAAGCAGCTCGGTTTGACCTGGAATACAACGGTGAGCTGGGCCATTCCTCTCGGAGGGGACGTATCCATGATGAAAAGCGCAACACGGGCTTGATTACTATGGGAATCGAGGTCGCGACGGTCAACAACGAGATGCTCTGTGACATGGAAGCGATGGAAGCACTCGCATGGCGCATCCACCAGCGTATGGGCAAGCGATATCAGAATCGCGTAGAGGCTCGTCGAAAGAGGCAAGATGCTCTGCTGAATACGCTCCGAGCGTGCT
>CATZRJ010000033.1 GCA_958423535.1 uncultured Collinsella sp.
CATCTTGAACACCTTTCGCTCTTAACTAGGTGTCCAATTCATCATACCCACTCCAAACCTCCCATTTCCCGATGTCCAAGAAATGGGAGGCAGTTCACAGGCACCTTTGTGGTGGTTTATGCTTTTCCGGGTGGAAGGGAGCGAGCAATGGCGTCTGAGGGCTTTTTTGAACGGGTGTACGAGGTGGTCGAGCAGATCCCCGAGGGGATGGTCGCCACGTATGGTCAGGTGTCGCTGCTTGCCGGTCGTCCACGAAGTGCGCGCTACGTGGGGTATGCCCTGCATAGCAATCCGCGCCCCGGCGAGATTCCCTGTCACCGCGTGGTGTTTGCCGACGGGCGTATATGCGAGGGTTTTGCTTTTGGCGGTCCCGATGCTCAACGTGAGCTTTTGCTAGGGGAGGGTGTGGCGTTTAAGGACGACATGCACGTCGATCTGGGCGCCTGTCGCTGGCCTGCCGGACTCTAACAGCTCGTTCGTGTCAAAACTACTACAAAGGTGCCTGTCCCCTTTGTGGCGGTTTTCCGTTGTAGGTTTACTGGGGCTAACTTATGGAGAAGCTATGGCGGCGAATATTGATGCTACAAAGTAAACCACGGTGAACTATATTGGTTTCAGCAACGGAGCAGGCAATAGGCGATGAAAAAGCCTGCCCTGTTGAGTTTGATTCGCATCCCTCCCCTCTGTGCGATTCAACGGTGTACTTCGGGAACGGGCCCGCTGGCAACTGACTGCCGGCGGGCCCGTTCCCGTTTGTCGGGGGAGTGCAATGGGCAGAGTCGAACCGGTCGGGCACAAAAAAGGGCGGACGCCGTAGCGCCCGCCCTAAAGCAATCGATAGCTCAAGCCCGCAAATCGCTCTAGTACACCATGCCCATGGCGTCCCGAACCTCGGCCAGGGTCTGCTTGGCGATCTCGTTGGCGCGACGGTTGCCCTCGTGCAGGACGTCCTTCACATAATCCAGGTCGTTCTCGTATCGCTGACGGCGCTCGCGGATCGGCGCGAAATACTCGTTGACGGCCTCGGTCACGTACTTCTTGAGCTGGCCGGAGCCGCCCATACCGATCTCCTCGGCAATCTCAACCTCGGAGCGACCGGTGCAGATGGCAGCGGTCGAAAGCAGGCCGGACACACCGGGGCGGTTCTCGGGGTCGAATGTGATCATGCGCTCGGAGTCGGTCTGGCTCTTCTTGATGCGCTTGGCCGTCTCCTCGGCGGTCATCGAAATATTGATGGCGTTGCCGTAGCTCTTGCTCATCTTGCGACCGTCCAGGCCGGGCAGCAGCGGGGTCTCGGACAGCAGCGCTTCGACCTCGGGAAATACCTTGCCGTAGCGGTTGTTAAAGCGGCGTGCGATGGTGCGGGTGAGCTCGATGTGCGGCAGCTGGTCGCGGCCGACCGGCACCACGTTGCCCTTGCAGAACAGGATGTCGCAGGCCTGGTGCACCGGGTAGGTGAGCAAAAGGCCGGTGAGCTCGTGGCCCGAGGCCTCCATCTCGGCCTTGACCGTGGGGTTGCGCGCCAGCTCGGCCTCGGAGACCAGCGACAGGAACGGCAGCATGAGCTGGTTGGCGGCGGGCACGGCGGAGTGTGCGTAGATCATGGTCTTGTCGGGGTCGATACCGCAGGCAAGGTAGTCCATGACCATGTTGTACACGTTGTCCTGGATGTGCTCGGTGGTGTCGCGGTCGGTGATGACCTGGTAGTCGGCGATGAGCACGTTGGTCCTGGCGCCCATGTTCTGCAGCTCCACGCGGCCCTTGAGGGTGCCAAAATAGTGACCCAGGTGCAGACGGCCGGTGGGGCGGTCGCCGGTAAGCATGGTGAACTTCTCGGGCGTCTTTGCCAGGCCCTCGCGAATGGCGTTGCTCTTTTGCAGCGCGACTTCGTAGCTGTTCTCGTTTGGCATGATTGCTCCTAACGTATGTTCATGGCTCAAGATGATAACGCGTTTATTACAGGGGCGGGAGAGGGGTGGCTTGTGGGATGGGTGCGGCGCAGCTGCGCTTGGCCAACGGTGCCTGGGCACATCCTCGGCAGCTTGTCCTAGAGCTCGTGGTGGCGCTCTTCTTTGCGTTCCTCGGCGGCTTGCTCCTCCTGCTTAAAAGCGGGGTCGTCGGGGGTTACCAGCTCGTCCTCGTGCGTGCGCTTGTTGTAATGGTGGCGTAGCACGGGTTCAAACAGGTGCAGGCGCTTGGCGAAGGCCGCCGAGCCAATGGCGAGCACGGTAAAGATGAGCACGCGTATGGGGACCTCGACCTGATTGATGGCCGCGGCGCCGGCCGAAAGCAGTATGCACCAGGCGTAGATGAGCAGTACGGCTTGCTTTTGGTTGTAGCCCTCTTGAATGAGGCGGTGGTGGATGTGGCCCTTGTCGGCCTGTCCAATGCTAATGTGGGCGCGCTTGCGGCGCACGATGGCGCTAAACGTATCGATGATGGGCACGCCGGCCACGAGGAGCGGGATGATGAGCGAGGTGAGCGCGGCGGTGCGGCTCACGTTGAGCAGCGAGATGGAGCCCAGCGCAAAGCCCAGCAGCAGCGACCCCGAGTCGCCCAAGAAGATGCTCGCGGGGTTGAAGTTATAGTGCAAGAAGGCGAGGCACGAGCCAAAGAGCGCAATGGAGAGCGCGGCGGCATCGATACGGCCCGAGAGAACGGCCATCGAGAACATCGTGAACGATGCGATGCCGCAGATACCCGTCGCTAGGCCGTCAAGGCCGTCGATAAGGTTGATGATGTTGGTGAACGCCACCAGGTAGACCACGGTAATGGGGTAGGCGAGCCAGCCGAGCATAATCTCGCCGGGGGCAAACGGGTTGACGATGACGCCGATTTTTAGGCCGCCTACGCAGGCGATGAGCGCAGCGAGGACCTGGCCGGCCAGCTTTTGCTTGGGCTGGAGCTGGAAGACGTCGTCGATCGCGCCGGTCGCAAAGATAACGGTAAAAGAAAGCGCAAGGATGGGGTAACTGATGTGCAGACGGGGGTGGGGCACCAAAACGGGCGGCCAGCCCAGGTACCAGGTGCCTAGGATCTGAACAATGCAGGCGACGACGAGGCCCAAAAAGACCGCCGCGCCACCCATGCGCGGGATGGGTTTAGTGTTGATGCGGCGCTTGGAAGGATAGTCGACGGCGTCGAGCTTGATTGCCAGGCGCTTGACCAGGGGCACCGCAAGGAAGGTCGTGATAAAAGCCACGACCGCCACGCAAAGGTACGGTATGAAGCTCGTGGAGGAAGCCATGAATCGATAAACCGCCAAGCGTCGAAGGAAAAGGTCAAATGATGCCACGCCGCAAAGGGTATAGCTGACCCATGATACTCGACCAAGGAGGGTGTGAGGAATTGCACGGGGCGATAATCACGTGCTTACCAGATATTCGAGTGATGGTGGGGTTCTGCCTGGTGCCTTTTGGGGATCCTGGCGGGATTTGCGATGGCGATTTTCGGCAAAAGAAAACCACCCCCCACGTTACGAAAATGAACCCACCTAAAACAGGTGGGTGCCCTCATCGACTGTTCCAGCGTCCTTAACAACGAAGGATACCTGTACTAGGTACGACTGTGTGGGCTCCCTAAATAAACGCGACGGTTCACCCAGTTGCTCCGCGGGGGGCGGAATACCTACATCATAAAGCGGCACTTTGTGGATTCCAGTCTTGACATTACAAAAATCGTGTCGGACGATTACGGCGCCTTGGGCTCGAGCCGTCTGTGCGGTTGGTCCTTTTGCGTTTGAGCTGCTGAATCATTGTTTTGGAGCATGTATTTATGCCGACGTCGTTGACCGAACTTTTTTCGCCCGCCTGCCATTTGTGTCCGCGCCGTTGCGGTGCGGCGCGCGATGAGGGCGCGCGCGGCGTATGCGGTGCCGACGACACGCTCAAGGTGGCCCGCGCCGCGCTTCATATGTGGGAGGAGCCGCCTATCTCGGGTGAGGCCGGTTCGGGCACGATCTTCTTTAGCGGCTGCTCGCTCAAATGCGTCTATTGCCAGAACCACGAGATCTCGACGGGCAATTTTGGGCTTGAGATTTCGCCCGAGCGTCTGGTCGAGATTATGTTGGAGCTGCAGGACCAGGGCGCTAACAACATCAACCTGGTGACGGCGACGCACTACGCGCACCTGCTGCCGGCTGCGATTGCCGCGGCGCGGGCACGCGGGTTGGTTATCCCCATCGTCTACAACACAAGCGGATATGAGCGCGCGAGTGCCGTGGCAGCGCTCGGCGATCTGGTCGACGTGTGGCTTACCGACTTTAAGTATGCCGATGCGGGACTTGCACAGTCGCTCTCCCACATTAAGGACTACCCGCGTGTGGCCGTGTCGGGCCTGGCTCAGATGGCGCGCGAGATCGAGCGCCGTGGGGGAGAGCTGGTGGACGAGGACGGGCTCATGAAGCGCGGCATGATCGTGCGTCACCTGGTGCTGCCGGGTCATGTGGACGATTCGTGTCGCGTGCTGGACCTGGTGTGGCAGACGGTGGGCGATGTGCCGATCTCGGTCATGAACCAGTACACGCCCAATGCGCTCATGCGCGAGCAAGGCGGCGACCTGGCACGCGCCGTTACGCGCGAGGAGTACGAGCAGGTCCTCGACCATGCCGACGACCTGGGCTTTACGACGATGTTCTGGCAAGAGGGCGGCGCGGTAGACGAGAGCTTTACCCCGGCGTTCGACACCACCGGCGTCCTCACCAGCGCAAAGTAACGCGTTCGTCGATGATTTCCTGGGACGGGGATTAAAAAATCATCGAGAGGATTGCTTGCTCGAAAAGTTGTCAAAATGGCCCCGTCCCAAAAAGACTGGGTATTGGGCGTTGACAGTTGGCGAGCCGTAGGTAAAATATCAACTTGTCCTGGGGACGTAGCTCAGTTGGGAGAGCGCTGCCGTCGCATGGCAGAGGCCGAGGGTTCGACTCCCTTCGTCTCCACCCTTGGATTTGATAAGCCGCTGACATTGTGTCGGCGGCTTTTTTTAAAAGAAAGGGCTGAACTATGGCCGAGCTTGAGTCCCAACCATTGTCTGACGAGGAGCGCGCCGAGTTGGAAGAGCTCCGCGCCGAGAAGGCCCGCCGCGAGGAGCAGGAAAAGGCTCGTCGCGAGCGTGAGGAGCTGGCTGCCCTGCGTGCCGAGCGTGCGAAGGCCGAGGAGGCCGCCGCGAACGCCGTCCCCGCGCCCAAGCCCGTCCCCGCGCCCAGGCCCGCCGCCGCGAAGCCTGCGCCTGCCGCGCCCAAACCTCAGCCTAAGAAAGCCGCCCGCCCCAAGCCCGTCGAGCCCGCGCCGAGCCGTGACGAGATGACGTTTGCCCAGCGCATGGTCACCTCCAAGGAGCCTACGGGCGAGAATGAGATCCCCGGTATGGCCCCGGCTCAAAAGATCATCATCGTGCTCGCCCTCATCGCGTTTATCGTCTTTATGGTCTACACGATCACGGGCAGCATGGGCCTGCACTAACCTGTTCGCGCCGGGCTCCATGCCCGCACGTCCGCCTCGTCCAACCCTCAACTTCTGCACAACGCATCCGAAAGGTCGCCCCATGGCTTTGACCGACATCTCGCATCCCACCGACATTGCAATGCTCACCGATCTGTACGAGCTCACTATGGCCCAGGGCCTGTGGGAGAGCGGCAAGGCCAATGAGCAGGGTTGTTTTACCGCGTTTTACCGCGACCATCCCTTTGGTAGCGCCTACGCCGTCATGTGCGGTACCGCCGAGCTGCCCGAGCTGGTCGAGAACCTGCGCTTTACGCCTGAGGACATCGACTACCTCGCCTCGCTCCAGGCCCCGGCCGGCGGCGCGATGTTTAAGCCTGGATTCCTCGACTACCTGCGCGATTTTCGTGCGCATGTGAACATCGACGCTGTCCCCGAGGGCGAGCTCGTCTTTCCGCGCGAGCCCATGGTGCGCGTCACCGGCCCTGCGCTGGAGTGCCAGCTGCTCGAGACGGCGCTGCTCAACATCGTCGGCTTCCAGACACTTGTCGCCACCAAGACGGCGCGTGTGGTGCTGGCGGCGGACGGCCGTCCCGTTGCCGAGTTTGGCCTGCGCCGCGCCCAGGGTCCCGATGGCGGCCTGGCCGTTGCGCGCGCGAGCTACGTTGCCGGCTGTTCCTCTACGTCCAATGTGCTCGCCGGTCGCCGCTACGGTATTCCCGTCTTTGGCACGCATGCGCACAGCTGGGTGATGAGCTTCGATTCCGAGCTCGAGGCCTTCCGTGCCTTTGCCAAGTCGAGCCCCAAGAACTGCACACTGCTCATCGACACCTACGATGTGCGTGAGGGCTGCGAGCATGCCATTACGGTTGCCAAGGAGATGGAGGCGGCAGGCGAGCGTCTGTCGGCTATTCGCATCGACTCGGGCGACCTCGCTAAACTCTCCAAGTATGTGCGCGGCCGTTTTGATGCCGAGGGCTTGCCCTATGTGGGGATCTCGGTTTCCAACGATCTGGACGAGTACACGATTCAGTCGCTGCTCGACCAGGGCGCGCCCATCGATAGCTTTGGTGTGGGTACCAAGCTCGCGACCTGCTACGACCAGCCGGCGCTGGGCGGTGTGTATAAGCTTTCTGCCCGCCGTGCGAGCGAGGCGGACCCGTGGACGCCGGTGGTTAAGCTCTCCGAGCAGCCCTACAAGCGCACGATCCCGGGCGTGCAGCGCGTACGCCGCTATTACGACGGCTTTGGCGGCCCGATCTGCGACATGATCTATAACGAGGATCATCTGTCGGGGGAGGGCACCGCGCGCGGCAATACCCTCGTGGCCGTGAACGATGCCGCCCTGGTGACCGATGTGTCGGAGCTTGAGTATCGCGAGCTGCTGGTGCCGATCGTGCGCGATGGCAGCGCTGTTGCCCCGCGCGAGAGTATCGAGGACGCACGCGAGCGTTGCGCCTGGGCGCTTGACCATCTGGATCCGGTCTACAAGCGCTTCCTGTATCCGCAGACCTATGTGGTGGGCATGGAGCAGGGCCTGGCACAGGTGCGCGACGAGCTCGTGCGCAAAAACATGGCCGCGGCTTCCGCCTTTCCCTGGGCTCACTAATGAAATGATCCCTTGGGGACGGAGGAAAACGGATCATTTTCTCGCCTGCCCACTCAACATTCGATTGGTTTGACGCATGACGACTTCTTATAAAACGATGGTGGTAAAGATCGGTTCGTCCACGGTGGTGGGTGCCGATGGCAAGGTCAACCGCGCCTTTATCGGCGGGCTTGCCGATCAGGCCGCAGCGCTGCGCAAGCTCGGCTGGCGCCTGGTCGTGGTGAGCTCGGGCGCTATCGCCTGCGGCTATCCCGTGCTGGGCTTCGACCGCAAGCCGGTCGGCGACCTGCCGAGCCTGCAGGCCTGCGCCTCGGCCGGTCAGTGCATCATCTCGTCGGCCTACGATGAGGAGTTCCATGCGCGCGACCTGCTCACCTCGCTCGTGCTGCTCACGCGCCACGACACGGCCCGCCGTACGTCCTACCTGCACGCGCGCGACGCCCTGCTGCGCCTGGTGGAGCTTGGCGTGGTGCCGGTCGTCAACGAGAACGATACCGTTACCGTCGATGAGATCAAGTTTGGCGACAACGACACGCTGGCGGCGCTTGTAAGCTGCCTGGTTTCTGCCGATCTGTGTGTGACGCTCTCGGACATCGATGGCCTCTACACCGCCAATCCGCATGAGGACCCCACGGCCGAGTTTGTCCCGGTCGTGCATAAGATCGATGCCAAGACCATCGCCTCGGCGGGCGATTCTTCCACATCGGTGGGCACGGGCGGTATGATTACCAAGATTCGTGCGAGCCGCATTCTGATGACGGCGGGCATTCAGAGCGTGATATGTTCGGGCGAGGAGCCCGATGCGCTCGTGCGCCTCGCCCGCGGAGAGAGCGTGGGTACGCTGTTCGATCCGCCGGCGGAGCGCCTGGACATTGCGCCCCGCAAGCTGTGGATTGCACTGGGCGACAAGGCGCATGGCTCAGTAACGGTTGACGATGGCGCCGCAAAGGCGCTGGTCAGCCGTGGCTCGTCCTTACTCGCGGTGGGTATTCGCGAGGTCGATGGCGCGTTTGCCGAGGGCGATGTGCTCGACGTGTGCGACCCAAGCGGCATGGTTGTCGCCCGCGGTATCGCCGAGGCCGATTCGGACGTGCTGGAACTTGCGGCAGGACGCCGCCAGGACCAGATCGCCGGCAACCGCCTGCTGGCAGACCTGGCCGAAAAGCCCGCGATCCATCGAGATAACTTAATCGTCTTCGCCTAACCAATTGACGCTGCAAACGCCCCTAAGCGGCAATCTGACGTTCAATCGTCGGGCATGACCAGAAGGTCAATGCCCTCCTCTTTCACGTCACCTTGCTCGCTTAGGGGCGTTTTCGCTTTCCGTCCTCTTTCTACAATGACTTCATTAACCTGGCACTTGGGGGCGTTCCTTTTGTGCCGGCAGTTGGGGACGCTCCTTTGCTAGAAGATCTGGCGCAGGTCTCCGCGGTTGAGGGCTTCGTCGAAGAGGTGCTTGAACACCACGCTGCCGTGCAGGCCATCGTGCTCAAACTCGTTCGTCACCCAGGCATGCGAGTTGCCCACGCGGCTGAGCGTGTCGAGCTGCAGGCCCGAATCGACGTACATGTCGTCGAAGTACACCGCAGCCTGGAGTGGTACTTCGTTGCAGGCCAAGCGTTGCGGGTCGTAGATCTTGTCCCAACTGGTGTTTTCCATCAGCAGGTCCATGGCGGGCTTGAAAGGCTTGAGCTCGGGCATCTGCTCAAACATCCACGGGAACATGGCCTCGCCGGTAAACATGAGCGGGCGCGCAAGCGTGTCGAACTCGGCGCGGTGCGCCTTCTCTTCTGCCGCGGCCCAGCGGATGGGCATGGTGTCGCCATCGGCGTAGATGAATTCCTGCAGCGTCCAGTACAGCGGATTCGTGCGTGTGTTGGTGCGCTCGAAGGCGCGCATCAAAAAGCTGTCGGATACCGAGGAGCCGCAGCTCAGCGTACCGTCGCCATCAACAAACGAGTGATCGATGATCCAGTGCATGCGCTCAAAGCTCGGCTTCATGCCAAAGTCGCTGCCCATGAGCTGCAGGCGCTCGACCGTCATCGGCGAGCCGTCGGGCAGCACGGGCTTTTGTTCCTCGAGGGCATCTGCCAGGGCCGCCACGCGCTCAACGTCGGCGGGGTAGCGGTCGTAATACTGCTGGGTCTTGGCGGCCATGCGCGGGAAGGTGTGCGCGTAGACCTCGCTGGCGCTTGCCGGCACGTGCGGAATGCCGCCGCAGGTAAAGCTTGCCGCCACGCCCTCGGGAAAGAGCGACAGATAGCTCAACGTCAAAAAGCCGCCGTAGCTCTGCCCGAGTGTGACCCAGGGCTTGCCGCCAAAGCCCACCAGGCGCAGGTACTCAAAATCGCGCACGATGGAGCTGGCGAGATGGCGCTTGAGGAAGTCCGCCTGCGAGCGGGCCGCATTGGCTCCTGCTGCCTCGGCGCGATTGCCCAAGGCGGCAATTGTGCGCCCGTCAACACAGCTGCTGCGCCCCGTTCCACGCTGGTCGGGCAGTACGACGCGGAAATGCTTGACGGCCTCCTCGATCCAGCCATCGCTTGTGGGTGATAGCGGACGCGGGCTCTCGCCGCCGGGGCCGCCCTGCAAAAAGAGGAGGAGCGGCAGGTCGTCGTTGATACGGTCGGGCGCGCAGACCACGCGGTAGAAGAGCTTGATGCTCTCGGGTGCGCCGGCGATGGGCGCCGGCATGGCGCCGCGGCGCATGGTGCTGCCGACGGCCAAAAGCATGGGCTCAAGGCCGCGCCAGTCGAGGGGGACATCGATGCTGTGGTCCTCGACATACAGGCCGGGGACGTGGTACGAAGTGATGAGCGCCATGTGATGCTTCCATTCGTTGCGGTGTTTCGGGTTGACCAATTCTACCGCTGTCGGCGAGGATGCGTGCAAATCGGCTACCATGGTTGGCAAACATCTAAGAGAAAGGGCCGTCCATGTCGGTCGATATAGCCACGTATGTCCACGATCTTGCCGTCGAGGCCAAGGCCGCTTCGGGCGCGCTTGCCACGGCGAGTGATGTCCAACGCCAGGAGGCCGTGCGCGCCATGGCCGCGGCGCTTCGCGATGGCGCCGATTCCATCATTGCCGCCAACGAGCTCGATATGGCCGCCGCGCGCGATGCGGGCACCTCGGCAGGGCTCCTCGACCGCCTGCTGTTAACGCCCGAGCGCGTCGAGGGAATGGCCGCCGGTTTGGAGAAGCTCGCCGAGTTGCCCGATCCCGTCGGTCGCGTGCTCGACCACCGCGTGCTTGCAAGCGGCGTGGACCTGACCCGCGTGAGCGTGCCGCTGGGTCTGGTTGCCATGGTTTACGAGGCGCGCCCCAACGTGACGGCCGACGCCGCGGGCATCTGCATCCGCACCGGCAACGCCTGCATTCTGCGAGGCGGTTCGCTGGCGTATCACTCGTGCGCCATGATTGCCGAGCTGCTGGCCGATGCGCTTGAGGCCCAGGGTTTCCCGCGCGAAGCCGTCTCGATGATCGAGTCTACCGACCGCGAGGCAACCGGCGAGCTCATGAAGCTTCGTGGCATCGTCGATGTGCTCATACCGCGTGGCGGTGCGGGCCTGATCCAGCGCTGCGTGCGCGAGTCGCTCGTTCCGGTTATCGAGACGGGCACGGGTAACTGCCACATCTACGTGCATGAATCCGCCGACTTTGACAAGGCGCTCAACATTATCGTCAATGCCAAGACCCAGCGCGTGGGTGTGTGTAATGCCGCCGAGTCGCTGCTGCTCGACCGCGCCGTGGCAGATTCGTTTTTGCCGGCGGCCGTGGCCGTGCTGCACGACCACGGTGTGCTGATTCACGGTGACGAGGCCACGTGCGCCGTATGCGCCGATGCCGGTCTTGCCGAGGGCGACGACTATGTTGCCGCGACTGAGGAGGACTGGGGCCGCGAGTATCTGGCGCTCGAGATGAGCGTGAAGGTCGTGGCGAACGAGGACGAGGCCATCGCGCACATCAACCGCTATGGCACCATGCATTCCGAGGCCATCATTGCCGAGGACGTGGACGCTTGCGAGCGCTTCCTGGATGAGATCGATGCCTCGGCCGTGTATGCCAACGCCAGCACGCGCTTTACCGACGGCGGCGAGTTTGGCCTGGGCGCCGAGATCGGCATCTCGACCCAAAAGCTCCACGCCCGCGGCCCCTTTGCCGCCGAGGCCCTCACCACCTATAAATACAAGCTCCGCGGCACCGGTCAGGTCCGTCCCTAAACCCCTCGCAAACGAAAAACCACCACAAAAGTGCTTGTCCCCTTTGTGGTGGTTATAGGTGGCGTGGGCGGTTAGGCCTGGAAGGTGTCGCGGTCGGGCGCGAAGGACTGCATGGCCGCGATGGTACGGTCGAAGAGCTCGGGGAGCTCCCAGCCCAGCATCTCGGCGCCCTGCGTAATCACGTCGCGCGAGCAGCCGGCGGCAAAGCGCTTGTCCTTGAACTTTTTCTTGAGCGACTTAGTCGTAAAGTCCATGACGCTCTTGCTAGGACGCATGATCACGGCAGCACCGATCAGGCCGGTGAGCTCGTCGCAAGCGAACAAGATCTTTTCCATCTGCAGCTCGGGCTTGGGCAGCGAAGAGTTGAAATCGGACGTGTGCGTCTGGATGGCGCGAATGAGCTCGGGCGATGCGCCCTCGCCCTCGAGGATTTTGGCCGCATAGATGGTGTGGTTCATGGGGTCATCCTCATGCTCCTCCCAATCCAAGTCGTGCAGCAGGCCGACGATGCCCCAAAACTCCTCGTTCTCGGGGTCGAACTTGCGCGCAAAGTAGCGCATGGTGCCCTCGACCGTTTCGCCGTGGGTGATGTGGAACGGGTCCTTGTTGTGCTCTTTGAGCAATTCGAACGCACGGTCGCGGGTGATTCCGGCGGAAAGCGGCTCTGCCATAAAAGACTCCTTCTGCTCGTAGGTATCGCTAAGAATGAATACTACTAGAACGACTAGAACGAAAAAACCACCACAAAGGTGTCTGTCCCCTTTGTGGTGGTTTTGGCGTGGGCAGGTTAGTTGAGGGCGGCTTGGGCTAGACGGGCTTCGGCGGCCTCTTCGGTGACGCCCAGGGCCACGGCGAACTCCTCGATGGAGCGGCGCTTGGCTTCCTTGAGTACGCGCATGTAGTAAGAGCTGGGCTTTTTATCTGCTTCCTCGGCCTGGCGAATACGGTGCATCATGGTTTTTGCCACGCGAACCGTCTCGGGCGCGCCCAGCTTGAGCTGCTGCTTAAAGTGCGTCTCCTCGAGCGAGCTATTGCGCTCGGTAAAGGTGTCGCACTCCAGCTCGTCGTAGTGGCTCAGCAGGTGCTCGGCATCTTGCTGGGAGATGGCGGCATGCAGACGGTCGGCCTGCGCCACGGGGTACATGAGAATCGTCTGCGCATGTCCCTGCTTGGTCTCGAGCAGCAACATGGGCTGAGGTGTGTCGTCCCTAAAACCGACGACGGTGCAGACTCCCTGACCCGGATGAATGACGTGTTGACCGATTGAGAACATGCTACCTCCAACTTATACGAATTTACGTATGTCTAGAATAACACGCTGACGTGCGCAAACCCTCACTTTATGCAGGAAAAGCACACAACTCCGATAGGTAAGAGTATTCGATAAATAGAACGGCTTATTCATACGTTTATGCATTTCTGGAACGTGTATAAACAGCAGGCAAACCGCCAACTTTGTACCGCCGCGCAAGAGCGGTAGTCATTTTTGTGCATATGCAATATCTATTAGCTTTACCCTGCGACAGTAGTTACTGCTTGTGATAGAGTGCTACAAACTCTGGCTTTTGCCCTACGAGTGACCAAGAGCTCGGGGGCTTTAACACAAGGAGGATCTATGCCCGAGAAGATTGAAGAGCTGGTACGCGCTGCGCTTGCTGCGGCCCAGGAGGCCGGCGACCTTTCCGCATTTGAACTTGACGATTGCGCTATCGAGCGACCGGCTGACACTTCTCATGGCGAGTGGACCTCCACCATGGCCCTGAAGTCCGCCAAGCTGGCTCACTGCGCCCCGCGCAAGATCGCCGAGGCCGTCGTTGCCCATATGCCCGAGGACCCCGCAATCGAGAAGGTCGAGATCGCAGGCCCCGGCTTCATCAACTTCTACCTCTCCGTTGCCGTCAAGAACGCCATCTTTGGCGAGGCCCGCGAGAAGGGCATGGACTTCGCTAAGTCCAACGTCGGTGGCGGCCTGAAGACCCAGGTCGAGTTCGTCTCCGCCAACCCCGTCGGCCCCATGCACATCGGCCATGGCCGCTGGGCCGCTCTGGGCGACTCCCTTTGCCGTGTTATGGATCACGCCGGTTACGACATTCAGCGCGAGTTCTACATCAACGACCACGGCTCTCAGATGAACACCTTCGGCAACTCCATCAGCACGCGCTATATGCAGCTTGCCGACATCATCGCCAAGCAGGGCGTGGATATCGACGAGGCTCACAAGCTGCTGATCGCCGACCGCGACGCCTTTGTTGCCGACGAGAACGATGAGCACCCCGAGACCCATCCGTATCAGGACAACTTTGCCGAGACTCTGGGCAAGGACTCCTACGGCGGCGACTACATCATCGACGAGGCTGCCGAGTTCTGGCGCACCGACGGCGATAAGTGGGTCAACGCCGATCCGCAGGAGCGCATGGAGAGCTTCCGCGAGCGCGGCTATGTAAAGATGGTCGACAACATGCGCGACCTTTGCCACGCCGTTAACTGCGACTTCGATCGTTGGTTCTCCGAGCGCTCTCTGTACGTGAAGGACGCCGAGGGCGAGACCGCCGGCACCTCCGCCGTCGACCGCGCTTTTGAGAAGCTCGACAAGATGGGCTACCTCTACACCAAGGACGGTGCCCTGTGGTTCCGCTCCACCGACCTGGGCGACGACAAGGACCGCGTCCTGATCAAGTCCGATGGCGAGTACACCTACTTCGCCTCCGACGTTGCCTATCACTGGGATAAGTTCCAGCGCGTCGACCACGTCATCGACATCTGGGGCGCCGACCACCACGGCTACATCGAGCGCGTCCGCTGCGTCTGCGACGCTCTTGGCTATCCCGGCAAGTTTGAGGTTCTGCTGGGCCAGCTCGTCAATCTGCTGCGCAACGGCAAGCCCGTCCGTATGTCCAAGCGCAAGGGCACCATGGTGACCCTGCAGGAGCTCGTCGACGAGGTCGGCTCCGACGCCGCTCGCTACACGCTCATCTCCAAGAGCTCCAACCAGATGGTCGACTTCGATATCGAGGCCGTCAAGAAGCGCGACAACTCCAACCCGGTGTACTACGTGCAGTACGCTCACGCTCGCGTGTGCTCCATCCTGCGTCGTGCCGCAGACGTTACCGCCGAGCAGGCCGCTGAGATGGGCATGAAGGCCGTCGCCGCCAAGGCCATCGGTGAGAACGTCGATTACTCGCTGCTGACCGACCCGACCGAGCTCGCCCTTTCGCGTAAGCTCAACGAGCTCACCGACCTCATCGCCAGCTGCGCTCGCGATCGTGCCCCGTTCCGCCTGACTCACTTTGCCGAGGAGCTCGCCGGCGACTTCCACAGCTTCTACGCCGCCTGCCAGGTTCTGCCGAGCGAGGGCCGTCCCGTCGACCCCGAGCTCTCGCGCGCCCGTCTGGCCGCCTGCGACGCCGTCCGCGTGACGCTCGCCCTGGTGCTCACCCTTGTTGGCGTGACTGCTCCCGAGCAGATGTAAGCGCTGGCCGTTTGACTGCGCGGGCTTGGTTTAACTGAGCCTTGAAAGCCCGATCTCCCATGCGGAGGTCGGGTTTCTTGCGTTTGGCGGTGCTATTTGGTGTGTTGGGAAATGCTACCAAATCGCAACTATACCGGTTTACGGGGCTGAATCACCAACTGGCGACCATGGCGCCAATAGCGAAATTAAAACCGAAGGTAGATGGCTCATTGTTTCTTGAAAATGCAGGGTATGGTTGGCTTGTATCATTCTGGCTCCGTAAACCGTCATAGTTTTGAAAATGACCCCTTGGGGACGGAGGAAAATGGGTCATTTTTGTCTCGTGGAGGAACGGCGGAACACCCTCTGCCAAGAATCGGGGGCATCTACTACGTTTAAGTGCGTACCCCGAACCACGCCGAAAATCGCAATATTAAAACCGCAGGTAGCGGACTCGCTGTTTCTGAAAAAACAAGGGTATGGTCAGGGGTCCGGGGGTAAGCGTAGTAGATAGGCGCGTTTCGTGGCGCGGCGAATCCCGACGCCATGGATTTGCTCCCTAGTCGCATCATTTGAAGGCGCCTTAGGGCAAGAGTGTCCCTTTTGACTAGTCGTTTATGAACGTCTCCGATGACTAAGTTGCAGGTGGCAGCGGTTGTGTTACACTTACGCTGCGTATTTGGCGCAATCATCTCGATACAGATCAATGGTGCCCGTCGCTTTTTGGACGGAGCTAGACTGTTTAGCCGCCCTGAAGGTATATGCAGGGAGCATGTGATCGCAGGGCTTGAAAAGAAAGTTGAGCAAACACTGTGTCTGATCAACAACAAGAAAACAAAATAACGACGACGCAAACGGCTCCCGCTGCACCGGTTACGTCGGACCAGGCCGTGGTGCCCGCGCCGGCGCAGGTCTCGGCTCCTGAGGCGCCTAAGGCCGCCGCGCCTGCCACGCCCGTTGCTAGCGAGGAGGCTGCACCCGCCAAGCCCAAGCGCACGCGTCGTGTGGCCAAGCCTGCTGTGGACGGCGAGGAGGCCGCAAAGCCTAAGCGTCGCACGACGCGCACCACGCGCGCGAAGCGGCCCGCTGCCGCCGATGCGTCGGCCCCCATTTCCGATGAGGTCGCGCAGGCCCGTGCGCTGGCACAGATCAGCGAGGCCCAGGTAGTGCGCGCCCGCCGTCGCGCTGCCGAGCGCGAGGCCGCGGCACTGACCGAGCTTGCCGTGCCGGGCGTACTCGAGGCTCCGGCGGCCAATGAGGCTCCTGCTGCCGAGCAGATGGCCGAGAAGCCGGCGCCGCGCACGCGTCGCCGTGCGGCAGCCAAGACGCAGCAGCCCGCTGAGCAGCCGACTCCTGAGGTCGCTGAAGCTCCGGCTCGTTCCGCGGCAGGGGAGGATGCTCCCTCCGCTGAGCCCGTCGTGCCCGCTGAGGCCAACGAGGTTCCCGCCGTTGACCCGGCTCTGCGCCCGCATCGTCGCGGCCGCAAGCCCAAGGCGTTTGTTGAGGCCGAGAAAGCCGCTGCCGCAGCAGCTGCTGCTCGGAGCGCAGCGGTGACGGCCGAGCCCGCGGCCACGGCCGACGCGCCGGTCCAGGACGCTCCGTCCACCGAGGCTCCCGCATCTGTCGATGCCGAGCTCGCCGATGTCCGCCCCGGCCGTAGCCGTCGCACCGCGGCAAAGCGTTCGACGAAGTCCAAGGCCAAGGCCGACGCCAAGCCCGTCGACGACAAGTCCTCCGAGGCAACCGCCGATGCCGCTTCCGAGGCCGAGAACTCCGATCAGCCGCCGACTGATAAGTCCAGGCGTACGCGCAAGAAGTCTGCAAAGGCCAAGGTTGCCGAGCAGCAGGGCGACGCCGAACCCAGCAACCATGCCAACACCGACACCAAGGCAGAGGGCGAGGCTCCGTCCGGTACCGATGCTGCTTCCACGGCTGCCGAAGGCGTCGAGACCGAAGAGGGCGCTCGCCCCAACCGCCGTCAGCACAAGCGCAACGACGAGCGCAACGACCGCAAGGACGATCGCAACAACGATCGCCGCGGCCGTCAGCGCGACCGCAAACAGCGCAACAAGGAGCGTAACTCCGCCCCCACCGAGCCCACGCTTTCGCGCGAGGAGCTTGCGGCCATGAAGGTCGCCGAGCTGCGCGAGAAGGCAAAAGAGTTCGAGATCGAGACGACCGGCAAGAAGAAGGCCGAGCTCGTCGAGGAGATCTACACGACTGCCGCGAAGGCCGAGGGCTTCCGCGATATTAAGGGCATCCTGCAGATTCGCCCGGACAGCTCCGGTATCATTCACGCCCACGGTTACATGAAGTCCAACGAGGACGCCTTCGTCCCCGCTTACCTCATCCGCTCCGCGCGTCTGCGCACGGGCGATGTCATCGAGGGCTCGCTGCGCCCCTCGCGCGGCGGCGACAAGCGCGCCGGCCTCGCCAAGATCACGACCGTTAACGGCATGGATCCCGAGCAGATCCGCAACCGCCCCAAGTTCGGCGACCTTACCCCGGTCTATCCCAACGAGCCGCTGCGCATGGAGCACGGCAAGGATTCCATTACCGGTCGCGCCATCGATATCGTGTCGCCGATCGGCAAGGGCCAGCGTGGCCTGATCGTGTCGCCGCCCAAGGCCGGCAAGACAACGATCCTTAAGAAGATCTGCCAGTCCATCTCGATCAACAACCCCGAGGTGCACCTCATCTGCCTGCTCGTCGACGAGCGCCCCGAAGAGGTCACCGATATGCAGCGTTCCATCAAGGGCGAGGTCGTTGCCTCGACCTTCGATATGCCCGCCGACAACCACACCCGCGTGGCCGAGCTCGTTATCGAGCGCGCCAAGCGCATTGTGGAGCTGGGTGGCGATGTCGTGGTGGTGCTCGACTCCATCACGCGTCTTGCCCGTGCCTACAACCTGGCGGCACCTGCCTCGGGCCGTATCCTCTCGGGCGGCGTCGATTCGGCGGCCCTCTACCCGCCCAAGCGTTTCCTGGGTGCAGCCCGCAATATCGAAAACGGAGGCTCGCTTACTATCCTCGCCTCCGCCCTCATCGACACCGGCTCCAAGATGGACGAGGTCATCTTTGAGGAGTTCAAGGGCACCGGCAACATGGAGCTCAAGCTCGACCGCGATCTTGCCGATCGCCGCATCTTCCCGGCCATCGACCCCGTTGCCTCCGGTACACGCAACGAGGACCTGCTGGTCGACGAGCAGATGCGCCCGTTTGTCTTTGGCCTGCGTCGCATCCTCGCCGGCATGAACAACACCGAGCGCGCGGCGGCGTCGTTTATCAAGGGCCTTAAGGGCACCAACACCAATCAGGAGTTCCTGGTGCGTTCGGCCAAAAAACACAGCGACTACGAGCAGACGTTTTAGACAATAAGCCGCACGCTATATCGCCATAAGAACGGGCAATCGGGCCGGGGTTTATGCCCCGGCCCTTTCTTTATGGCGCCACTCGGCAACAATTTTTGACCTTATGACCGACAAGCAGCGGATTTCGGGTCACAATCCGGCCTCATCGCTTGCAATCGGAGGGTCGGTTTCGCATAATAACTTTTAAGCTTCGCGACGGAAAACGCAGATGAAACGAACCATATACCGTTGCTTTGGGACGCATGTCCCGCTTCATCTTCTCTCGCGCAGCCAACTAAATGATGCGATTTGGGTGCTGGAAGATGGGGAGAGCTCATGGCTTCTTCTGATGCAACACAACGAGCAGTCCTTGCCGGACTTTCCTGCGGGATCGGCCTTGCCGCCCCCGTGGTGATGTATGCTGCGACGTTGCCGTTCTCGTCGGTTAATGAGACGGTTGTCGCGGGCGCGGTTCCCTTTGCCGTTGGTGCGGTGGCGGGCGTGGGCATCTATGCGGCCTCGCTGGGCATCTCCGAGTATCGTGCCGAGCACGATGGCCGCCTGTTCGAGCCCGATGCTGTGGGCGGTGCCGCTCAGTTTGGCCGGACCCACAGCGAGTTCAAGACCGCTTCGATTCCCGCGCAGCAGCAGGGGGCGGCATTTCAGCCTGCGGTCCCGGCCGATCAAGCCAATGCCGCACAGCCTTCTCCCGCATTTCTCTCCGGCCTGACCGGTGCGTTCCAGCGCCGCCACGCCGACGATGGCGTTCCCACCATCGCGCGCGCGGCTAACGCCATGGATGAGGCCGACGCCTGGTCTATGATCGACAGCATGCTCGATGACGATTCCCCGGTCAGCTGCGATCCTGCGCGTTCGCGCGATGTCTACCAGGTCGCAATCGACGAGCTCACCAACGGTGGAAAGACCGGTTCTTACAATCGCGATGACATTGCCGCTGCCGCACGCGCCGTCTCGGGCTCTCACGCCGCCCCTGCGGGCAGCACCGCAGCCTTCGTGGCGCTTGTAGCCAATGCCGCCAACAATGCCGCCTATAACGGCGCGTCGTCGGCTGCGTACACCTCTGCCGCGGCTGCTGCTTCGGCCGGCCAGCAGAGTACAGCTCAGCCGGCTCCTGTCTCCGATCCCTTTGCCGACGAGCCCCTGGCTGTCGATGAGGAGACCGTCGCCGCTCGCCGTGCTGCCGAAAGCTCGCTTTGGGGCGCTTCGGCCCAAATGCAGGCCGCGGAGGCGGCGCCGTACAACGCCAAGCTCGCCAGCATGCCCATCATTTCCGATGCCAAGGGCGTGGATCTCGCCGATCTGGACGAACCCGCCGCCATCACTGCCTCTATCGATGCACAGGATCGCGTGGACACCGACAGTCTCCCCGATGCCTCTCTTGAGGAAGATATCCCCATGGCCGATTATTCGGGCCACGAGGACATGTGGGCCGCTGCTATGGCGATCATGGCCGATGTCGCTGAGCCCGCCCCCGTGGCGGTGCCCACGCCTGCAGCCTCACCCGTCTCGGTTGCTCCCGTCTATGTCGGCCGCCACAGCTCTGTGCTTCCCGAGGATACCGCGCGTATCTCGCGCGAGGGTATCGAGCGCGCCGAGGCTATCGCTGCCGGCGTTATGGAAAACCGTCGTCATGAGCGCGTCAATCAGATTCTCGAGGAAGAGATCAACCGTCTGCAGTCTGCGGCCGTCAAGCGCACGGGCCGTGCCTATCTGAGCGTTATCGAGGGCGGTACCGCCAGCTTTACGCCGCTGCGTGCGGAGGCATAATTGCCGCATGGTTAAGGTCGATCGAAAATGGGCGCTTGTCGCCTGCGCCATGGTACTCTTCATTTGGGGCAATTCGCTGGTTCCCGGTACAGGCTCTGGTTCGTTGAGTCTTTCGATCATGGAATCCATTCGCGGCTTTTTGCAGGCCCTGGGGCTTCCATTCGATTGGGTGACCAACTTCGTCGTACGCAAGTGTGCTCATTTTACCGAGTACATGGTGCTTGGCATTTTGGTGACGCACGCCTTTGACCTCGAAGGCCGGCGCACGTTTGATGTGTTGCTGCCCACGGCGGTGTTCTTGCTGCTCGTCCCCTCTATCGACGAGACGATCCAGCTTTTTGTGCCCGGTCGCGCCGGCATGATTACCGATGTGATGATTGACTGCTGCGGGGCGACGACAGGCGTCGTGCTCCGATATCTCTTACGTTCGCTGATGTACACCAAAAAGGCCGCCTAGGACGTTTTGCTTGGTCCTAGGCGGCCTTATGCGTTTGAGGGCCTCTGCGGGGCGTGACGGCGTTGTCCGGGCGTTTTGCGAGTTTGGCTACGCCGCGCCCCGTTGAGGTGTCCTTTACTGGAGCGCCTGTGCGCCCAGGGCCAGGCAACCCATGATGCCCTGCTTGCCCTCGAGGCTGTTATTGACAATGTAGGTATCAATGTCGTTGACCTCGGGCGTGACGATATAGCCGTTGAGTATCTCGGCGCACTTTTTGCGTGCGAGCGGCACGATGGGGGTGTGGTCGGCCACGCCGCCGCCGATGATGATCTTTTGCGGCGCGTAGCACAGCGTGTAGGTCATGAGCGCCTGTGCCAGATAGCCTGCGAGCAGGTCCATGGCCTCCGGGTCATCGGCCATGTCTCCGGCGCTCTTGCCATCCCAGCGCTTTTTAACGCCGGGGCCGGCGATGAGGCCCTCGAGGCAGTTGTCGTGGAAGGGGCAAGCGCTATGCTTGCCGATGGTGTCGCGCGGGTCGCGCGTGACCAGGATGTGGCCGGCCTCGGGATGCATCATGCCGTGTACGAGCTTACCGCCCGAGAGCACGCCGGCGCCCACACCGGTGCCGATGGTCAGGTAGACCACGTCTGTGAGGCCCTGGGCGCAACCAAAGGTGACCTCGCCCAGGCAGGCAACGTTGACGTCGGTGTCGTAGCCGCAGGGAATATTGAGCTCGTTTTGGATGGTGCCCAGCAGGTCGAAGTAGCGCCATGCCGTTTTGGGCGTCTCCAGGATCTTGCCGTATTGGGGCGAGGCAGGGTTGACTGCGGTGGGGCCAAAGGCGCCGATGCCCAGCGCGGCGATGCCCTTGTCGGCAAACCATGCATTGACGGCCTCAACGGTCTCCTGCGGGGTCGTGGTCGCGATCTGCTCACGCTCCAGGACCGTACCGTCTGCATAGCCCGTGGCGCAGACCATCTTGGTGCCGC
>CATZRJ010000034.1 GCA_958423535.1 uncultured Collinsella sp.
CCGAGACCATGGCCGGCCTCTCCGGTACCCGCATCCACGAGTAGTCTCTACTCTGTCGCCTCTCTCGTGGGCGCCAGGCAAGGCGCCCGCAAACTAGCCTCTCTTCATGAGCCCCGCGGTCCGCTCCGACTGCGGGGCTTTTGCTATTCACCTAGTCATTGGGGACAAACCCGGCACTTGGGGACGGTCCTTTCCTGCCGGCAGCTTGGGACAGTCCTTAATAGTCATTGGGGACGTTCTTAAACGACTAGCCAAACAAGAACGTCCCCAACGACTACTCATTTAAGTCTGTCCCCAATGACTGCCCAATGGCTGGGAAGGCGCATCCCACACCGACGCATTGCCTTCGGGCCCTCTCCCCAGGCTCTCCATAGCTCAGCTGGACTCCCCGCAACCTGTTCCGAGTTGGCGGAACGAGCGCGACGTGGAGTGTCATTCTTTACCGCGTTAGACTAGACGCAGGGAAAGGAGGAGGACATGGATGCTCGCGTCAAGCAGCTTGTAAATATGATCGAGGACGCTCAGCCTGTCGCTGTCGCGGTACTTGCCAAGCGTCTCGAGGTAAGCGAGCGCGCCGTGAGAAACTATATCCATCGCGCAAACGACAACCTTGCAGGGGTTGCACGCATCGTTGGCAGCAAGGGGCAGTATCGTATCGATGTTGCACGTGCAGATGAGCTTGCTCGCTTGCTAGACGGTGCGGCTCTGGCCCATCCGGGCATTCCTGATACGCGCGACGGCCGTGTGTCCTTCCTTCTTAACGACCTCCTCATGCGGTCCCAGTGGGTGACGATTGAGGAGTATGCGGATTTACTCTACGTTTCGGCGCGAACTCTGTCCAATGACATGCGTCTGGTAGAGCAGAAACTCGCCCAATTTGACTTAACGCTCGAAAAGCGCCCACGCTACGGAATCCGCGTTGCGGGCGGGGAGTCGCAGCGGCGCCTGTGCCTGGCCTCGCTGGTGAGGCCCGTGTTGCCCGACACCGACGATGCAAAGCTCGCCGAGCGCCTGCGGGCCATCGCCGCATGTGTGGACGATGCTCTGACGGCCTCGCCCGTCACGGTGAGCTCGCTGGCATCCCGCAATCTCATCATGCATCTTTACATTGCTCTTGGCCGCATCGAGCAGGGCTGCTATGTCCCAGCTGCAGAATCGGACGTTCAAAAACTGGAGGGAACGCGCGAATACGCCGCGGCTTTCCAGATTGCCGCAAACATCAAGGATGCCCTGGGCGTGAGCATGCCCCGAGAAGAGGTTGCCTTTATCGCAATCCATTTGCTCGGCAGGGGCACGGGCGTGCCCGAGAAGGGCTCTGCCGTTATCTCGGACGAGATGTGGGAGATTGCTTCCGAGATGGTACGTGCGGTCAACGATGAGTTTAGGTTTGACTTTAGCGGCGATCTTGAACTTCGCATGAACCTTGCTCGGCATATCGGCCCTCTGGGCTATCGCCTTGAATATCACATGCATATGGATAACCCCATGCTGTCCGATATCAAGACGAGGTTTCCGTTGGCCTATTCGATGGCAGCTGGCACCTCGCAGGTACTCGAGCGTCATTTTGGCAGCCAGCCCTCTGATGAAGAGCTCGGCTACATCGCCATGGCATTTGCCCTGGCCCTCGAGCAGCAAGCCGACCAGCCGCGTCGCAAACGCATCCTGATCGTGTGCGCCTCGGGAGCGGGAAGCGCCCGTATGCTCGAGCACCAGTACCGCAAGCAGTTTGGCATGTATATCGATTCGATTGAGACATGCGATGTCGCCCGCGTGGGAACGTTCGATTTTTCGCATATCGACTACGTGTTCACAACGGTGCCGCTCAACGTCAAGTTGCCCGTGCCCGTCCGCGAGGCCGATTTCTTCTTGGAGACGAGCGATGTCAACGCTATCCGCAAGGTGCTGAGCGACGACACTGCGCAATCGGACTCCGTGAGCTCTTTCTTTAGCCGTGCCCTGTTCTTCAACCGCGTTGAGGCGTCGTCGAAGCAGGCCGTTCTCCGATATCTCTCCGAGCGCGCCGTCGAGAGCGGCCGTGTCGATGCCCAGTTTGCCCAAGAGGTCGCCGAGCGCGAGAGCGCGAGCGCCACCTCGTTTGGCAATGGGGTAGCCATGCCCCATGGGATGCATCCCTTGAGCGCCGAGGTCTTTGTTACCGTGGGCCTGCTCGAACATCCCATTCTTTGGGACGAATACGGCCATGAGGTCGATATCGTCTTTATGGTGTCGTTTGCCCGGTCGGGCGGCGATGAGGCGCGGATCTTGAGCTCACTGCTCGCCGAGATCTTTATGGACCGCCAGGGGGTCGAGCGCCTACGCGAGCGCCGGTCCTGGCATGAGCTGATGGCGCTTGTGCAAGCGCATACGCCTTAAGACTTCTTTTGTCGATGACCCTGTCAGTCTACCTGCAATAAACCTCGAGGATTGCGGGCGGGAGATAGGCGTTTCGAATATTCAAGTACAAACCAAACATCACGGGAGAGGAGACCGTTATGGACGATCAGGGAACCGAGATGGTTTCGTTTCAGCTGGTCGCTGCAGCGGGAGAGGCACGCAGCCTTGCCTTCGAAGCCCTTGAAAAGGCAAAGGCGGGGGATTTTGACGCCGCCGCCAAACTCATGAAGCAGTCAAAGGATGCGGGAATCAAGGCTCACCACATCCAAACGCAGCTGCTTTCGACTGAGGCAGCGGGCGAGCATCTGTCGGTGGATGTGTTGCTGGTCCATGCTCAGGACCACCTCATGTGCTCCATGCTTGCTCAGGAGCTCGTGCAGGAGTTGATCTGCCTGTATGAGCGCACTGCAACCAAGAACGCCTAGCGGCGTGCGGTGACTATCCAACCAATCAATGCGAAGGGAATCCCTTATGAAGATCCTTCTTGTTTGCGCAGCTGGTCTGTCTACAAGCATTCTGATGAAGAAACTCGAGAAATATGCGGAGCAAAACGGCATCGAGCTCGATATCGATGCGGTGGGTATCGGCGAGTATCAGGAGACGTGCGCCAATTATGACGTGCTGCTCTTGGGGCCGCAGGTGTCCTACCAGCTCAACACCGTCAAGCAGGGGAGCGGTAAGCCGACCGCGGTCATCCCCGCACAGGACTACGGCATGGGCAACGCCGCCAACGTGCTGGCACTCGCCCAGTCGCTGTTGGGTTAGGAGGCAACCATGGAGAAGTTCATGACCCTGCTTCAGGAAAAACTGACCCCTATCGCCAATTTCTGCGGAACCGAGCGCCACTTTGCCTCCATGCAAAAGGGCTTTATGAGCGCGATCAGCTTCATCTTGGTATCTGCCGTCTTTATGATCCTCGCCAACCCGCCGGTCACGGCCGACCTGGTGGCGCAGGGCGGGTTCTGGTCCGTCTTTGGCCCTTGGCTCGATTTTGCCACGGCCAATAAGCTCACGCTGCTCATTCCCTTCAACATGACGATGGGCATACTGTCGGTGATCGTGACGTTCGCAATCGCCTATAACCTGGCGGGCACCTACAAGATGCCCAAGCTTAACGCCGGTATGACCTCGCTGGTGATGTTCCTGATCGCCGCGGCGCCGTCGTCCTACTACCAGCTTGCTGACGAGTCCGTGCTCCAGGCGGTCCCCTGCACCTATCTGGGTGCGCAGGGCCTGTTTACCGCCATCATCGTTGCCTTGGTCTCCGTCGAGGTCACGCGCTTCTGCCAGACCAAGGGCATCACCATCAAGATGCCCGATGGCGTGCCGCCGTTTTTGTCCGAAACCTTTGGCGCCATCGTACCTATGCTCGCCAACATCCTCATCTTCTTTGGCGGCAACCTGCTGATCCAGATGATCGATCCCGCGCTGTCCATCCCCTCGGTTATCGAGAAGCTGCTCGCTGCCCCGCTTTCCGTCGCAGTTGACTCTGTGCCCGGCGCACTGCTTATCTGCTTCATGACGCTGCTGTTTTGGTGCTTTGGCGTCCACGGCAACATGATCGTAATGCCCATCACCGCCCCGGTCACGCTTGCCGCCTTTGCCGCCAACGCCTCGCTCTATGCTGCCGGGCAGCCGCTTGAGTTCCACCCGGCGCTCATGTCGTTGGCCATCAACCTCATCGGCGGCACGGGTAATACGTTCTCTTTTGTGGCGCTCTGCGCGTTTAGGGCAAAGTCGCAGCAGCTCAAGGCATTTGGCAGGGCATCGATCGTGCCGAGCTTCTTCCGTATCTCCGAGCCCGCGATCTTCGGCGCGCCCATCATCTTCAACCCGATCCTCATGATTCCGTTTGTGCTAGGCGGCATGATCTCGGCCCTGCTGTATTGGGGTGCGGTCTCACTGGGTCTTGTCTCTAACTTCTACATCTTGGTGAGCGGCACGTTCCCCATCTTCGTTCAGGGCTTTGTCCAGTGCCTCGACCCGCGCATCTGGGTGTTTACGATCGTTTTGATCGTGGTCATGGCTGTGGTCTGGTACCCGTTCTTTAAGGTGTACGATAACCAGCTCCTGGCTCAGGAGCAGAAGAACGCCGCGGCAGCTTCTGCCGAGGATGCTGAGTAGCATGAGTTACTTTGACAGAACGTCTGCCGCCGGTATGCCCGAGGGCTTTTTGTGGGGTGGTGCCCTCGCCGCCAACCAGGCCGAAGGGGGCTGGAACGAGGGCGGCCGCGGCATGTCGCACTCCGACCTGATCCCACAGGGTTCCGACCGCTGGGATGTAATGTTTGGCAGGCAAAAGCCCGTGGATGATCCGGACAGGCTGTATCCATGCCGCTGGGGCAACGACTTCTTCCATCATTGGCACGAGGATGTCGAGCTCTTTGCCGAGATGGGCTTTAAGTGCCTGCGTCTTTCAATTTGCTGGAGCCGTATTTTTCCCACAGGGATGGAGACCGAGCCCAACGGCGAGGGCTTGGAGTTTTACCGTCAGGTATTCGAGGCGCTGCGCGAGCATGGAATCGAGCCGCTTGTGACGCTGTCGCACTACGACTATCCGTTGGCTCTGGTCGAGCGCTATGGTGGCTGGCAAAGCCGAGAGATGATCGAGCGGTATGCGCACTACGTCGAGACCGTCGGACGCGCGTACCAGGGCCTCGTGCGTTATTGGCTTACGTTCAACGAGATCAACAGCGTGGCGCTGTCCTATCTCAACGCGGGTGTCACGCTCGAGGATGAGCGTGACCGTGCAGCCGTGACCGCGGCGTTCTCGCACCATATGTTTATGGCGAGCGCTCGCGCTGTCGAGATTCTGCACAAGATCGATCCCGCAAACAAGGTGGGTTGCATGGTCGCTGCCGGTGCGACCTATCCGTACCGTTGTGCGCCCGAGGACGTATGGCTTGCGTATGAGGAGGACCGCGGCCGCTACTTCTACACAGACGTGATGGCTGCGGGCGCCTATCCTGCTTGGAAGCTGCGTGCACTCGAGAAAGAGGGTGTTCACGTGCCCTCTGAGCCGGGCGATACGGAGTATCTGGCAGAGCATACGGTCGACTTCATCTCGTTCTCGTACTATTGCTCGCGCTTGGTGTGCGCCGATGATCAGGTGATCGCCGAGAAGGCGGAGGGCAACGTGTTCCCGACGTTGCGCAATCCGTACCTCAAGGATAAAGAGACTGCCTGGAAGTGGCAGATCGATGCGCTGGGTTTGCGCGTGACGCTTGCCGGCTACCACGATCGTTACCATCTTCCGCTCTTTATCGCCGAGAACGGTGTGGGCGGACTCGATGCGCTGGAAGACGGCAAAGTCCACGATGCGTATCATATTGATTACCTGCGAAGGCATATTCTTGCGCTGCGCGATGCAATTGTCGAGGACGGTGTTGACCTGATGGGATACACGCCGTGGGGCTGTATCGATTTGGTGTCGGCCTCGACGGGGCAGATGAAGAAGCGCTATGGCTTTGTTTATGTTGATGCCGATGATACGGGCAAAGGCACGTTCGATCGCTACCGAAAGGACAGCTTCTACTGGTACCAAAAGGTCATTGCATCAAATGGCGAGGACTTGAGTTAACTCTTGCAGGTCTGTTGCCCCCGCGGTCCGCTTCGGCCGCAGGGGCTTTTGTTATTGAGGCGGCTGTTCATGAGGAGCATTGCAGGCTGCGGAAACCCGGCACTTGGGGACGTTCCTTTCCTGCCGGCAGCTTGGGACAGTCCTTAAAGGCCGCATCGATCAACTGCGGAAAGCACATCCCAGAATGAGCGTCCAACATGGGGTGCGGTTTCCCTTGAGGCCCTCAATCGGAAAATGCATCCCGGATTTTTGTCGAAAAGCGGTCCCTAGTTTCCCAAACGGGCCGCTAACGGAAAGCGCATCCCGCTATTGGGCCCCAAAGCAGGATGCGCTTTCCGTGCTGGCAGTTCCAAGCAGTTCGGGATGGCCCTTTTCGTTTGCTCTCGGCTGGCGTCCGTAAGACTGTCCCCGACGACCACTCATTTAAGTCTGTCCCCAATGAGTGCCCAATGACTAGTAGTAGGCCCACATGGCTTCGACTTCGTTGAGGACCTCTACGACGCCCCAGCGTCGGGCGCTGCGGCTGGCCGAGTTGGGATCGAAGACTTCAATCTGGTCGGCGTCGTCAATACCGTAAAGTACAATGTAGTGGCCCACGTTGGTAAAGGTGCCCGGCCGAACGGCGGCGATGACGGGCGCTCCCGAACGCAGCGCCTGAGTCATCGAGTCGCGATCGTTATGAAGCTCCGTTCCGTTAAGTCCCAACTGCCACGCACCGCTCGTCATAAACGACCATTCGGTTGCACCGGTGGGGGCGTAATTGCCTGCCTCGGAAAGCGCGCACATATCGACGGGAGTCATATCGGTGCGTCCCGTCTTAAAGATATAGACCATGGTGAGGCACGTAGGCCCGCAAGCATTTTGGCGGATGGTACCGCCGGCGTAAGGCAGCTCCGACCATGCAGGGTCGATCTGATAGATATGGGGCATCGTGCCGGCTTGCCATTGCGAGCGCGGGGTCGAAAAGGCGAAAGAATAACCGGGCGCGACGGGGGCCTTGAGCAGCTTGTCCTCGGCGGTGGGCTCGAGACCGGCTGATCCGTGGGAGATACACGAGCCTAAAAATAAAAAGAGCAGGCACGCGACGATGGAGCAAAGCGCGATGCGTGCGCGGCGGAAGGGTAGAGCGGGAGCGCCGGAGCCGGCTCGAGATGCCGGGCGAGAGCTCAGGCCGCTGCGTCCGTTCTGCGGGCGCGAAAAAGAACGGCGGACAAAGATGCCGGGCTGGGGGCGACCGTTGCGACGCAGTTGCGGCACATCGGTCTGGCGCTGGCGCGTGCCCGTGAAAGAGCGCGTGCTTTGGCGTTGATCGGTACTGCGACTGCGCCGTTCGGTTTTAGCGTTGGATCTGCTCGAAGCGACGGCACCGTCGCGTCTGCGAGTCGCAGCGGTACTAGCCTGCCCTCGAGTCTCAGAACCGCTGGTGTTTTGCCGAGGCGTAGGGCGGGGCTGCCGTTGCGAGCTGCTTGGATACTGCGGGCTGGCGGCGGTGGAAGAAGACGAGCTTCCGGGCGTCGGCGTAGCGCGACCGGCAAGGCGAACGCTCTGTCGCCGTTGATCGCCGTCGTTAAAACCATATGCCATTTAAACCGCCTTGCCTCATGTATAACCCGTCTATCCTACAAAAAAGATGTACAACATGTTAGCGCCGGGCGATTTTAGCCGCTAATAGTCAAACTATTTTGACCAATCCCGGTCACCGAATAATGGCCACCGTGCCTCCCCGCCGCCACTACGCTGGTGGTGCCAACACGCCGGCGTTAGGAGGACCATTGAGGTGAACGAGAGACACGATGACCTACAGGAGATTATAGACGCGGCGCTCCGGGAGATGGCCGCGGAGGAGGGCGACGGGTTCGACCCGCAGGCATGCAACCTCGCGGAGTTCTGCAGGAGGACGGGGCTCACCCGCTCCCGCGCGAGGACGGTCAGGGCACACGGGTTCAGGGCCCTGCCCCACGGGAACAGCGGGAGGAGGGCCGCGCCGGGCGTGCTCGCCGGCCACACCGGCCTGGTGGACGACCTCCTGCGGAAGGGCGTCACCAACTCGCAGGTGATATTCGAGCGGCTGCTCGGCCAGGGCTACGCCGGCGGCCTCACCACGGTGAAGACCTACATCGCCGCGCACCGGGACCTCGTGCCCGCGAAGAGGCGGCAGGCGGCCCCGCAGGGCTGCCGCGGCCAGCGCTTCAGGACGGCGCCCGGAGAGGCCTACCAGATGGACTGGGGCTTCGTCGCGGTCGAGCGCCCCGGCGGGGAGCGGGCGCGGATCGCCTGCTTCGCCATGGTCTGCCACCATTGCGGGGGCGCCCACGTCGAGTTCTTCCCGAACGCGCGCCAGGAGAACCTCCTCATCGGGATGCTGCACGCGTTCTCGGCGCCGGGCGTGCCCGCGACCGTGCTCACCGACAACATGAAGAGCGTGGTCGTCCGCCGCGATGCCGACGGCCGGCCCGCCTGGCAGGCCGACTACGCCGAGTTCATGGGCGTCGTCGGCTTCCGCACCAGGCTGTGCAGGCCGCGCCACCCCTATACGAAGGGCAAGGTGGAGAGGCTCGTCCGCTTCGTGAAGGGGAACTTCCTCGCGGGAAGGTCCTTCACCGACCTTGACGCCCTCAACCGGGAGGCCGCCCTCTGGTGCGCCGAGCAGGGAGGCCGCTGGCGGCGCGCGGCGGCATGCGTCCCGATGCGCGAGCACGAGGCGGCGTGCTCGGCGAACACCAGGCCGCTCGAGGTCACGGCCGAGGTCGAGCGGTACCTGTGCCCGCGCCGGAAGATCTCCTTCGACGGCTTCGTGAGCTTCGAGGGGCACCGCTACGGCGTGCCCTACTGGTACGTCCGCCGCGAGTGCAGGGTGAACCGGGAGGGGCGCGTGGTGCACATATACAGCGACGACCTCTCCCGCGAGCTCGTCGCCCACGCCGTCGGCACCGGCGCCGACAGCTGGTGCGAGGGGCAGTGGGAGACATCGCCGGCGCAGCCCGAGGAGCTGCCGACCCAGCCGGTGGGGACCGTGGTCGAGCAAATCGCCCCGCCCAGGACGAAACCCGGTTTCGAGAGGTTCGACTTCGGGAGGGCCGAATGATGGCGGGCGCGGGGGCGAGCCCCTACGAGCTCGCGAGCGACGCCGCGTCGAGGCTCGGGATCGCCGTCGGGGCGGAGGAGCTCGCGACCCTCGCCTCGGACCTCGACCTCGGCGACGGGGAGATGGCCGCCGTGGCAGCCACCTTCTCCTACCTTGCGGAGAAGAGGAGGCTCGCCTCCATCGAGACGCTGCTGAGGCTGAGCAGGCTGCCCAGGCGCGAGCCCAAGACCTTCGAGGGCTTCGACTTCTCCAGGATCCAGGGCCGGGACGCGGCCGCGCTGGGCAAGCTCCCGTCGCTGGCCGACCTCTACGCGCACCGCAACGTCGCCTTCGTCGGGCCCGGCGGCATAGGGAAGACGCACCTCGCGCAGGCCTACGGGCGCGAGTGCTGCATGCGGGGGCTCAAGACCTACTACATAAAGGCGACCGAGCTCAGGGACAGGTTCCAGAAGGCCGTCCAGCGGGGAAACACCTCGCGGGTCGTCTCCTCGCT
This sequence comes from uncultured Collinsella sp., assembly GCA_958423535.1. GTDB lineage: Bacteria > Actinomycetota > Coriobacteriia > Coriobacteriales > Coriobacteriaceae > Collinsella. Next base: position 9,553 of record CATZRJ010000034.1, read on the forward strand.
CGTCAAGCCGTCGTGCCTCATCGTTGACGAGGTGGGGAGATGCGTCTACGACAGGCCGTGCACCGACCTGTTCTTCGATGTCGTCGACAGGCGCTACGAGAAGGAGGGGCCGAACGCGATGGTCCTTACGAGCAACATCGCCCCGAGCGGGTGGGATGAGTTCTTCACGGGCGACGACACGCTCCTCTGCGCCCTCGACAGGCTGTTCGACAAGGCGTCGGTGTTCGTGATGCGGGGCCCGAGCTACCGCGGCAGGGGGCTCGACACCTACTCGGTGGAGGCCGTCCCCCAGGCGGTGAAGGTGAGGGGGATCCAGCCCGAGGGGATGTAGGGAAGCGATAGGAAAGTCATAGATGCGGGCGTGTTGGCTAAAATGGGTCGGCCGAGATTGGTCAATCTCGGCCGACTATATTTGGCTAAATTATTCCGACGCTAACAACAACAAATGCGTGCGCGCGCCAAAAGCTCGGTAAACGGCACGAACGGGGGCGAGTTTGGCGCTATAAAGCGACGCCCTCCTCGAGCTAAGAGAAAGGGGCTCTTTGGGCCCCTTTCAAAAGATGTGATTTGTGGTGCGCCCGCCGATTACAAAACGAGCATCAGCACGGTGACAAACGAAACGGTAATCACGGTAAGCAGGACCATGTATTTGGCGGCCGTCTTGATGTAGGTCGCGTAGCTTACCTGGGCAAGCTCGAGGCCAGCCATGATGGACCCGCATGTGGGAGTGATCATCGCTACAACGCCGTGTGTGGCGAGGTAGATTGCGACCATGGCTTCGGGGGCAAAGCCTAAGGATGCCGCCAACGGTCCCATGATAGGCATCGAGACGGTTGCCATGCCCGTACTCGAGGGGATGAGGAAAGACAGGGCAAAGTAGAGCGCATAGGAGAGCGGGGCAAAGACTGTGGCGGATACGCCGGCGAGCGCGTTGGCGGCGTTGGTGAGGATCCACACATCGAGTCCGGTGATGGACATGAGCACGGAGACGCCGCGGGCGACGGCGACGACGAGCGCGACAGAAACAAGGTCGGCGCAGCCGTGCAGGATGGTGTCGACGAGTTCTTTCTCCTGCATACCGGCAACCTTGCCGATAATAATTGTCATGGTGAAGAACCAGATGCCGCATTCGGTAAAGTACCACTGACCAAGTGGCAGGCCAGTCAAAAGTGCGCTCCATGCGGTGCTGAGGTCATCGCCCTTGGCGCCGATATCAAATAGGCCAACTCCGAATGTCTGCCACGGAATAAAGCCGATGATCATGACGACAAACGTGAGGGCGAAGAGAACAAGGACGCGCTTTTGAATTTTGGAAAGCTCGACGTGCGCGTCCTCGGCGGAATCGCCGTCCTTGTCGCCGTAGAGACGCTCGGCGGTCTCCCATTCCTCGGGGGTGAGCGATGAGGCGGCGCGGTCGGTGCGGACGCGCTTGGCATACCGCATGACAAAAATGATGCCCGAAATCTCGGCGATGGCGAACATAACCAGACCGATGCCGATCATGAGTCCCTGGTCATAGGGGATGCCGGCTGCCTTGAGAGCATCAAGCGCGAGTCCGGTCGAAAACGGGTTGACCGTCGATCCCAAAACGCCAAGGCCGCAGCCCATGAGAACTACCATGCATCCAACGAGCGGATCCCAACCCATGGCAAACGTGACCGATGCCAGGAGCAGGTAGAAGGGGACGGATTCCTCGAGCATGCCGTACGTGGATCCGCAGATGCCAAAGGCGAGCATGAGAACAGGAACGAGCAATAGATCATTACCGCCTAGTTTACGGACGAGCACGGCGATGCCGGTGTCGAGCGCGCCCGTTTTTTGGACTACGCCCAGGAAACCGCCAAGCACAAGAATGAACACGCAGACCTGCATGGCGCTCTCAAAGCCCAAGAAGGGAGAAGCCATAAAGTTGCCAAGCGTTGCGGCCTGCACGTCAGGGCTAAATGACGAGACGACCCACGAGGCGATGGCCACGAGCAACAGGCAGCCAAAGAGAATGGTAAAAGATGAGGGCATCTGGCGTGGCTTACGTTCTTTGCCAGATGCGGCAGCCTTATCCGACATACAAAGCTCCTTCACGGAAAGCCCTGCCTCCGCCATGGGAGACGGGGCTCTCGTTAATCAATAAGGTCTTGACTCTGTTGTCGACTTGAAAGCTGCACCCTTCAAGTCGGGGAAGTAATGCGTTTAATAAAGCGTGCATCACATATCAATAATACCATCCGGTGAGTATGTGAGGACATCTATGGTGGCATGTATTCCGCAAACGAGCCGACCTATCGGTAAACGTACAATGTGATATACGTTGTCGCATATAGATGCGGGTATTTTTAAGGACTGGTCCCTAGTGATCCCTTTTCTGTTGGTCTGGTGGCCCCTGCTGTTTTGGTTCGCGGCGACTGCACGTCGCTTAGACGATAGGGGGAGCAATAAAACGGGATGAAGAATAGGCCTTCATCCCGTTGAGCCACGTGTTCTGGAAGCAGTTTAAGCTCCTACAACACGTTTACGACAGGAACGTCGTTAACCAACTTGAAGAGCTGGTCCTTTTCGCCCTTGAGGAAGTGTCCGATGTTGTTGCACGGGAAGATCATGAGGTCGCGTAGCGACGAAGACGAATAGAACGCAGAGTGCGGCGTGATAATCACGTTGTCGCGGCCAACGAGCGGGTGGTTTGCCAGGTCGGGCGTCTCGTCATACAGAACATCGGCGCCAAACGCGCGAATCTGGCCAGAATCGAGAGCTTCGATAAGAGCGGGTTCGTCCATGCAGAGGCCACGGCCCAGGTTAATGACGATGGGCTTTTTCTTCATCTTGGCGAACTTCTCGGCGTCAAAGTAATGATAGTTCGTCTCGTTAAGATTCATATGATTGATAATGATGTCGGCCTCGGCCAAAACCTCGTCGATCTCGGCCTGCTCGACACCGTTTTGCCCAAAAAGGTTCTGGTCGATAAAGGGGTCGTTGGAGATGATGCGCTTGACAAGGCCCTTGGCTTTACGGGCGGTGCACTTGCCGATTTTGCCAAAACCAAAGATGCCGAGGGTCTGGTCTTCAAGACGAGGCACCTCGGGAGCCGCGGCGTAATCCCAACGGTGCTCCTGCTCAATCTGACCGATGTAGAACTTGAAGTTCTTGTTGAGCGCGTACATATAGGCGATGGCGCTTTCGGAGACATCCCAGGTGCAGTATTCGCCGACGGGGCAGACGCCCACGCCGCGCGCAGTTGCCTCGTCCATGTCTACGTTGTCATAGCCGGTGGCGTTGATGGCGATGACCTTGAGGTTGGGAGCGTGCTCGAACGCTTCCTTGTCCACCTTGATGAAGGCGGTGAGCAGAGCGTCGGCATCGGCAAGATGCTCGTAGAACTCCTCGCGTGCCTCATCGGTATACGCGTAAACCTCAACATCGATATCCTCACCCAGATGAGATTTGAGGGTCTCGGTTTCGAGGTCGTGCTGGGGCATCATGCTCTCGGCATAATCGCTGATCAAGATCTTCATGGGTGCTTCCTTTCCCCTTTGAGGGGCTTGTGGGTAAAAAGGGGCGCCGCAGCGCCGGAATCCAGCGGAGCGGCGCCCCATGAGAGGCTCGGACAAATACTGTCCAGGCGAAACGTTCGGACTACGGACGCTCGATCGGCTGGGTCAGGCAGTGCGGGCCGCCGCCGGCGTGCAGGATCTGGTCGAGCGGCACGTCGATGACCTCGATGCCCAGAGCGCGCATCTTGTCGTTGATGTGCTTGTTCTTCTCGATGGCAACGACCTTGTTGTTGCCGATGCACTGGACGTTGCAGCCGTGCTTGTACATATCCTCACTGGCGACGGGGATGAGCTCGAAGCCGCGGCGCTTGAGCATCTGCAGGAAGTTATAGGGCAGCTGGTCAATGCAAGCGAGCGCAACTTGGGGAGCGACGATGTTAAAGATCATGTCAAGGTGCAGGTTGTCGGGCGGGCAGGGAACGCCGACGACGGTATAGCCAAACTTCTCGAGCTGATGGCGGAGGCTGGCGACTCCCTGTTCATCGGTACGATCGACCATGCCCCAGGCGAGCGTATGCTCATCGATCATCCAGAAGTCGCCGCCCTCCATGCAACCTGCGTTAACGCGGGCGACGATGGGGACACCCATCTCCTTAAGCTTTGCCTCATAGGACTGGGCCTCGATCTGGCGGACCGGATGACGGAAGTGGCCCATGACGGCGCCTTCCTTGATCATGCAACCATAGTCGCGGGCAAAGGTCATGACCTCGTACTTGGGGTTGGCCTCGACCTCGACGACCTCGATGCCGTTATCCTTGTAGGCGTCAACGAGCATCTGCCATTCCTTGACCATGATGTCGTTCTGTTCGGTATCGCCCTTCTTCATCCATTCGGAGGTGATGACGTTGATGCCGTTGAAGGTGTAGTACTTCGGCGAGCACATCATGACCTTTTTGAGCGGATTGGTGGCGTTGGAGACGTAGATTTTCTCTTCAGACATGGCAGGTTCCTTTCTTTAAGACCTACATACCTTAGGTGGAATGCGCGCGGCGGGAAAAACGGAGGGGCTTGCCCGCCGCGCGAGGATTCCCGCGGGGGAGTAGCGCCTAGACCTAGAGCATCACGAGGACGCAGAGGAAGGCGCAGCAGGCGGCGAACAGGACGGCGACGATGGGGGCGATCTTCTTGACCCAGTCGCCGTAGCTCATGTGCGCCGCGGCCGTGCACGTCATGACGACGATGGAGCACGGGGTGATCATCTTGGCCAGGCCGAGCGCCATGAGGTAGATGATGACCATGATGTAGACGTCGACGCCGGCGAAGGTGGACAGCGTGCCCATGATGCCCATGGTGGCGGCGGCGAGGCCGGTGGAGCTGGGGATCAGGCAGGCGATGAGGAAGTAGCAGACCAGGGCGACGACGACGAAGGCGAAGGGCGGCAGGGAGGCCAGCGCGTTCTCGCACATGTTGAGGATGGACGGGGTGATCTGGCCGTTGTCCATGACGACCTGGATGCCGCGTGCCAGCGGCACGACGAAGGCGGTGGAGACCAGGCCGGAGGCGCCCTTGAGAATCGTATCGATGATAGTGTCGGCATCATAGTGCATGACTACGCCGATGAGGATGACCATGATCAGGGTGATCATCGAGAGCTCGGGGAAATACCAGTTTCCGAAGGCGGTGATGTCGGTGCCCAGGACGTTGCGCAGGCCCGGGGTTGCGGCGACCCATGCGACGAAGTCCTCGAAGAACGTCCACTCGGGGTTGAGGGAGGTCCAGGGGGTCAGACCGACGATCATAAAGACGAAGGTAAGTACGAACAGTGCGAGCGCGCCCTTCTGGCGACCGGTGAGGGTGAGGTCCTCGTCGTCGGCGGCGGGGAACTCCTTGAGGTCCTGCTCGCGCCGGAAGAACTGGACGGACTTCTCGGGATGCGCCTTGATCTTGTCGGCGTAGCGGCAGATCAGGAGGATGACGAGGCCGGTGAAGATGACGAACATCGCGATGCGGGGAATCATGCCCTCGCCAGGGGAGATGCCGGCGATACCCGATGCGATGCCCGTGGAGAACGGGTTAATGATCGACGAGAGGCAGCCGATCTGGGTGCCGAGGACGACGATCATGATCGCGGTGACCGTATCGAGGCCGAGGGCCAGGATGACGGGCACGAACATCAGGAAGTAGACGATGCCTTCCTCATAGGCGCCTTCGAGCGTACCGAAGAACGCCATCAGGATAACGAGGATGGCGATCAGCGCATGCATGTTGTTCTGATTGGCGATAGTGATGCGCTTGATGGCCGTCTTGAGCGCGCAGGTGCGATCCATCATCTCGAGTAAGCTGCCGAACAGCATGATGGTGAGGGAGATCGAAATGGCGCCGGAGACCGTGCCACCGCCGAGCATGCCGGTGATGGGGGCCATGAAGATGTCCCAGAGGCCCTGGGGGTTGCTCTCGACCACGTGGTAGGTGCCGGCGATGGCGTCGCCGCCCTCGGAGAGCTCGTAGGCTCCGCCGGGGACGAACCAGGTCAGGAGGGCGATGAAGGCGATGACGGCGAACAGGATCACATAGGTGTTCGGCATCTGGAATTTCTTCCTCGCCGGCTTTTCCTTGATTTCTTCAGCCATGGTGTATTTCCTTACGTGAGGCGCCGCGGCCCGGAGGGGCGGGCCGCGGCGTGCGGTCGGTCCGTGGCGCGGTTAGACGCGCGGGATGTAGAGGTTGCCGAGGGTCGCGGCCATGATGGCCTTGATGGTGTGCATGCGGTTCTCGGCCTCCTCGAAGCAGCGGGAGTGCTCGCTGTAGATCACGTCGTCGGTGCACTCCATGGCTTCGATGCCGTGCTCCTCCTTGATCTTGGCGGCGTACTCGGTCTCGGCGTTGTGGAAGGCCGGGAGGCAGTGCAGGAAGATCCAGTCGGGGTTCTCGATGTGGGAGACGAGCTCGGCGTTGACCTGGAACGGGGACATCAGGCGGACGCGCTCGGCGAACTGGGACTCCTCGCCCATGGCCGCCCAGACGTTAGTGTAGACGGCGTCGGCGCCGCGGACGGCGTCCACGGGGTCGTTGGTGACGCGGATGGTCGCGCCGGACTCGGCGGCGAACTTCTGCGCGAGGGCGACGATCTCGGGGTCGGGCTCGAGCTCCTTGGGGGTGGCGTTGACGTAGTTCACACCGAGGATGGCGGAGGTGATCATCAGGGAGTTCTGGACGTTGTTGCGACCCTGGCCGCAGTAGGCGAGCGTGAGGCCCTCGAGCCTGCCGAAGTGCTCCTTGATGGTCATGAAGTCGGCGAGCATCTGCGTGGGGTGCTCGCGGTCAGTGAGGCCGTTCCAGACGGGCACGCCGGAGTGCTCGGCGAGCTGCTCGACGTGCTCCTGCTTGAAGCCGCGGAACTCGATGGCGTCGAACATGGAGCCGAGCACCTTGGCGGTGTCGAGGACCGTCTCCTTCTTGCCCAGCTGGATGTCGCCCTTGCCCAGGTACTCGGGGTGGGCGCCCAGGTCGATGCAGGCGGTGGTGAAGGCTGCGCGGGTGCGGGTGGAGGTCTTCTCGAAGAGCAGCGCGACGTTCTTGCCCTCGAGGTAGCGGTGCGGGACGTTCTGCTTCTTGAGGTCCTTGAGGTGCTCGGCGAAGCCGATGAGCCACATGAGCTCGTCCCTGGTGTAGTCCCTCGTGGAGAGCAGGTGGCGACCCTGGAAAACCGAATCAGTCATAGTCATGTTTCCTTTCGTCGGTTCTTGCCTACCCCCGACGGACGCCCCGCACGTGGGCCCCTCCAGACAGGTCAGGCGTTTCGTTCGCCCCGGATGGGGCATCGATACCTGTAGTCGGGCGCCGGTGCAGCGGCACGCCGAAACCATGACTCAAAGTCTAGGAGCACCCAGATGCCATGTGTTTGGTACCAACTCAAAGCCTTCCGGGGGTCTATTTGTTATTTTTTACAAATGAATTGTTATTCGTGAGCAATTGGCGGCTTGCAAGGCCAATTGTCCGAGCGTATTCGGAGTTGTTTTGTGAAAAATGACGATTCGAGTTAACTCGCACTATCTGCTGAGGAAAGTGAGGGAAAGGAATACGAGCAGCTCGCGGTCGTGTGAATCGCCCATGTCGAGGAGTGCTCGAATACGCCGCAACCGATATCGGACGGTGTTGGGGTGTTGGTGTAGGCGATCGGCGGTGTCGATGATGTCGCCGCTGCAGTGCACAAAGGCACGTGCCGTTTGGACCAGTTCGGTAGAGTTTTGTGTGTCGTAGCTTTCGATGCGGTGGCGAAAACCTTGCGCGGTGCGCTCGAACATGGGGTTGGTCTGCGCTGCATAGGAGAAGGCGCCCATGGACAGATCCGACCACTCAAGTCTGCGCGTTCCGCTCAGATGGGCTTCATTGAGAAGGATTGTTGCCTGACGAATGGAGATATCTGCCTCGCCGAGGGGCACCAGGTCGCCTATGCCGCAGTAGTTGACGCCAACTCCTCGAATGGCATTTTCTAGGTCACAGAAGACGCCCTCGTGCTGTTTATCGGTGGCATACGAGACGAAAACGAGCAGCGCATCGTGGTAGCGAAACGCGCATGCGTTTTGGACATCCTCGTGTCGCTGTCGAAACGAGTCCAGAAAATCGTTGAGGGTGTCTTGAATTGCGTACAGTGAGCAGCGATCATCTTTTTCGGCAGAGATGGCAATGCAGCGCATCGTCGATCCGGTAAGGCCCGCCAACTTGTTGATCTCTTGTCTTACTTGGGCTTTTGGCTTTCCCGATAGGAGCGTGTCGACTGCGTCGCTTTTGTCGGATGCGTCGAGATCGCGCTGCAAGAGGTTGAGCGACTCGAATGCGACGCGCTCATGGTAAGCGCCGGAATAGAGATATACCGGGACGCCCATGCGTACACTTGCTTGGGCGACTGCATCGGTAAAACATGGCGAGTACACACGTTTAACGGCAATGGCTGCGACACGCCTTTCAATCATGGCAATGAGCGACGCGTCGGATAGGTCGGGGTCTTCATAGCAAAAACCAAGATTGGTGAGAATGAACTCGCCGGGCATGTATGCGCTGTAGTCGTTGATTGAAGGAGGGCAGTCTAAGATACCAACGTTGTAGACGCGGTGCTCCCCGGCATCTTCGATGGGTGCGACTAAATCAATCCGCTCGAATGCCGGTAAGGCCAAAATGTCGGCAACGGTAATCATGGATGCCTCCGAACGACGCCGGGTTGCTTGAACTGCTTTGCGATATACGTGATCTTCTCATTGATACAGCATGAAGACGCGTGTATTGAAATAGTAGACCATTAATGCCTTACCGCATCGACGGGCAAACAGTTGCTTCGGCGCACGAGCGGGATGATATTAAGCTTTCATTCTGTTTTTGCGGCGAAGGGGAATGGTCGTCGCATACAGCATGCGATGCGCCGTTTACCACCGCAGGTTTGGCATGACCGTGCGGTGGGCATAATGGGTGACATCGAATGAAATCGAAAGGATCATTATGCCCGCGCTCATTACGCATCATCTGTTTGGCGAGGAAAGCATCGACCGTCTTCCGCAGGGCGTTATTACGTCCGACGAGGAGCGCATCGCCTTTATCCTGGGAAACCAAGGTCCCGACCCGTTTTTCTTCCACATGCTCACGCCGCGCATTTCCGACTGTATGTTGCTTGCTCAGGTCATGCACCGCTCGCGCATGTCGCGCCAGTTCTCGTGCCTGCGCGACGGCGTGTCGCATCTGCTGCCGCGCGACGCCAGCTTGGGTCGTGCCTTTGCGCTGGGCCTGCTGTCTCATTACGTGCTCGACCGCAACGCCCATCCCTTTGTCTATGAGCAGCAGTTTGGCATTGTCGAGTCCGATTCAGAGCTTGAGGATTCGAGCAGTCAGGTCCATGCCGTGATCGAGAGCGACCTGGATGTGCTGATGCTGCAGCTTAAACGCGATGGCGCTACGGTTGACGATTACCCGCCGGCGGGCGAGATCGTCACCACCGATCGCATCAATCGCGTGGCCGGCGTGCTGATGAGCTATGTTGCCGGACGCGTGTACGGCATTGACATTCCGGCGGGGGAGTACGGTGCTGCCGTTGCCAATATGCAGCGACTTTACCGCGCGATTGAGCCGGCCGGCTCCGCAAAGACGCGCGCGATCTCGCTGGTTGAGGGCTTGGTGCACGACTACTCGCTGCTCGACGGCCTTGCCCATCGCGTGACGACGGAGCTGCCCGAGCGCACCGGTAACCTGGGCCATCTGACATGGAAGAATCCCTTTACCGACGAGGTCTCGAACGAGAGTTTCCCCGAGGTCTTTGATCGCGCGCTGGTCGATTACGAGTGCACGGTCGCACGTTTTATCGAGACCGGTGACATGGATGCCGTGACCAGTCACGTCAACTACAGCGGTCGCGTGCTCAATGCCGATGAGGAGTTCGACCGCGAGGAATAGGGCCCGTGCGTGCCCCTTTGCCGAATCCTTACCGGCGGTTCTGGACAATTGGGGTACGATGAACTAACTGCATATCGGGCGAATACGAAGGGTCCCTGTCCATGAAATACACCAAGCTCGAGCGTAACTGGGTTATGTATGATGTGGGCAATTCGGCCCTCGTGCTGCTCAATACCTCGGTGGTGCCCATTTACTTTAACGCCATCAATACCGGCGCTTCTTCGGCCGACCTGGTGGTCGCCTGGGGCAATGCACAGACGATCGCCTCGCTGGTCATCGCCATGCTCATGCCCATTCTGGGCGCGCTTGCCGACTACGCCGGCAACAAGATCAAGTTCTTCTTGGGCTTCTTCCTCACGGGCCTGGTGCTTTGCCTGGCGCAGGCTATCCCAATGTCCGCCATGGCATTTTTGACCGTGTACGTGCTGTGCACCATCGGCCTTAACTCTTCTATGACGTTCTACGACGCCATGCTGCCCGACATTACCACCGACGAGCGCATGGACGCCGTGTCCAGCTCGGGCTATGCCTGGGGCTACATCGGTTCCACCGTGCCGTTCGTCATCTGCCTGGCGCTCATCATGGGTGGCCCCGCTCTTGGCGTCCCTACCATGCTGGCAACGCGTCTGTCGTTTATCATCACTGGTGCCTGGTGGCTCATCTTTACCCTGCCGCTCATTCGCACCTATAAGCAAAAGTACGGTCGCGAGCGCGGTCCCGAGGACACCATCGGCCACATCGTGGGCGGTGTGTTCTCCGAGGTCGGACACACCATGCGCGAGATCGCCCACAACAAGACCGTGCTGGTCTACATGATCGCGTTCTTCTTCTATATCGATGGCGTCCACACGGTCATTTCCATGGCTACCAGCTACGGCTCGGCTTTGGGCATCGATTCTACGCAGCTGGTGCTGGCGCTGCTCGTTACCCAGTTCGTGGCCTTTCCGTCCGCCATCATCTACGGCAAGCTCGCCGGACGCGTGGGCACGCTCAACATGATCCTGGTGGCGGTCGCCGCCTACATGGGCATTGTGCTGTTCGCCGCATTCTTCCTAAAGACCGCCTTCGAGTTCTGGGTGCTTGCCATTATGGTCGGCCTGTTCCAGGGCGGCGTGCAAGCGCTCAGCCGTAGCTACTTTGGCCGCATTATCCCTAAGGAAAAATCCAACGAGTACTACGGCTTCTTTGACATCTTTGGTCGTTATGCAAGCGTCATGGGCACCTTCCTAGTGTCGGTCGTCACCTCGCTGACCGGCAACCCGTCGCTGGGCGTCCTTTCCATTGGCGTGCTGCTGATCGTTGGCTTTATGCTGCTGGTTCGCCTGTCCCGCATGACTCAGGCGGCAGAGCAGACCGCATAGGAGCGAGCGGCTATTGGGCCTGTCCGCGGTACTCTTTTGGGGTTATCCGCAATAAACATTGCGACTTGCGAGCAATGATTTGCCCAAGTGGGTATGATGGAATCAGCTAGGTCGCGGGGCGTCGCCTGTGTTTGGCGGCGCCCCGTTTTTGTGTTGCAGGGAGGGAAGGCATGAACGCCACGGTTGTGATTCCAACATATTGGGCAGACGACGAGGCCCATGCAAACGCTCCCGGCGTCTATGACCACTCGACGAAGCTCAACGCCACCAATCCCGAGCTCGACCGCTGCCTGGCCTCGCTCGAGCAGGTGCGCGACATTCCGAGGATTATCCTTTTGGTGGTCTGCCCCATCTCGGCTACGGCTGATGTGTCGAAGCGCGTCCACGAAATCGTCGACGCGCACCCTACGCTCA
>CATZRJ010000035.1 GCA_958423535.1 uncultured Collinsella sp.
GCTTTTCTGTGCGCACATAGCGTATCACCTTGGGGAAGGGCGCGTGCTCAAGACCAAGACGAGGATCTCCTCGCCGCAGGAGATGAGCGTATCACCTTGGGGAAGGGCGCGTGCTCAAGACCCGAGCTTCCGCAGGAAATCGCGCTGGAGAAGCGTATCACCTTGGGGAAGGGCGCGTGCTCAAGACTCAAGACTGAAGTACTTCCCGCACTTCTCCAGCGTATCACCTTGGGGAAGGGCGCGTGCTCAAGACAGATGGGACGAGGTACGCGACGACAAGTCGAGCGTATCACCTTGGGGAAGGGCGCGTGCTCAAGACCGACTGCAGCGTCAAGATGTAGTTGAATAAAGCGTATCACCTTGGGGAAGGGCGCGTGCTCAAGACTTGTCGATGTCGAACTCCAGACCGTCGTCTAGCGTATCACCTTGGGGAAGGGCGCGTGCTCAAGACGGAACTTCAGACATTGAAATGCTTCGCATTAGCGTATCACCTTGGGGAAGGGCGCGTGCTCAAGACTCAGCGGCCTCGCAATTCGGCAGCAAGCTGAGCGTATCACCTTGGGGAAGGGCGCGTGCTCAAGACTGCGCCCTTGATGGAGCCGCCGTCCTTCATAGCGTATCACCTTGGGGAAGGGCGCGTGCTCAAGACACTTATCAGACAGTCGATAGCATACGATACAGCGTATCACCTTGGGGAAGGGCGCGTGCTCAAGACTTCACACTGTACAACAAGAACACAGTCATGAGCGTATCACCTTGGGGAAGGGCGCGTGCTCAAGACATATCCGTGGTGGTCTCGAAGTCCGCCGTAAGCGTATCACCTTGGGGAAGGGCGCGTGCTCAAGACATAATAGCTCCAAACTATAGAATGATGGATAGCGTATCACCTTGGGGAAGGGCGCGTGCTCAAGACTGTGCCAGTTGTCGGCGATGGTGTTGAGAGAGCGTATCACCTTGGGGAAGGGCGCGTGCTCAAGACACAGTAGGACTGTACTTTCTTTCAGTTATGAGCGTATCACCTTGGGGAAGGGCGCGTGCTCAAGACAGTAGCCTGCTTGCCGTCATACTTTGCGATAGCGTATCACCTTGGGGAAGGGCGCGTGCTCAAGACCCACGTTCCTGCTCGATGCGTTGGGGCAGCAGCGTATCACCTTGGGGAAGGGCGCGTGCTCAAGACTGGTCGATGGACAGCGTGGCGTCAGTCACGAGCGTATCACCTTGGGGAAGGGCGCGTGCTCAAGACCAGCGACAACGCCAAAACAGGCAAGCACCCAAGCGTATCACCTTGGGGAAGGGCGCGTGCTCAAGACACGGTATCACGCTTGTACATGATAGTCTTTAGCGTATCACCTTGGGGAAGGGCGCGTGCTCAAGACATTTGTTACGCCATGTTTCGCCCACTCGCGAGCGTATCACCTTGGGGAAGGGCGCGTGCTCAAGACTGGCTCGGTGTCCTCGTCGGCGTCCTCGGTAGCGTATCACCTTGGGGAAGGGCGCGTGCTCAAGACCTCTAGTCCTATCTAGTCGTATTGCATTTGAGCGTATCACCTTGGGGAAGGGCGCGTGCTCAAGACTGAGAATAGGTGACTGTTACATCATTGGTAAGCGTATCACCTTGGGGAAGGGCGCGTGCTCAAGACTGACAAAAACGGCGCACGCATCCCGCCCGCAGCGTATCACCTTGGGGAAGGGCGCGTGCTCAAGACGAAAGCGTCGAAGAAAATCGCCCGCCTGCTAGCGTATCACCTTGGGGAAGGGCGCGTGCTCAAGACATATAGGAACACGAGACGGAACGACACGGCAAGCGTATCACCTTGGGGAAGGGCGCGTGCTCAAGACATGGCGGCACTCGCCATCAAAACACTCTAGAGCGTATCACCTTGGGGAAGGGCGCGTGCTCAAGACATTACTAACTATATAAGGTACGTCATTGACAGCGTATCACCTTGGGGAAGGGCGCGTGCTCAAGACTCCAAGGAACTCGACCTCGACTCAACCGACAGCGTATCACCTTGGGGAAGGGCGCGTGCTCAAGACTGCCGGCTTGGCTTTGAGCTCCTCGAGCTCAGCGTATCACCTTGGGGAAGGGCGCGTGCTCAAGACACTTGGTGTGGATGGTACGTCAATGAGATAAGCGTATCACCTTGGGGAAGGGCGTGTGCTCAAGACCGCTATAACATTCATGGCAAACGTACTGCGAGCGTATCACCTTGGGGAAGGGTGCGTGCTCAAGGTCAGGCAATCAGGGGACATTTTGCTAAGCTAAGTCTATTGCCTTCGGAAGGATGTATGTGTAAGGCGATTCGCTACAGCCAGAAGACCCCGTCATAAACATTGCTGTAATGTGGAAATTGGAAATAGGTAAACGCATATCGGGAAGGGGCGATTTTTGGAAGTTAAATCGCCCCTATTGGCCTTAATTATCGAGAATGCTCTCGCGAATAATTATCGGTTGCAATTCGTTTGAGAGCATTCCAACCGAGGGGAATGCAATCTCCTTTTTCGTGAGAGCGTCAACAAAGGACCAATTGGCCGTTGCAATGTTGTAGCCATTGTAGCGACCGAGCTTATCCCCGACTTTAATGAGGTCACCCAGATATATTTCGAGTGGTTTTTGAGTTAAAGCGCTATTGGGAACGGCTTTCCAGACCTTCCGCCCATATTTTTGCTTCGCAATCCTGGGCACATACGTCCCATCCTTAAGTGCAGGAATATCCGCCTTATAGACGGGGTCTGCGTACCAAGCGCCCTGCCCCTTCTTGGCCTCCGGGTCATGCCAGAGCCTCAGACACAGCATTTCGCTCACCTTGATGACCGACTTCTCGTCTGCCGACACAACGGCGTTGCCCATGACGATGTCCTTATCGGAGCTCGCCTTGCGAGCAATGTCTTTGCCCTGTGCATTAACGCCGGCATAGCGATAGACCGTCTGCTCGAACAACTCGCCCTTTCCCTTACGCGGAACAAAGCGGGTGGGTACGACGAAATCGTGCGCCGCGCGTACTTCGTTCGCAAAGGTTTCCCAGGGCATAACACTTTCGAGAGCCTTCATGATGGCATCGCGGCGTTGGGTCTCGTTCATACCTCTGGTTATGCTCCAGTGTGTCTCTTGGTTGATTCGAGCGGTTTTAATCACGAGGCTTCGACTACATGCTGCAATCACACAAGCATCGGTGGCATGGTGACGATCGTCCGAGCGGTCTTTTTCGCCATTCGAACCAAAGTTAAGCCCCCACCTGCGACGCAGCCATGCGGTCGCTCTGCCAGTGGTAGGAACAACATGTGCCTTTGCGCCATCATCGGGGAACAGCAGGCAGTCGGCGAGGTAAGCGCATACTTCTCGCGACATATAGGCGGTGTCGGTGAAGCTGCGTGCTAAGAATTCGCCTTCCTTGGTATCAAGGTCTTTTTCCAGCAGGAAGTTCTTTTTGCGACGGCTGAGTTTCTGGTTTTCCTGAACGCGACGCTCAAAAGCATCCCATGAAGGCGCACCGTCGTGGGACATCCATTCGTAAGGTGTCTGTTCGCGTTTATCCTGATTGCTTTTGGCGAGGACCAGGACTTTATTGTTGCGCGAGTTTTCTCCCGTGCGAGAGAACGGCAGGATGTGGTCAATCTGCGTGTAGGTGTCGTCGCTAATTAGGCGATCGACTTCGATTTTAGCGCCCGTGTAAAGGTCGAAGCATTCCTGCTCTTCCCACAGGCGGTACTTCTCTATCTGTTTGCCCGTGACCTCATCTGCCGTGCAGCCACGCAGCTCAGCGATTTGCCCGGCAATGCGCTCGCGATTTTTCTCGTTCTTCTTATTGGCCTTGGCAATCTCGTCTTTTGCGCGCTGAGGCAACCTGAGCTCTCGATCAAGCTCAACGTGGATTTCGTTTGGCACGCCCCACTTGCGGCAGATGGCGTTGACCACTTTTCGCATTTGCGACATGGCGCGAATGACGACGGGATTGTTATTTGTTCGACCGGTACGTTCGATCCAGGTCTCATAGGGCATCAGGCGATCGGAGCGCTCGAGCTGGGCGCCAGCGATGCGAAGTCCCAGCAGGCCACAGTCATTTTCGGCCTGCGTAAGGTTGAGGACCTCGGGCTCCTCGAGGCAATCGAGCAGCATGTCGAGTGCTTTTTTGGAACGGTTGCCATAGCCGTTAAGAGCTTTGGATGAATAGGGAAGCCTACAAAGCGCCTCGATCTCCGCTTCCGAAAGCGGTAGCCCCTGAAGCTGCTCTTGGAGTACGGGGAGGGCTGAAGAGTATGCCACCGCCTCCATAACGGCATCGGCGAGATTGCGGTCATCGCGCAAACGCTGCAGGAGAATGGGGTTGGCTGCATTGAGGGTATTGCGGAGCACGCGCCATCCCTTGGGCTTGTACACCTCGCGCGTTTTTTCGTCGGCAGCTGGAACTCCCTTAAAGTAATCGCCGGAACTAAGGTCGAGCGCTTTTCGGAGGGCGCCGAATTTAACAGCACAATCTTTGTTGCCTCGAATTGGCTCGCACGAGAACAGGATTGCAATGCATTCATCGCGCTCCGTTGCGCTCAGGGCGCGAGAGGTCCCGTTTTCGTGGATGATGGTGATGTTGCCGAGTGCGCCATAGGCTGAAACGAGTTCGCTCGTAAGCGTGCAGCGTGCAGCTCGTTTTTCTGTTGGGAAATATGAGCAGTGTCCGACGAGGTCGTACGTGCGGCGGTCGAAGTCTTTGCGCGAACGCTCCCAATCGCAAACCTCGATATATGCGGCCTCAAATTCCGGCGAAGCGTATTTGGAGCCAAAGGAGCGTTGAGCATCAAATAGGATATGAGTTTCTTCGATAAGCTGGGCGTGCGTTACACACTTGTCGTAATTGCCGCCACGATTGCGACTTTGAGGCTGCTGAGCGAGCCATTCGCCAACGGTGCGGCACGAGGTCTCCGCAATTGCTTCCTTGTTGGCCGCAAGGGCAGATAGAACCTTGCCGCCTTCGCTTGATTTATCCTGATTGCCTTCTCCGTGGGGGATGTATCCACGGCGCTTGCAGAGGGAGTAAAGGACTAGTGCCCACTCGCGATCGTTGAGCAGGCGGTCAAGTCCATCAACGCGAAGCTTGAGCGGCTGCTTGTCGCCTTTTGTGGTGTGGAAGTACTCTTTGGTGGCGTCTTGGGGAATGAGGCCATAAGCCTTGAGGACTTGGAGACAGTGCTTCAGGCGCGCCTGGGTACGGTCAATGTTTCGACGGGTAGAGCGGAAGCCCCTGCGAATAACCGCAAGACTTTGGCCCGTTTTAGGATGAGTTGGAGAGTCAAATAATCTGACGCCCAAATCCAGGATTTCATGATTGGCTGTGTCGATAAGTGCGAATCCGCAGCTTGCAATTCCTGGATCCATGCCAAGCACAAGATGCCTGGGAAGTCCGAGCTTCCCAATTTCGCGATTGATGGTGATCTCCATGGAGCACCCCTCTCTAATAAGAACTCTAGAGAACAGTACCATCGCGTGAGGACATGGGCCGAGCTTGTTAGCCGAGCGGTCATTTTGTTAGGCAAATGGAAATGATTTATACAGCCTTACATATCGGTTACCGGATGATGCCGTTTGTTGAAACTGAATCCCGACTGAATCCCGCCCTGAGATTGAATGGCGGGACAGTTACGATGCTCGGCTTGCTTGCAGGTTTGTAGAGCTCCTTGCATTCCTTCTTAAAGTCGAACGCCATGTTGGCGCCTTTCTGCGTATTGGCCTGCTTAGATAGCGGAATCATATCATAGAAACGAACAGCTGTTCGAATGATTTGGCTGACAGATAGAGATGCGTGCGTTGTGTTTGGCGGTCGGCCTGACCCCGTCGATGATGTCTCTGCCTCCCCGTAGCCTCATCTATAGCTGCCGTTTCCCCATATAAAACCTGCCAAAATAAACCTGTCCCTTTTTGGTCGGTGGGAAATGGGTAATACTAAAGAGTTATCCGACCAGATGGGAATTAATCGATGGCCTATATCGAATTCAAAGACGTCATCAAAGCATACGGCGAGGGCGACGCCCGCATTCATGCGCTCGACGGCGCGAGCTTTACGGTCGAGCGCGGCGAGCTCGCCATCATTCTGGGTGCTTCGGGTGCCGGCAAGACCACGGCGCTCAACATTCTGGGCGGCATGGATACGGCGACCTCCGGCACCGTGACGGTGGACGGGCGCGACGTGAGCTCTGCCAACGAGGCGCAGCTTGTGGAATACCGCCGCGCAGACGTCGGTTTTGTCTTCCAGTTCTACAATCTGGTTCCCAACCTGACGGCCCTCGAAAACGTTGAGCTCGCAGCTCAGATCTGCCCCGATTCGCTTGATGCCGAACAGACGCTTCGCCAGGTTGGCCTGGGCGAGCGCCTCGCCAACTTCCCCGCGCAGCTTTCGGGCGGCGAGCAGCAGCGCGTGTCCATCGCCCGCGCACTGGCAAAGAACCCCAAGCTGCTCCTGTGCGACGAGCCCACGGGCGCGCTCGACTATAAAACCGGCAAGCAGATCCTGCAGCTGCTGCAGGATACCTGCCGCAAGCAGGGCATTACGGTCATCATCATCACGCACAACTCCGCGCTGGCGCCCATGGCCGATCGCCTGATCCGCTTTAAGAGCGGCCGCGTGGAGAGCGAGACGGTCCAGCAAAATCCCGTGCCTATCGAGACGATCGAGTGGTAGCGCCCATGGACCAAGATTGCCAAAACAGCCAAAACCACGATACGGAGCACGCGGGCCGCGACCGGGAGTTCGCGACCTACCGTACCGCTCAAAGCTCAAACGATATGGTGCCGACGGTTTTTCGCCGTGGCATCTACCGCACGATTCGGGGCAGTCTTAAGCGCTTCCTATCTATCGTGGTCATCACTGCGCTTGGCGTGAGCGTGATGTGCGGCCTTAAGGCGGGCTGCGAGGATTTGTGCGATTCGGTCGACGCCTATTTTGACCAGCAGAATGTCTATGACATTAACGTGCAGTCGACCTATGGCCTTACGCGTGACGATCTTGCGGCTATCCAAGAGGTCGACGGCGTCGAGACGGCCGAGGGCATCTACACCGAGACCGCCTACACCGCCGTGGGCACAACGCGCGAGCGCGTGGTCGTGCAAAGTCTCTCCAAGGAGAACATCGATCAGCCAGTGCTCGTGAACGGCGATTTGCCCGAGAGCGCCGATGAGGTCGCGGTGACTTCGAAGTTCCTGAAGGCTTCGGGCAAAAAGCTCGGCGATACGGTGAGTTTTGCCGCCAATGACGCGAGCTCGTCCAACCAAAGTGCCAAGGATCAGTTTGCCGCGGGCGATTACACCATTACGGCCGAGGTCCTCGATCCTACCGACGTGAGCTCCGACTCGACAGTCAACGCCTTTCGCGCTGCTTCGGCTGCGGACTATAAGTTTTATGTGAGCGAAGATGCCGCGACATCTTCTTCCTACTCCGCAGTCCACGTGATCGTCGAGGGAGCCAAGAGTCTTAACTCCTATTCAGATGCCTACACGACAAAGATCAACGAGGTCAAAGGCAACATCGAGAAGATCCGCGAGGAGCGTGAGAAGGCGCGCGTCCAGGAGTTGACGGTTGACACGCCGACAAGCTTGGATACGGCCGAGCGTCAGGCCGCCATGCTCTTTGGGATCGAGCAGGATAACATCAACCGTATGGCCGAGGGCAGCGAGGAGCGCGTCCAGGCTCAGGCCGAGTTGGACCAGCGCCGCGCCGCCGCCGACCAGCATTTTGCCGATGCCCGCGCCGAGCTTTCCGATCTGGGCGAATGCACCTGGTACATTCAGGACCGCGGTAACATCGCAAGCTACTCGAGCGTCGAGAGCGACAGTTCTTCGATCGAGGCCATCGCCACGGTTTTCCCATTTATCTTCTTTGTCGTCGCTGTGCTCATCAGTCTTACCACCGCCACGCGCATGGTCGAGGAGGAGCGCACGCTTATTGGCCTGTACAAGGCGCTTGGCTATTCACGCGAGCGCATCCTGTCCAAATACGTGGACTATGCGCTGTGGGCATGTCTGATCGGCGGCGTGCTCGGCAACATCATCGGATTTGTGGGCCTGCCGCTGTTCCTGTTTACGGTGTTCGACGACATGTACTCGCTGCCCCAGATGCTGCTCTCGTACGACATCGTGTCCTCAATCGTCTCGGTGGCGCTGTTTGCCGTGGGCGTGGTGGGCGCTACGATTATCGCCTGCCGCCACGAGATGGCCGAGACCCCGGCCTCGCTCATGCGTCCCAAGGCCCCACGCGCCGGCTCTCGCATCTTGCTTGAGCGCATCGGCTTTATCTGGCGCCGCATGGGCTTTTTGAACAAGGTGGCAGCACGTAACCTGTTCCGCTACAAAAAGCGCGCCTTTATGACCATCTTCGGTATCGCCGGCTGCACGGCGCTTGTGATCTGCGGTATGGGCATTCGCGACACGTCGGTGGCGCTTTCGCCCAAACAGTACGGGCATATCACGCGCTACGACCTGCTGGCGGTCGCCAATCCCGACGATTTTTCGCAGACGTGCGCGGCATTGGATGAGCGCAGCGTGGCCAATGATTTCAACGTGACCGTGACCTCGACCCTGCCGATTATGACCGACAACGTCACCTTTACGTTTGGCGGCAAGAGCGAGACCGTGCAGCTGATCGTGGTGCCCGATAACCGCACGAGTGACTTGGGCGATTACGTGCGTCTGGAGGATGAGTCCAAAGAACCGCTGCCTTTGCGTGACGGAGACGTGTATCTGAGCAAAAGTTCACAGCTGGTGCTGGGGATTCAGCCGGGCGATACGGCTCACGTCCAGGATTCGTCGCTCAATGTTGCCAAGGTCAAAGTCAGCGACATTTCGCTTAACTATCTGGGCAACACGCTTTACATGACGCAGGGCACCTATGAGCGTGCGTTCGGTCGAAGCGCACGTCTTAACGGCGTCTTTGTGCTGCTTAAGGGCTCGTCGGCCGACCAGATTGCGTTTAGCAAGAATCTTAAGAGTGACGGTTGGCTTACGATTTCGAGTACGGCCGAGCATTGGGAAAACTATGAGGCGAACTTTACGATTATCAATTCGGTCGTGGTGCTCGTGACCTTCATGGCGGCGTGCCTATCGTTTGTGGTGGTGTTTACGCTGTCCAACACGAATATCTCCGAGCGCGAGCGCGAGCTGGCGACCATTAAGGTGTTGGGCTTCCGTCGCGGTGAGGTGCACCATTACGTCAACAAGGAGACGTTGATCCTCACGGCGATTGGCGCTGCGCTGGGCGTGCCGCTGGGCGGCTTGCTGGCCGAGAGTTTTACGTACATTTTGCAGATGCCGTCGCTGTACTTTGACGTCGAGGTCGAGCCGCTAAGCTACGTGCTATCTGTGCTGCTGGCCTTTGGCTTTACGTTTATCGTCAACCTCGCCACCAATCGTACCCTCAACAAGATCGACATGGTCGGGGCCCTCAAGAGCGCTGAGTAGCCTGTTCTGGGATTCAAGTTCTAGCGAGCCGTTGACGCGTCCACAACCGCCTTTTTGTATAAACCGCCCCGCCGATTGCATATTTCGGCGGGGCGGTTGCTTTTTGCCTGCAGGTACCCCAGGGGGCGGCGTGCAAATTCTGGAGTTTTCAGCATCCCGGAGTCCGCGGGCGCGGGATCGGACGCACAAAACAGCGCTGGAAGCCCTGATTCTGAGCCCCAACGCCTCAAGAGCTGGCCATTTTTTACAGAACGCGACCCATAGCGCCCGCCTTTCGCCCAAAATCCAGTATGCAGGCACCCTCGGCTGCTGAAAACTCCCAAAAATGCACGCCGCATCCTACCCTAGGCACCCGTAGCTACTCTGCGGGTGCGTGGCCTGATAGTAAGTTGCGGTGGAATAGTTCCTGTTTGGCATAGCAGAGCCATGAAACAGGAACTATTCCACCGCAACGTATTGAGAGGGCTCTTGGCTGTTATGCGTACTAACATTTGTCATGAAATGGCAGGCCATTAGGGGGTTGCTACTCGTAGTTGCGGTAGGGTTGGGGCAGATTCTAACTAGAAATGGTGGTCGCTACCGGTTATTCTCGGCATACTCGGCTCATTCGATTACGGTCGCCACATGAAAGGAACCACTATGGATCTTGCGATGGCATAGCGCCTCGTCGATCGCCGCAGAGCTGCCGGTCTTTCCCAGGAGGCTCTTGCTGCCCAGTTGGGCGTAAGCCGCCAAGCTGTCAGCAAATGGGAACGCAGCGAATCCTCGCCCGATACCGATAACCTTATTGCACTCGCCGCGCTGTATGGCGTGTCACTGGATGAGTTGCTATATGGGGAAGCGGCTAGCGATGTCGACACCTCGGCCGACGATGACGTTGACGCCAATAATTCAGGCGAGTCTGAAGGCGCCGAGTCTTCTACCGAGCACGTGGATCCTGACGGCAAGCCACTTGTCGACATTTCCCTTGCACGCGGCATTCACGTTGTCGACCCCAACAAAGGTGAAGAGGTTCATGTTGGTTGGAGCGGCATCCACGTGGCTAACGAGCGCAAGGGTGAAGAGGTCCATGTGGGGCCGGGCGGATTGCATATCGATACGCTAGAGGACGATGGACACAGCGTACATACCAATGCCGACGGCACCGTCACCATCGACGGCGAGACGTTTTCCAGCTGGAAAGAGGCACACGACAAGCTCGACCATCATGGCAAGCATTTCCACACCAAGATCGGTCGCGCATGGAACGAGTTTCCCTTTCCTGCACTTGTCGTCCTCGCCTATCTCGCGCTCGGCATCATCTGCGGCACGTGGGGTATGGGGCTCTTTCTGGTCTTTCTGATTCCCGTCTACGAGGCGATGGGCGACTTTATCGACCGACATCATCTCTCCAAGCTGATCGGCGTCGTCTATGCAACAGCCGCCATTGCCGGTTCCTCTATATGTGGCTTTGTTTGGCACAGCCCCATCCCGCATGGGTCATCCTCATCACGATTCCCTTCATAGAGGCACTCATGTGCTGGTGCCGAAAGCAATGGAAGCGCCGCAAACAAGCCTAAGCCGTTCCAACCCGTCAGCAATGCTTGGCCAACGCCGCTCGCCCCTTCCAAGTTGCGGTGAAATACGGACCGTTGAGGACCTTGGAGCGTCTAACAGTCCCGATTTCACCGCAACTCACGAATGGGGCGGGCAATTCCAGCACGGGAGCTGGCATTTAACTCACCGCATGCCAAGAAAAAGGCCGATTTACTACGATGAACTCGATGAGGTCGACCACACCCATCTTTTTAAAAAATCGGCAAGCTTTCTACCTGCGGTTTTACTTTCACCCTTTTCGGCATGGTCGAAGGCATTCGAATCATCGTAGTAATTAGGCGCATTTTGTAGCAAACGATTCATTCAAGCTCGAACTCGAAGACCGATGGTCCCCTCATCCACGGCTGTGAGCGAAAATACCAAATAGAATAAAAATCGAATGGCTAAGTCTGTTTGGTGAACGGAGGCAATATGGGCGAGGTAACTGAAAGCGACTGGAAGCTGTTTAAAGAGCTGCTCCCAAAATGGCAAGAAAGCTATATGGAAATGCTCATCGGCCAGTACATCGAGATACTGAACGGTGGCAGTGAAGCGTCCAGTAGATTTTGGGCGTTAGAAGAGCGTATCAATAGGGACAAGCTGTCCTCAGGAGTGCTTGTGAACGATATTCGCCGCAGCACCATGCGTTATGAGATAGCCAACTTGCTTTCCGATAACGTTATCACGCTCGACGACCTTGACGGTTTCACCGAAGATATTAATGGCTACGCACGACGTTGCATCGGTCGGCAAGAACGCTGAGCGACATGCGCATACACAGCCGCTGTACTGCATAAACCGCCCCGCCGGATGCATATTTCGGCTGGGTGGTTGCTTTTTGCCCACGGGTACCCCAGGGGGCGGCGTGCAAATCCCGGAGTATTCAGCATCCCGGAGTCCGCGGGCGCGGGAATGGGTGCACAAAACCGCGTTGAAAGCCTTGATTATGAGCCCTCGGCACCTCAAGGATCGCTCATTTTTACAGTATGCGGCTCATGGCGCCTGCTTTTCGCCCAAAATCCAGTATGCAGGCACCCACGGCTGCTGAAAACTCCCAAAAATGCACGCTGCACCCCACCCTAGGCATCCGCAGCAAGAAGACGAATAGCCTCGGCCTCCCTAGTTACCGCAGGAGCCCCCAGGGCTTACCTCCCAAATCTTTCCGCAGGACGGAAGGACCCCGCCGCGCGAAGCGCACGGCGGGGTCCTGACATGTCCGAGGACGATTTGGGAGGTAAGCCCTGGGGGTTCCGATGGGGGCGGTTCCAGCCGAGGCTATTCGTCGCCGAAGCTGATGCCCAACGCCTTGGCCTCGCGCACCAGATCACTCTGGGGGTCGACAAACTTGAGCTTGCCGGCGACATCCTCGAGCGGCATGTGGCACATTTTGTCGTCGCGCAGGGCAATCATGTAGCCAAACTCGCCACGCAGGCAGCCAAGCGCGGCCTCGACGCCGCACTGGGTCGCAAAGATGCGGTCCTGAGCGTCGGGCTGGCCACCGCGCTGCGTGTGACCGGGGATGGCGACGCGGGTCTCGCGACCGGTCTTGGCTTCGATCTCCTTGGCGATGTCGTACACGATTGACGGGCTCGTGCGCTCGGCGAGCTTCTTCTTGTACTCCTTCTTGGACAGTGCCGCGTCCTCCTTGGAGATAGCGCCCTCGGCGACGGCCACGATGGTAAAGCGGCTGCCGGTCTCCATGCGATGCTCAATGGTCTTGATGACGTTATCCATGTCGTAGGGAATCTCGGGAATCAAGATGACATCTGCGCCGCCCGCAACGCCGGCATACAGCGGGATCCAGCCAACCTTGTGGCCCATGATCTCGATAACGAACACGCGCCCGTGACTCGACGCGGTGGTGTGGATGTCGTCGATGCACTTGGTAGCGACGTCGATGGCGCTCGTAAAGCCAAACGTCAACTCGGTGCCCCAGGTGTCGTTATCGATGGTTTTGGGTAGGGCGATAACGTTGAGGCCCTCTTCGCGCAGGCGGTTGGCGGTCTTGGTGGAGCCGTTGCCGCCCAGCATAAACAGGCAGTCGAGCTGCAGCTTATGATAGGTGTGGACCATCGCCGGCACCTTCTCGACGCCGTCGGCCTCGGGAGTGTCCAGGCGCTTGAACGGCGTACGGCTCGTGCCCAGAATGGTGCCGCCGCGGGTGAGGATGCCGCTAAAATCGGCGGGAGTCATGACACGGAATCTGCTGTAGATAAGGCCCTGGTAGCCGTCCTCAAAACCATAGATCTCGATAGGCTCTTCGCTGTTGGTCATAAGCGTTTTGACAATGCCGCGCATGGTGGCGTTGAGTGCCTGGCAGTCGCCGCCACTGGTAAGAAGACCGATCCTAAGCATGATGAATCCTTCCGGGCAAGTTATAACATGCGCACAAGTTTACCTCCGCACACTGTTGATACGGGGTAAAACGTGTTAGCTCAAGCGTATGGAAATGTAAGCAACGTCAGGCGAGCGTAAGGCCGACGGGCCTGGCTCCTTACAGTGCGAAGGCGTCGACGTCGCCCCAGTGGCGGCGCAGCGTAATAGCGGCGGCGGGTTCGGTATTGTCAAAGACGACCGACCATTGCGTATTGCTGGTGATGTCTTCCGGATTGGGTTCTTGCGCTGCGGCGTGCAGGGCTTCCCAGACAATTGTTTCGTCCTGGGCACCGACATGGGCGTCAAGAACATCGGCGATTGCGACGGCGCGCTCTTTACCATGGCCCAGTTCGCCATTCTTTTGGTTGGGCAGCACTTCGTTGCCATAGCAGGCGTAGAAGTTCGTAACCTGGCGTACAGGAGTCGCTTTGAAAGCGCGGTCCGGATCGTGCGGATCCCACTCTGCTACGCGCGCGTCACCGGCGGCGTCGTTGATAAAGAAGTGGTAATCGCGTCCTGCCATGGCGTGCATGTCGTAGGCGGAAAGCAGGTCGACAGCTTCTTGCGTGGTGGCGGCACGGTCGAGCACCAGACGGATGGCGAGCGAGGTATTGATGACGGGACGTTGCGTGTCCTGGTCACAGGGCTTGGAATCCAGAGTGAGTACGGCAATGGACACGCCGCATTCGTTAACACCATCGAGCTGGGCAAACGGGCCCATCAACGCCGCGGCGCGTCCGGCGACGGAGTCAAGCGGAGTGTTATCGCCCAGGTTGTTAAGGGCGGCAAGCCCGATGGAAGCATAGCCGCCGCGTGGGTGATTGCGCACCAGCAGCGCCGAGGTGTCGTCCTTAAAGTCGTAATTGCGACCGGTGCGCACGCGGCCTTCGGCATCTACGGCGACAAAAGCGCTGCAGGCAAACTGGGGCGCCTGGACATGTGCCGGCACACCGGGCAGCACCTGCGCCACCACGGCATCGATGTAGGCCTGGTCGTCGCGCACGCCAGCGGCGATGATGCGATCGAGATCGTAGTCGTAGGCGATGTCGATTGCGTACAGGTCATAGCCATCCGCGTAGCCGGTCAAGCGTTTGAGCGACGCGGCGGACTTGATTTGCTTGTGGTAAACGATACCGGTGGCAGCGGCAAGGCCGACGGCGACTCCCGCGACACCGCAGGTGATGGCAATGTTACGTGGCTTCATGACGGCTCCTCTCGTCCTGTTAGCGCAATTGTCGCAAAAGGAGCGCGGGCATGATGGCTCAACTTGGTGAGTGGCGCGGAATTAAGCACGGAATGAAGAGTGTGGCGCTGGCGTGGCGGGGTATGCTGGAGGGGACCATCAACCCAGCGAAAGGGGAGAGCATGACGGATCAGGAAACGCCCGAGCGTGCGCATGTGACGGCCGACGATATCGAGGCTGCCAACGACCTTATCGACTTTATCGAGGCATGCCCCAGCATGTTCCATACGGCGGCGACCATTATGGCCGAGCTCGACGAGGCGGGCTTTACCTACCTGCCCGAGAACGCGGCGTGGGACATCGAGCCGGGCGGGCGTTATTACACGCAGCGCAACACCTCGAGCGTTGTCGCCTTTAAGGTGGGCGAGGACCTGGCCGCGACGTGGGGCGAGGACGGCGTTGCCGGTGACTATCATTTTCAGCTCACGGCGTCGCACAGCGATTCGCCGACGTTTAAGGTCAAGGCCGTGCCTGAGCTTGACGGCGCGGGCGAGACGCTGCGCCTGAACACCGAGGCCTACGGCGGCATGATCGACTACACCTGGTTCGATCGCCCGCTGGCGCTCGCGGGCCGCGTGTTGGTGCGTGAGGGCGACCGTATTGAGAGCCGTCTACTTGCCACCGAGCGCGAGGTCGCTATCATTCCGAGCCTTGCTATCCACATGAACCGCGGCGTTAACGAAGCCTTTGCTCCCAACCGAGCCGTCGACCTTTGCCCGCTTATCAGCGCCGGTGATCTTAAGCAGGGCGACTTTGATGCTCTGATCGCCGACGAGCTGGACGTTGAGCCCGAGCAGATTCTGGGCCGCGATCTGTTCCTGGTCAATCGTCAGGATGCGCGCATTTGGGGCTGGGCTGACGAGTTTATCTCGACGCCCAAGCTCGACGACCTGGCCTGCGCCTACACCTCGCTGCAGGCATTTTTGGGCGCCGAGAACGCGCACGATGTCTCGGTCTTCTGCTGCTTCGATAACGAGGAGGTTGGCTCCGAGACCAAGCAGGGCGCCATGTCGACGTTCTTGGCCGATGCGTTGCGACGCATTAACGGATCGCTGGGCTTTGACGACGAGTCGTACCATCGCGCACTTGCCGCCTCGATGCTCGTGAGCTGCGACAATGCACATGCTGTGCACCCCAACCACGCCGAGAAGTGCGACGCTCGCAATCAGGTTGTGCTCAACGGCGGCATCGTCATCAAGGAAGCCGCCAATCAGCACTACTGCACCGATGCCTTTAGCCGCGCAGTGTTCCAGGCCATCTGCGATGACGCTGACGTGCCCACGCAGGCCTTCGCCAACAAGAGCGATATGGCCGGCGGCTCCACGCTCGGCAATCTGTCCAATATACAGGCGAGCATGCATGCTGTGGACGTGGGCCTGCCGCAGCTTGCCATGCACTCGAGCTACGAGACCGGCGGCGTGCGCGACGTGATGTACGCCATCCGCGCCCTCACGGCCTTCTACGAGCGAAACCTAACCATCAACGGCGCCGAAAGCGTGGAGCTCTAAAACCTACCAAAAAGGGACAGGTTCATTTTGGCAGGTTTCATCTGGGCGAATGCAAAGGGTGAAACCGAACTAGATCTGTGATACGTGGCCGCCGAGGTGCAGTGTGCCTCGGCGGCTTTTTGTGTACAGAGCACGGCTAATGCTTATAAATGCTATACATGCTTTACGTATCTACCATAGAGTTTTATGATAGTTTTGAAGTATTAAGGAGGGGTCATGACCACAACAGCCGCTCAGATCAACGTGCGTCTCGATGCCGATCTTAAAAGGAGTGGGGACGCCGCTCTCTCCAGGGCCGGTATGACGCCGAGCCAAGCGGTGCGAGCGCTCTGGCAACTTGCAGCGTCGCTGGCCGATCGCCCCGGTGCGCTCGAGGATATCCTGCTGCCCAGTCGTGCCCGGGCGGAACAGCGCGAGCGCGAAAAGGCCGCCAAACGTAAGCTCGAGCTCATGGATCAGGGGTCGAAGCTGTTCGCTGCCGCTTGCCGTGAGTCGGGAATCGATATGGTCAGGGCTCAGCCATCGGACGACGAAGAGCTCAAACGGAATGCCTATGCGGATCGCTATGGCGAGGAGATGAGCTGGCTCTATGAGTGAGACTCCAAAGCGCATCTTGGTTGACACCAACGTGTGGCTCGATTATTTCATTCCCTCACGACGTGGTCGTTCGGTGGCGATTGAGTTTTTACGCGATGCATGCACGGCGCAGGTGGATTTGCTGTATGCGGCGACATCGTCCAAAGACCTGTTCTATTTGATTTCAAGCGAACATAAGGCATGGTATCGGCGAGAGCACGGTTCGCTTTCCCAGTATGCCGCTACGGCAGCGACTTCGCTTGCATGGGATTGTCTTAGCGTGCTTTCGCAGCTTGCCACGCCAGTGCCCTGTGACCTGAGCGATATATGGATGGCGAGCAGGCAGCGTGAGCTCCATAGCGATTACGAAGACGATTTAATCATTGCGGCAGCGATACGCGCCCAAGCAGATTTACTGGTCACCAACGATGTCAAGCTCTGTTCGCATGCGCCCGTCGCAGCAATGAGTGTAGAAGACGCAAAAAATTACTTAGCAACGCTCTAACAATTTGAAGACCCCACAGGTTGAGCAAAAGTCAGCGAGAGCCTGCCGTTTGAGCCAAGGTGCCGTGAAATGAAAAGGCGCTGACCTTCTGGTCGCGCCTTTGAAATTGAACGGCAGATTGGCCAAACGGCGGGCTCGCAGCGTCGACCGGTCCGCCGTTCGTTAGAACGGCGGAACCCATGGGGGTCGCAGCGTCGAGGGGTTCCGGCGTTTGGTAAAACGCCGGAACAATCAGTGCTCGATCCAGCAGCGAAGCGTCTCGCCGGCCTGCAGGTGATGCAGATTCTCCGCGGCAATGTCGACGACGTTGTTGAGGGTGGCGGCTAGATGGAACCAGCCAGAGACGTGCGGTGTGATGAGCATGTTGGGCGCATCCCACAGCGGGCTTGTGGCGGGCAGCGGCTCGGGGTCGGTGACGTCGACCGCGGCGCCGGCGAGATGTCCCGACTCCAGGGCGGCAACCAAGTCGTCGGCGACCACAAGGTCGCCGCGGCCGCCGTTGGCAAAGAAGGCACCCGGTTTCATCGCGGCGAAGAACTCGGCGTTCGCCAGGCCGCGGGTCTCGGGTGTGCTGGGCATAAAGGACGCGACAACGTCTGCCTCGGCCAGGCGCTCGGACAGGGCGTCCATGCCGTCCATGTCCTCAAACACAATGGGGTAGACGAGTGGATGGCGCTTGATGCCGCGGACGTGCGCGCCCATGTTGCGGCAGAGTGTGGCAAAGTGACCGCCGATATCGCCCGCGCCCAGCACCAGCACGTTGGCGTTTTTGAGCGAGGTAACCGGCCCCAAATCCTTCCAGCGATGCTCGCGCTGCAGATCGTGATAGCCGGGCAGACGCTTCATCATGGAAAGGACCATGGCAAACATGTGCTCGCTCACGGCCTGCCCGTAGGCGCCGATCGAGCAAGACAGCTTGGCTTCAGCCGGCACGGTGCCGGCGGCCAAGTAATCGTCATAGCCGGCGGTCTGCAATTGCAACAGCTGGAGATGCTCGCATGCCGTGAGCATGCCAGGGTCGATGTTGCCCAGGATCACGTCGGCATCGGCGACCTGTTCACGTGTGGCGGCGTCGGCGCTCGTGTAGATAAAGTCCTCGCCTGGAGCGCTCGACTCGAGGATCGCACGATGGCGGTCGTTGACAGGCAACAAAACCAGGATGTTCACAAGCAGTCATCTCCGCTCAGCCTGCCAAAAAAGGACAGGTTTATTTTGGCAGGTTTTATCAGGCAAAACGTTCAAATAAAACGCCGGATGCAAAGCGGGTTTGCCCGTCAGCATCCGGCGCATCTGCGGCTACCAGCTCAGCAGCTCGTAGCCGTCCTCGGTCACCACGAGCTGTACCTCGCACTGGGCCGAATCACTGCCGTCCTTGGTGCGCACGCACCAACCGTCGCCCTTGCTAATCTTGATGTCGGGTGCTCCGGCGTTGACCATGGGCTCGATGGTAAAGACCATGCCCGGAGCCATGATGGTGTCCACATCGGGCGCCTCGGTGGTAAAGCCCACAAACGGGTCCTCGTGGAACTCCTTGCCAATGCCGTGTCCGCCGTACTCGCGCACCACGCTAAAGCCGGCGTCCTCGACCGTCTTTTGAACGGCCTCGGCCATAACGGAGAGCGGTAGCCACGGCTTGACGGCCGCCAGGCCCGCCTCCACGCTGGCGCGGGTGACGTCGACCAGGCGCTGGCGCTCGGCAGAGACCTCGCCGATGCAGAACATGCGGCTCGAATCACTAAAGTAGCCGTCCAGGATCGTGGAGCAGTCGACGTTGATGATGTCGCCCTCGTGCAGCACGTCCGTATCGCAGGGGATACCGTGACAGACCACGTCGTTGATCGAGGTGCATACGCTCTTGGGGTAGCCCTCGTAGTTGAGGTCGGCCGGCGTGCCGCCGTGCTCGACGGTGTAGTCGTAGATCATCTGGTCGATCTGGTTGGTGGTCATGCCCGCGGCGATGTGCTCGCCTACGTAATCGAGCACGCCCACGTTGATGGCGGCCGAGCGCTTGATGCCCTCGATATCGGCGGGCGTCTTGTAGAGCGTGCGGGGCAGAACCTCCCAGCCCTCTTCCCACAAGCGCTCGAGGCGCTCATCAAAGGTGCTATGGCATTTCTTATATTTTTTGCCGCTGCCGCACCAGCAAGCGTCGTTGCGGCCGGGCACGGGTCCTTTGTCAAACATGGCTAACTTCCTTTCATCCGCAGCTAGTATAGCCCACCCACGCGTCTATAAAAGTTGCGGTGATATAGTTCCGATTTAAGCGGTTTAACAGCACAAATAGGAACTATATCACCGCAACTGATGGGGCGGGATGGCGAGTGATAGCTGCTGCGTGGTTTTGCTAGTAGCTCACCTGGCAGGGGATGCCGAGGGCGCGCACGCGTGCAGCAATCTTGTCGAGCACCTCGGGCGCCGCTTTAGCAAGGCCGGCGACCGGTGTTTCGCGCGCCACCGTGTAAATGGTCGCCTCCTGTGGGCGAATGCGCTCGAGCGCCGAGAGCCAAGGGCCAACGTACTCCTCGCCGGTGTTATCGAGAGACTTGCCCCGGTACTCACCGCTCAAAAACATCGTCTGGATAATGACATGACCGTTAAAGCTCGCGAACGTTTCGATCTGGTGCTCTACATCGTAGGGGCCAACGGGCTGGTCGAGCAGCTGGATAAAAGCCGGGTCGACCGTATCGAGCTTGAGGATGTTGTCGTCGACCATCATGAGCGCATCGTGTACCTGGGGACGGTCGGCGCGCGTGCCATTGGAAAGCACGGCAATCTTGGTGTTTGGGGCCAGCTCGTCGCGCAGCGCGACGGCGCCGGCGATGGCCTGCGGAAACTCCGGTGCGGCGGTGGGC
>CATZRJ010000036.1 GCA_958423535.1 uncultured Collinsella sp.
GTCCCTTGCGGCGTAGTTCTTATTTAAGCCGTCCAAGTTTTGGGGTGCAGTTCACATCGATGCACGGGCCATTTTTTGTCTGCGAGCGGCAGGTGGCGTCAGCGTCTTATGCCTTGAGGTTTTCCTCGATCCAGGCGACGGCACCCTTGGGATCCTTAGTGAGGTCGATGTACTGTTTGCCCTTGGGCGACAGCAGCGTGATGCCCAGGCGGTCGGTGTCGGCCTTCATCTCGTTGTAATAGGTGCGAACCTGCGGAGCCAGGACGATGACGTTGTACTGGTCCATGATGGCGTAGTGGCTGCCGTAGGCACCGGCGTTGGCGGTAATGTCGATGCCCAGCTCGTCGGCGCCTTCCTTAAGCGCGTTGGCGAGCAGTGCAGAGGTGCCGGCGCCAGCGCACAGAACCAGAACCCTCAGATCCTTGCCCTTAAGGGCGGACGGAGCTGCGGAGGCCTCGGTGGCAGAAGCGGTCTCGACAACAGGAGCCTCAACGGCGGGGGCGGCAGCGGTCTTGACAGCCTTGGTCTCCTCGGCCTCTTCTTCGGCCAGGGTCTCGGCCTCCTGCTTGCACAGGACGTTGTCGTAGGCCTTGCAGAACGGGTAGTAGATCAAGAAGTCAACGACCAGCAGGACGACAACCAGGACCAGAGAGATCGGCTGGAAGTTGGTGTCGATGAAGGTGCCGATCGGTCCGGGGAGTGCCCACGGCATGGCATAGATAAAGCCGTTCATGCCCAAAAAGTCGATGAAGAACTTACCAATGAGGACGTTGGCCACGGGGGCAAACAGGAACGGGATCAGGAAGTACGGGTTGAGGATGATGGGCGCGGCGAACAGCAGCGGCTCGTTGACGGCGAACATCACGGGTACGACAGAGGCTTTGCCGACGGCCTTGAGCTGCTTGGAGCGCATAAAGAGCAGGAAGATGATCGGGACAATGAACGTGGCGCCGGTGCCGCCGAGTTCGCCGATGTAGTTACCGAAGTTCTCGGTCAAGGCGAGGGCGGGGTGACCGCCGGCCTGCAGCGTGGCGAGGTTGGTGGTGATGTTGCCAAACAGCGCGGCGTTGAGGGCAGGCTTAACGACCGAGGGGCCGTGGATGCCCATGAACCAGAACAGCGGGATCATGAACCAGATGAGGGCGAGGCCGGCGTAGGAATCGGCAGCGGCGAACAGCGGGCTCACCAGCGTGGAGATGACGTTGGCAAACGGGACGGCCAAGCAGGTGCGGCAGATAACGTCGATGACGGCGACAAACAGGATGGAGAAGCTGAAGGCGAAGATGTCGCGGAAGTTCTGGGCGATGGCGCCGGGGACTTCTTTGGGCAGCTTGATGGTGATGTCTCGCTTAATGCAGAAGGCATAGATGTTGACCGTGGCAAATGCGGCGACAAAGGAGCTCAGCAGGCCCTTGGTGCCCATGTTGTCGGTAAAGAACACCGAGACATCGGCGCCGTCGATCTTGGCACTCGTCTGGGTAACGGCCAAGATGAGCATAGCGCACATGGCGGCGACCATGGTGCTCGTGGCGTTGATGGACTTGCCGGCAGGCATGCGGCGGTTCTTGGAGCCGGTCAGCGCGCTTGCGGTGGTGCCGGCGACCATGATGCCCACGACGCCCATCGTGAAGTTGTAAACCTTGTTGCAGAAGTTCACGACGTCGACGTTCCACCAGTCGGGCAGCGTAAAGCCGCCGACCGTGGCGACAACGCCCGGCAGGGTCGAAATAAGCAGGAAGACAGAAGAAGACAGGATGATGGGCATTGCTGCCAAAAAGCCGTCTTTAATGGCCTGAAGGTAGATGTTCTTAGAGACCTTGTCGAAGTACGGCTGACCTTTCTCCAAGAACTTAACGATCGATTCCATAGTTCACGCTCCTCTTTGCATGAAATCTTAATGGCATGGACGTTGAAAACCTATATGGTCTCCCGCTTGCTAAAAGCCCGGGTGCAGGCGGGGTCGGTCCCAGGGGGAGAGAGGGGAGCGGCTGGGTTTGTATCGCATGGGGCCGCTCCCCCTCGGGGGAAAGCGAGGCGATGCGCTACTGCGCGTCCGCCATAGTGTCGGCGAGCTCCTTGTACCAGAGTGCCGACTGCTTGATGTAGCGTTTTTGCGTGTCGAAGTCGATGTAGAACAGGCCGTAGCGCTTGTTATAGCCATTGGCCCACGAGAACTGGTCCTGCAGGCTCCAGATAAAGTAGCCCTGGACGTCGACGCCCTCGGCACGCGCCTGGAGCACCTTCTCCATGTGCTGGTCGACAAAGTCGATGCGCTCGGGATCGGCGACGATGCCGTTTGCGTCGGGCTCGGGGTCCTTGTGGCCCAGGCCGTTTTCGGTGATATAGATGACGGGGAGGTTGGGATAGGTGGCGCTGATGTGCTTGAGCGTGTCGTAGAGGCCTTGCGGGTAGATGAGCCAATCCCAGTCGGTGGTGGGGATACCCGGCATATCGACCTGCTGCCCGACGCCCTTAAACTTAAAGCACGAGGTGCCCTTGTCTCCGGTGCCGTTAAAGCTGTTGGTGGACTCGCCATCGTAGGCGGCGATAAACGCCGACTGATAGTAGTTGAGGCCGAACATATCGTTGCGGGGCGCCGCCTTGGCGAGCTCCTCCATGTCGCTGTCCTCAACCGTAAGCGTGGCGTTGTTGGCACGCAGAATCTCGTTGATGAGTGAGAGGGTGCGCGCGGAGTAGTGACCCAGGAAGGCGCCGTCCATGATGAAGTCGGTGTAGAAGGCGTTGTACAGGTCGGCGGCGTGCTGGTCGGCGGGCGAGTCTGTGGCAGGATATGCCGGCGTCAGGACGTTGACCATGCCAATGCGTCCGCCCAGGTGCTCGGTCTCGTCAAGATCCTTATACAGGTTGACGGCGCGGGCGTGGGCAACGAGCTCGTTGTGCTGGCTCTGGATGCCGCTCGTCACATCAAAGTGATGGTTGGGCGGGAAGTTGCCTTGGATGTATTGGGAGTGCGAGAGGCTGATGAGCTCGTTGATGGTGAACCAATTCTTGACCTCGCGGAACTCGCGGAAGCAGAACTCGGCATAGCGCACATAGGCGTCGACGGTCTTGCGGTTGAGCCAGTCGCCCTGGTTGAACAGGGCGGCGGGGGAGTCAAAGTGATGCAGGGACACATAGGGCTCGACGCCATACTTTTTGCAGCAGGCGAACAGCTCGTGGTAGTGCTTAACGCCCTCGGCGAGGGGCTCGGCATCGTCGCCGTTGGGGAAGATGCGGGTCCAGGCGATGGACACACGGATGGCGTTGAGTCCATGCTCGGCAGAAAGGCGGATATCCTCCTCGTAGCGGTTGTAGAAATCACTGGCCGGGTCGGGCAAAAAGCGACCCTGGGCGACAAGGTAATCGTCCCACATGGTCTTACCCTTGCCTGCCACCTTCGTGGAACCTTCCGTTTGGTACGCGGCGGTTGCGGCGCCCCAAACAAAGCCCTTCGGCAGCTGCTGTACGCGGTTTAGCAAAGACATATGCATACACCCTCTCGTCTCGCTGTTCGATATTGTGCGTTTGCGCTCAGGAGGCTCCCTGGTTAGCGTTCAGCGGTGAAAAAGCCCGATAAACACTATCTTAAAATGATTAGAACCAAAATGAGCACGTGAACATTTGACAATGAGCACGTTAACATCCGGCTGGGATGTATAGAAACAAAACAACTTCAAACAGCCGCGAACGGTTGTATTTGTTCGGTAAGCGGTTTTGATTGACAGAAGTTTTCATGTTGTGGTATATGGCTCGGGTATCATGAGCACGTTATCAATGTATGTACGATGCGCCATGGGCGCGGGGAATAGTTGGGAAGCAGGTTAGCGTGGAAGGCATGGCTCAGCAGACAAGGAATGGTCATTCGGCGAGCGCGGCAGAAGTTGCGGCGCTCGCTGGCGTGAGCCGCCAGACTGTGTCTCGCGTGGTCAACGGTATGCCCAACGTGACGGAAAAGACGCGCAAGCGTGTGCTGGCCGCCATGGAAGAGCTGGGCTTTCGTCCCAATTTTGCTGGAGCGGCGTTGCGCGGCGGGTCGTATCGTTCTATTGGCCTGTGCATGTACAACATCACACGTGTCGGTAACCTGGCGACGCTCGAGGGTATCATGCAAGCGGCGCGCGAGCACGATTTTGCCGTCACTATGATCGAGATGGGCGGCGACAAGCCCTATACACTTGCCGATGCCTCGCGCCGCATGGTCGAGCGACCCGTCGACGGCATGATTCTCAACATGAACCGCATGGCTCCCGATTTTGAGGAGTTTGTTCCCCAGCCGGGAGTGCGAACGGTCATCCTGTCCATGTATGCGCATCCGCGCTGCACGACGATCGACTCCGACCAGTATGGTTCGTGCGAGCTGTTGACCAATTATCTGCTGGAACATGGTCACTCGAATATGCGGTTTGTGGCGGGTCCGGAAAACTCGATTTCCTCGCGTTTTCGTGAGGCCGGTTGGCGCGATACGCTGGGTCGTGCTCATGTCGATGCCGCTCCGATGCTGCGTGGCGATTGGAGTGCGGACAGTGGGTACGCCATGGGCGAGCGGATTGCGGCCGAGGTGCTTGCCGGCGGGTCGCAGGCGCCGACTGCCGTGCTTGCGGCAAATGACCAGATGGCGCTGGGCGTTATCGCCGCGCTCGAGAACGCGGGCCTGTCCGTGCCCGACGACGTGAGCGTGGTTGGTATCGACGACGCACTCGAGGGACTTGTTCCTCACAATCGGCTGACGACGCTGCGATTTGATTTGCGCGGTGTCGGTAAGCTTGCGTTTGAGGCGGCGATTGGAGAGAGCTCGTCTATCGAGGCGATTCATGTGCCGAGTACGCTGGTCGAACGCTCGACTGTTAGGGACATACGGGGTTAGGTCCTAC
Organism: uncultured Collinsella sp.; assembly: GCA_958423535.1. Classification (GTDB taxonomy): domain Bacteria; phylum Actinomycetota; class Coriobacteriia; order Coriobacteriales; family Coriobacteriaceae; genus Collinsella. Next base: position 4,872 of record CATZRJ010000036.1, read on the forward strand.
TCCGTTTGTCTCGATTTGTAACAGGTAGACGGTCAAAAGCGGGCTACGTGTTACAGATTTAGCTTCTTCGGAAAGAGCAATCCTGTTCGTCTCAATCTGTAACAGCTAGGACCAAAAAACTCGGCTAGATGTTACAGATCGAGACAAACGGCTCCCGACCAGCCCAGAAACAAAAAGACCGGGGGCGGCGCGCCGTGTGACGTGCCGCCCCCGGCTGAGAAATGGGGACAGGTTGTGTGAGCGGGCAACCCCGCCAGCCACTAGTCCAGACGACGGGTCTGCGCCACGTGCTTGTACCAGTAGGCGCTTGCCTTGGGCGTGCGCTTCTGGGTTTCAAAGTCAACGTAAAAGAAGCCGTAACGCTTGTTGTAGCCATTGGTCCAGGAGAACTGATCCTGCAGGCTCCACAGGAAGTAGCCGCCCACGTTGACGCCCACCTCCATGGCCTTGAGCAGCCAACGCAGGTGCTGCTCGATGTAGTCGATGCGCGGCTGGTCGTCCACAAAACCGTTCTTGTAGGGGTCCTTGTAGCCCATGCCGTTCTCGGTGATGAAGATCTGCTTGTAGTTGGGGTAGCGCTGCTTAATGTAGACGAGCAGATCGAACAGACCCTCGGGATAGATGATCCAGTCCCAGTCGGTGGTGGGGATGCCGGGCTTGTTCACATGCTCGCCAATGCCCTTGACGCGCCAGCGACCGGTGCCCTTCTCGCCCGTACCGTTGTGGTGCAGGTCGTTCTCGCCATCGTAAGCCTTCAAGAAACGGCACTGGTAGTTGTTAACGCCCAGGTAATCGTTGCAGAGCGCGGCCTCGCGCATAATCTCGAGGTCCTCGTCCAAGATCTCGATGGTGCCGCCCGAGACGGCAGCCAGGCGGTTGGCGCACTCGAGGGTGTCGGGCGCGTAGTCGCCGCGGAAGGTGGCGTCGAGCAAGAACTGGTTTTGCAGCACGTGCTCGTTGTTGGCGGCTTTGATGTCGGCGGGGTCGTTCTCGTTGAGCGGATACTTAAACTCCAGCGACTGAATGACGCCAATCTTGCCCTTAAAGCCGCCGTTGTGGAAGGCCAGCACTGCCTTGGCGTGGGCGAGCATCATGTTGTGCTCGCACTGGAAGGCCTCGGCAAGATGCGCCTTGACGCCACCGGGGAAGGTGCCCTCGATGTAGGTGTTGGAGGCGTCGGCCCAGATCTCGTTAAAGGTGAACCAATAGGTCACCTGGTCGGCGTACTCCTTAAAGCAGAAGGTGGCAAAGTCCACAAAGGCGTCGATGGTCTCGCGGTTGAGGAAGTCGCCCTTCTCAAAGAGAGGAAGCGGCGTGTCAAAGTGATGCAGCGTGACGAACGGCTCAACATGGTGCTTATGGCACTCGGCGAAGAGATCGTGGTAGAACTGGACGCCCTCGGGGTTGATTTCGCCGGTACCGTTGGGGAAGATGCGGCTCCAGGCGATGGAGAGGCGAATGCCGTTGATGCCAAACTCTTCGCACAGCTCCAAGTCGACGGGGTACTGGTTGTAGAAGTCCGAAGCGGGATCGGGGGAAAAGCGCCCCTGGGCCTCCAGGAAGTCGTCCCAGGCAACCTTGCCCTTACCGTGGGTGCGGGTCTCGCCCTCTACCTGGTAGGCAGCGGTGGCGCCGCCAAAGACAAAGTCCTCGGGAAACTGCGTAGGCGGGTTGGTGACGCTAGCAGGGTTAACGGACATGATGATCCAATCGTCTAAATCGAAGGGCCAGCCGGTCTTGGATGGTCGGCTGGCCCTGAGCGTTACTTACTTCGAGAGTTGCTCGGAGACGAAGGCGAGAGACTTATCGCCGTTCTGGGAGAGCTCGATGTACTGCTTGCCACGGCAGGCGACGCACTTGTTGCCCACGCGTTCGCAGTCCTTCTGCAGGTCGGCCAGGTAGCTGGCGGCCTGCGGGGCCAGGACGACCAGGTCAAAGTCGGGGAGCATGTCGACATGGTTGCCATATGCCTCGGCAGCGGTTTCAAGATCGATGCCGCGCTCCTTGGCAGCCTTGGCCAGTGCGTTGGCGAGCAGGCCCGAGGTTCCGCCGCCCTGGCAGAGCACGAGCACGCGCTTGCCGTTGAGGTCGCTGGCGGTCGTTGCCTCGGCAGCGGGTGCTGCAGAAGCGGCGGGGGAGTCGGCCTTCACGGCCTCGGCGGCAGCGCCGGCGGCAACGCTCTTGGCGTCAGCCTTGCCCTGGAAGGCATCGTTGAGCTTGGCGGCCTTCTCGGCGTTCTTGGCGGCGAGCTCCTCTTGGGAGATCTCGGCCTCCTCGGCGCACTTCTGGGCGTCATAGGCACGGAAGAACGGGTAGTACAGAACGAAGTCGACGACCAGGATAAGGGCGAGCATCACAAAGGCGAGCGGCTGGAAGCCCAGGCCCATGATGGTACCGATGGGGCCGGGGACGGTCCAGGGCAGGGTGTACATAAAGCCGTTCATGCCCAAGAAGTCGATAAAGATCTTGAGGATCCAGATGTTGGCGATCGGGGCAAAGACAAACGGGACAAAGAAGACGGGGTTGAGCACGATGGGTGCGGCGAACAGCAGCGGCTCGTTGACGGCAAAGCACACGGGAACGATAGCGGCCTTACCGACGGCGCGCATCTCCTGGGACTTGGCCAGGAAGCAGAACATAAAGACCAGGACGAGCGTGGCGCCGGTGCCGCCCATGCAGACGACGAAGTACTGGGCACCCTGGGTCAGGACAGCGGAAGCGTGCTGGCCAGCCTGGAATGCGGCCAGGTTGTCGGTCATGTTGGCAACAAGGGCGGCGGCGATGGCGGGCTCGACGATCGAGGGGCCGTGGACGCCGACGAACCAGAACAGGCTCATGGCGCCGTAGATCACAGCGAGGCCGATGTAGCCATCGGCAGCGGTGAACAGGGGCTGGAACACTTGGATGACGCCCTGGGCAAAGCAGAAGCCAAAAGCAGCGCGGAAGACGATGTCAAAAACCCAAAAGACGGTGATGCAGACGGAGAAGGGGATGATGTCCTTAAAGGTCTGCGAGATGTTGGGCGGAACCTGCTCGGGCATCTTGACGGTGATGTTGCGCTTAATGAAGAACTTGTAGATGATGCCGGTCACAAACGCAGCGATAAAGGCGGTCAGCAGGCCTTTGGAACCAAGGTAGGTGGTGTTGAAGCCGCTGGCGGCGTCCGTGGCGATGGTGTCGCTCGAAAGGAGCAAGAAGCCGATGATGGCCGCACACATGCACGAGATGAAGTTGATCTGGTTGTTCTTGGGTAGATCGCGGTTCTGGGCGTCGGCGAAGTGCTTGGCCGTGGTGGCGGCGCAGGCGATGGCCAGGATGCCCATGGAGTAGTTGTAGCATTTCCACAGGGCGTTGTTGATGTCATCGGGCCAGTAGAAACCCCAGATGTTGGGGACCGAGGCTACCAGGCAGAAGATGGACGAGAAGATGATGATGGGGATGACGGAGATAAAGCCGTCGCGAATCGCCTTGAGGTACTTGTTGCGGGCGATCGCGTTGAAAAAGGGCTGGCCTTTTTCGATGGTGGCGATGAGTTGCTCCATGCAATGCTCCTAAGAGTCGGTGGGTTAGCAACGATGGTAGCTTTTGGCGTTCGGTTGCCAAAATGTTGACGTTGCCATTTTGCGACACAAAAAAAGACGCGAACCGGTGGTTCCTGTGCCTGCGAACCGTCGATTCCTTATGCGTAAACGTTTGAGCCGCCCGGTGGCTCTGTGTTTGCGCAATGGCAACGTTAACATTTGGGAGCCAAAAGCCGTTTGGGGAAGCAAAAATGTCGGTGAACGGTAGGTTTTGGGTGGTGAGCGTATGGTGGGGGAGGCGTTGGATATACTTGAAGGCGTTAAAAATGACTGCGTAGGGTGCCACCAATGGCATCGTCGACATAGAAAGATCGACCTATGGCCGCTGTTAAAAAATCGGTTTCCGTTAAGGATGTGGCGCGTCTCGCGGGCGTCTCGGAGCAGACAGTCTCGCGTACGGTGCACGATTCGCCCAGCGTGCGCCCCGAGACCAAGGAGCGCGTGCGTGCCGCCATGCGCGAGCTGGGGTATCGCCCCAATTTTGCCGGCCGATCGCTGCGCCGCGGTAAGTTTAAGACCGTCGGCGTCGCTATGTTCAACATTACTGGCACCGGCAACCTCGACCGTATGGAGGGCTTTGCCGCCGCCGCCGACAAACACGGCTACGCCATCACCCTCACTAAAGTAGATGGGCATCCGTATACCCTCGAGGGCGCATCGTCGCGCATGAGCGCACTGCCGGTGGACGGCATGGTTGTGATTATGAACCGCATGCCGGCGGACTTTGGCACCTTTGAGCCGCTGCCCGGTATGCAGACGGTGCTCGTTACCATGCTGGAGCACCCGCTCTGTTCAACGGTCGATAACGACCAGTTCGATTGCTCGCGCCAAGTGGTCGAGTACTTGCTGGGGCAGGGGCACAAGACCGTGCACTTCATCTCGTGTCCCGAGCGCTCGCTTTCGGGCATGCGGCGCGAGGAAGGCTGGCGCGAGACATTGCGTGCGCATGGCATCGAGCCACCGCAGCTCGTGCGCGGCGACTGGACAGCGCAGAGTGGATATGCTGCCGGTCAGGCTCTGGCGGACGATCCGACCTGTACGGCCATTTATGCTTCCAACGATGCCATGGCATATGGCTGCATCCGTGGGCTCGAGTCGCGCGGGAAGCGCGTGCCCCAGGACGTAAGCGTGGTGGGTGTTGACGATAGTTTGGGCGATATCGTGCCCGATCGTCGCCTGACCACGGTGCGCTTTGACAACAAACGCGTCGGCATGTGGGCGGTCGACAAGATTGCCGGCGCCGAGGGCGCTGCACCCGGTGTGGAGCACATGCTGTTTCCGGGCGTGCTCGTCGAGGGCGATACGGTGCGCGATGTACGCTAGGGCGCGGGTCTGTTTGGGTTGCCGCTAATTGTGTTCGATATTGTTCAGATTGGTTTAAAAACCGTTCACGGGCGAATAGTGACCGTTCATAGCTCAAAATTACGTTTTGCGCTGTTCTTTTTTGTTTGAATGTTATTGTTTCTATCATACACAACGCAGCGCGTATGCCCGGACGCGATGCTCTCCATTGGTTCATATGTGAAAGGAACGCAATATGGCAACCAAAGAAGAAATCTCGATGGTTGGATTCGAGATTGTCGCATACGCAGGTGACGCCCAGACCGATTTGCTTGCAGCGCTCGATGCTGCTCGCGAGGGTGACTTTGAGAAGGCCGAGCAGCTGCACAAGGATGCCAGCGATGCGCTCATCGGTGCCCACGACACGCAGACCAAGCTGCTTTCGCAGGAGGCCGGCGGTGGCGAGATGGAGATGACCTTCATCATGGCTCACGCTCAGGACACCCTCATGACCACTATGATCCTGGAGAAGCAGACCCGCTTTACCATCGACGCCTACAAGCGCATCGCTGCGCTCGAGGCCAAGCTCGCCTAACGAGCCCGCACAACCAAGTCCCCTTCCAAAAGCCCTGCCGCCACCCGCGGCAGGGCTTTTTCTGTCCTCCTCCCCGCAACTCATCCCGAGATAGTCATTGGGGACGTTCTTAAACGACTAGTCATTGGGGACAGTCTTGGTGCGCTCCGTTCGTCCTCCCGTTCGATTTTTGCTCGGTGGGTATACTTCCTTTCGCATTAAACGCCGGACTGAGGAGGTATCCAAATGCCGGATAACGGGTCAATACAAAAAAGAGGCGCGCACGAGATGGCTCATGGGCGTCCTGTCCAGATAACCGAGCACACGACGGTAACCGAGCTGCAGCCCAGCCTGTCCGATGTCGTGTGCGCAAACAAAAAGCTGCAGATTGGCTTTATCGTTGCGCTCGTGGTGCTGGCGCTGCTGTCGGGCTTTGTGGCTCGTCCGCATTTCGCCGATACCAAAACTTGGGACTCCACCATCGAGGTCATCGACCAAAAGAAAGGCAACGTTTTGGCGCTCACGACCTCGTGCGTGGCGCTGTCTGCGGGCATTACCGCGCTGCCGGGTGATACGGGAACGCCGGTTGCCGAGCAGCTCGCGCAGCTTTCAGGCAACCTTGGTATCGTGCTTGCCGTGCTATACCTAGAGAAATATTTGCTCACGATTTTGTGGTTGGTTGGCCTGGGCATCTTAATCCCGTTTGCGTTGGTGCTCTTTGCGGTGTCGCTCGGCATTCACGGGCGCTGGAGCACGAGCGCTGTCCTGCGCCGTGTGGCGACGCGCGTGCTGGTGGTTGCCGTGATCGGCATGGCGCTCGTGCCCGCGAGCGTATGGGTGTCGCAGAAGGTCGATGAAACGTATCGCGTAAGTATTGAGCAAGCTGAGCAAAAGGCTGCGGACGCTGCGGATGCGGCCGACACCACGGACAAGTCAGCCGAGACCAGCTCAAAATCGAACAAGAAAAAATCCGAGGCCACGGAGTCCAAAAACGTGCTCGAGCAGTTGGCTGATGGGGCCTCGAGCCTTGTTACGTCGGTGACCAGCGGCGCCAAGCAGATGACCGATGAGATCGTGCAGCAGGTGACCGATCTGATTGAAGGCGTCATCGTGATGATCGTGACTTCGTGCGTTATCCCGCTACTGGTGCTCGTGGCGTTCCTATGGCTAGGACACGTGCTACTGGGGATCGATATCTCCGGTCCCGCGAACTATCTGACGGGTCGTTTCTTGAGCGCTCCGTCCAGACATGCCAAGAAGAGCGGGCAGTCTGAGTAGGCGGCAAAGCGATCCTTGGAAGATCAACCGTGAGAAGGGCGGCCGAGACGAGTTCTCGGCCGCCCTTTTGCTTGTTGAACACATGGTCGCTATGTCCGCGCCCGGTCCAAACGGTCAGCAATCATCTGTGAACGGTATTTGTTCAAAAAAGAACAAAGATAAACAAATAGTTGTTGCAGTTACTGTTCGAATGTGTTCAAATAAACATGAACAGTGAAGAACCGCACATTCAGATGCCCGGACCTGAACGCGATTCAACACTTCCAAACAGAAACTACGCACCTGCGTATCTCTCAAGGAGGATGTCATGAGGGTTGTAATCGCTTCCGATGCCGACGGTATGTCGATGAAGGAGTCCATCAAGGAGATGCTCATCGCCGACGGTCACGAGGTCGTCGACTATTCCGAGACCCCTGCCGCGGACTTTGTCGATTCCGCGACCGCCGTTGCCAAGGACCTGCTGGAGCACAAGGATTCCCAGGGCTTCGCATTCGATAAGTACGGCGTCGGCTCCTATATGGCCGCCGTCAAGATCAAGGGCATGGTCGTCGCCAACATTTCCGACGAGCGTTCCGCCTACATGACCCGCGAGCACAACGGCTCGCGCATGGTCACCATGGGCCCGGGCGTTGTGGGCACCGAGGTCGCCAAGAAGATCGCCCGCGAGTTCCTGCGTGCACAGTACGCCGGCGGCCGTCACCAGATCCGTGTCGACATGCTCAACAAGATGGCCTAACGAGAGCCACCGAGAACTCGAACTTCTACCTCAACTTGTGAATTCAGACGAAAGGACGTTCTGATGAAGAAGACCATCGCAATCGGTTGCGACCATATCGTTACGGACGAGAAGATCTATCTGGCCGACCGCTTGGAGCAGGCTGGCTACAAGGTGCTCGACTGCGGCACCTACAGCCACACCCGTACGCACTATCCCATCTACGGTAAGGCCGTGGGCGAGGCCGTTGCCAGCGGCAAGGCCGACTTTGGCGTGGCCCTGTGCGGCACCGGCATCGGCATCACCAACGCCGTCAACAAGGTTCCCGGCGCCCGCTGCGCCCTAGTCCGCGACATGACCTCTGCCCTGTATGCCCGTCGCGAGCTCAACGCCAACATCGTGGGCTTTGGCGGCAAGATCACCGGCGAGTTCCTGATGGCCGATATCATGCTTGCCTTCCTTGAGGAGCCCTACGAGAAGACTCCCGAGCACGATGCCCTGATCGCCAAGATCGATGCCTGCAATAAGGCCGACGCCGAGGCTCAGGCTGACCCGCACTTCTTTGACGAGTTCCTCGAGAAGTGGGACCGCGGCGAGTATCACGACTAATTAGGTTCCGGCGTTCTGCCGAACGCCGGACCGGTCGACGCTGCGCGGCGCTCAGGCACCCCATCTCGCCGCTCAAACCGGCGCTCGCGTACATGAAGTACGCGTCGCTCCTCTTTCGCGGCGACCTGGGGCACCTGAGCGCCGCTCGCTGACGTTTGAGTGACCTGCGAGATCGCCCCTGTTGTTGCGAAGTGTTCTGGTACGGCGAGCTGCTCCGATAACACGTTTGCTTGCTTGGCTTGAGTGCTTCGCTCTTGGCTGTACTTGGCGATTTGCAGCTTTTCAATTGACGGCTCGCGTTTCTGTGAGGGGGCGCGGGCCGGTTTTCTATCAGCCCTATTGACTTGGCGGGCTGTCGTAAGAAAGGGAAGGCTCCTATGGAGTTTGTTCTTGATAACGGTTCTATCCGCGTGGCACTGAGCACGGCGGGCGGGTCGTTCACTTCTATTGCGGTCAACGGCCGTGAGTACCTGTGGCAGGGTGACCCGGCGGTCTGGTCGGGCCAGGCGCCCATTTGTTTCCCGATCTGCGGTGGCCTTCGTGACGGTCACGCAATGACCATGGGCGGTCGCGAGGTCAAGCTCGCCCGCCACGGCTTTGCGCGCAAACAGGAGTGGAAGCTCGAGGAACAGAGCGACAACATGGTTGCGCTGAGCCTAAGCTCTGCCGACCATGCCGAGTTGCTCGAGCAGTACCCGTATCCGTTTAAGATCGTTGCTCGTTACACAATCGATTCGGAAAAGGTGGCGGTGTCGTACGAGGTGACCAATGAGGGCACCGAGGACATGCCGTTCTTTGTGGGCGGTCACCCTGGCTTTAAGTGCCCGCTCGACGAGGGCGAGTCCTATGACGACTACGAGCTCCGTTTTGAGCAGCGCGAGGCCGCCGAGCTCTGTACTGCCGTTCCCTCGACGGGCCTGATTGATGTTGAGCATCGCAGCAAGAACCCCATGATCGGCCATGACCTGCCGCTTACCCACGAACTCTTCGACTTCGCGGAGACCATCTTTGACGTGCTCGAGAGCCGCGTGGTTACGTTGACCAAGAAAACCGAGGACAAGGGCGTGCGCCTGACGTTCCCCGATATGCCGTACCTGATTGTATGGAGCAAGCCCGAGGGCGACTTTGTGGCTGTTGAACCGTGGGGTGGTCTGTCCACCTGCTCCGACGAGGACGATATTCTGGAGCACAAGCGTGGCTGCCTGGTGGCCAAGCCGGGAGAGACCGTCACCCGCGGCTTTGAGATCGAGATCCTTTAACGAGTTATCGTATGTTTGGGGCGGGTTATGCCGCCCCGGAACAGGAGTTCAACATGATTCTGACCGTTACCATGAACCCGTCGATTGATACGCGCTATCAGCTCGACAAGCTGATCATCGACGACGTGAACCGTGTGACGCCCGAAAAGACCGCTGGCGGCAAGGGCCTCAACGTGAACCGTGTGCTGCTGCAGTTGGGCGACGATGTGCTCGCGACCGGTCTGCTCGGCGGACACATGGGTGCCTATATGGCCGAGCTTATGGATGCCGACGGCGTCAAGAACGACTTTGTGCCCATCGCCGGTGAGACGCGCATTTGCCTGAATATTCTGCACGAGGGTAATCAGACCGAGCTGCTGGAGAGCGGCCCGCAGATCGCCCCGGCCGAGCTCGAGGCCTTTACGGCCAAGTTTGCCGAGCTTGCAGCGAAGGCGGACGTTGTGACGCTTTCGGGCTCGCTGCCGCGTGGCGTCGATGCCGGCTACTATGCCGAGCTCGTCAAGATCGCCGAGGAGGCGGGCGCCAAGGTGCTGCTCGATACCTCGGGTGCATCGCTGGAGGCCGCGCTGGAGTCCGACGCTAAGCCTGAGCTCGTAAAGCCCAACCTGACCGAGATTAACGGCCTGCTGGGTACGTCCTTTACGACCGATGATGTCGATGCCTTGCGCGAGGCGCTTGCCGCCGATGACCGGTTTGCCGGTATCCCCTGGGTTGTCGTTTCGATGGGCGCTGCCGGTTCGGTGGGCTTCCATGAGGGTCGCGCGTTCCGCGCCAAGACGCCCGCGATTGCGGCTGTGAACGCGACGGGTTCCGGTGACTCGACCATCGCCGGCTTTGCGCATGCCATTGCGGCTGGTGCCGACGACGTCACGGTGCTCAAGACCGCCAATACCTGCGGCAAGCTCAACGCCATGGATCCCAAGACCGGCCACCTGGTCATGGACTGCTGGGACGAGGTCTACAACAGTGTTGTCGTGACTGAACTCTAGGAGTCGCGACGCCGAACACTCAAAAACGGCGCCCGTCGGCGATGTTGCCGGCGGGCGCCGTTGCCTTGAGGACGAAATGATCCGTTTTCCTCCGTCCCCAAGGGATCATCATTACAGTGAGTCGATAAAGCGCTGTTGGGCGGCGCGGCCGGCTTCGTCCCACTTAAAGACGCCGGCGTTGTCGAGCACGTGGCCAAACACCACGCCGACCTCCTCGTGCAGGATATCGATGGCGTTGTCCGCCGTAAGCTCGTCGGAACGGCGGGCATAGACATCCTCGGCCCACGCGGCATGGCTACGGCAAAGATCGTCGCCCTCGAGCGCGCCGGCAAGGTCGTAGCTGGCATCCGCCTTGGCCGCCAGCAGGTGCTCGCGGACAGCGCCGAGCTCGGGAACCAGGCGCGGCGGAAGAATGGCCAGGCCCATAACCTCGATCAGGCCGATGTTCTCCTTCTTAATGTGGTGATACTCGGCATGCGGGTGGAAAACGCCCAGCGGATGCTCGTCGGTCGTGATGTTGCAGCGAAGCGCCAGGTAGGCCTCGTAGATCTCGCCGCCGGCGTTGCCGCGGGAGTCGACGCGGCGGATGACGGGCGTCACGGTGTTGTGCGCTACGCCGTCGGCCGTGTGCGCGACGACGCCAACCGACTCATCGGTCCACTCGCGCCAGGCGAGGATAATCTTCTCGGCAGCGTCGAGCAGCTGAGCGCGGTCATGCGAGCGCAGGCGCAGCACCGAGAGCGGCCACTGCAGCACGGTACCGCTGACCTGGTCAAAACCGGGCACGCTAAACTGCAAGACTTCGGCGGCATGCATCATGGGGAACTCGTGTGCGCCACCCTGGAAGTGGTCGTGCGACAGAATCGAGCCGCCCACGATGGGCAGGTCGGCGTTGGAGCCGATAAAGTAGTGCGGGAACAGGTCCACAAAGTCGAGCAAACAGGAGAGGCTCTTGCGATCCACGTGCATCGGACGATGCTCGGAGCTCATGGCAATGCAATGCTCGTTAAAGTACGCGTACGGGCTGTACTGGAAGCCCCAGCGCTCGCCGTCGAGCTGGATGGGGATAACGCGCAGATTCTGGCGGGCGGGGTGAGCGCCGCCGTCGGCTGCGGCGGAGCGTCCGGGGTAGCCCTCGTTTTCGATGCAGAGCTGGCAGGCGGGATACTTCTCGCCCGTGTTCTTGGCTGCACCTGCCGCGGCGATATCGCGTGGGTCCTTCTCAGGCTTGGACAGGTTGATAGTGATCTCCAGGTCACCCCAGTTGGTGGAAGTGCTCCATTTGATGTTGCGCGCGATGGCGGCGCGGCGCACGTAACCGGCGTCACAGCACAGGCCGTAGAACCAGTCGGTCGCGGCGCGGGGCTCGTTGACGCCCATGCGGCCGTTGAATTCCTCGTTTACAACCGAAGGCCTCGGCATCAGCGCGCCCATGATGCGCATGGCGATGCGGTCGCGGCCCGATGCCGTGTCCTCGGCGGCACCGCTGGCAACGGCGACCTCGGAAAGCGCGGCAAGCGTGCCCTCCAGGTCAAAATCGGGGAGCGTATCGGGGTGCAAGAGCGAGAGCTTCTCGTTCTGCAGCGCCCAGGTCATGTTGAGCGCGGGACCCGTGGCGCCTATGCACTCCAGAATGGTGTTGTATGCCCAGATGCGATCGTCCTGGCCGATCATCGATCGGTGGATAGCGTATTCGATCAGGTTCTGCGCGGCCTCGCGCACGTCAGTCATTACAGCCATGCCGCGTAAGCCC
>CATZRJ010000037.1 GCA_958423535.1 uncultured Collinsella sp.
ACACCCAACCCAAAAGGAAAGGTTTCATGGCAAACAAGCTCTCCGTCGCATTCATCGGCACCGGAATCATGGGTGCCCCCATCGCCGGCCACATTCTGGACGCTGGCTATCCCGTCACGGTCAACAACCGCACCAAGTCCAAGGCTGCAGCGCTCGTTGAGCGCGGTGCCGTCTGGGCCGATACGCCGGCAGATGCCGCGGCGAACGCCGACGTCATCTTTACCATGGTGGGTTATCCCTCCGAGGTCGAGGAGCTCTACCTGGCGGGCGACGGTCTGCTCGCGTGCACTAAGCCCGGCGCGGTCCTGATCGACCTTACCACGAGCTCGCCCGAGCTGGCGCGCGACATTGCCGAGGCCGCCCAGGTTTCCGGCCGCATGGCGTTTGACTGCCCCGTCACCGGCGGTGAGTCGGGAGCTATCGCCGGCACGCTCACGGCTATCGTGGGCGCCACCGAAAACGACATCGCGCCGGTCCGCGACATCCTTGCCACCTTTGCGGCTAACATCTGCTGCTTCGACGGCGCCGGCAAGGGCCAGGCTGCCAAGCTCGCCAACCAGGTGTCGCTGGGCGCCTGCATGGTCGGCATGGCAGACGCGCTGGCGTTTGCCGAGCTGAGCGGCCTTGATCTTGAGAAGACCCGTCAGATGATCCTGGGTGGCACCGGCAAGTCCGGCGCCATGGAGAGCCTGGCGCCCAAGGCGCTCGACGGCGACTACAAGCCCGGCTTTATGGTCGAGCACTTCATTAAGGACCTGCGCTTGGCGCTCGCCTATGCCGACGACCGCGAGCTTGCGCTGCCCGGCGCCGACGTGGCCTTTACGCTCTACGATATGCTCGACGCCATCGGTGGTGCCAAGCTGGGCACCCAGGCCATCACGGTCCTCTATAAGGAGGAGGCCGACGCCATCGCCGCCGGTCTGGACTGGTCGCAGTATCGTCCCGAGGAGCATGGCGCTCACGAGGAAGGCTGCGGTTGCGGCGAGCATGGCGACGACCATGAGTGCGGTTGCGGTCACCATCACGGCGAGGACCACGAGTGCTGCGGCGGTCACGGCCATGACGACGGCCATGAGTGCTGCGGCGGCCACCATCACGGGGAGTAGCGCCTATGAGCTTGACGTTCGTGGTGCTTGCGCTGGTGCTCTTTCTCTTTGCGATCTACATCGGCTTTTTGTGCGGCCAGTGGGCGTGCGAAAAGCGCGTCATCACCAAGCGCGACTACTGGATTGCCAACTTTGCGGGAGCTGCGGCAGTCGTCCTGCTGACCTGGGTGTTCTCGCTGTTCCCGCTGGTGCAGTTTGCGCCGATCGGCTGGCTCGGCGGCTTTATCGCCGGCCTTAAGATGAGCTTTGGCGAGTCCGTCGGTCCGTGGCGCAAGCACGACGAGGTCTTTAACGTCAACAAGGCACACCGCGCCGCCGCCGACGCGGGCGATGCCGAGGAACGCCGCCGTGCGCGTCGTAATGGCGCTGCCGACCGACAGCTCATCTCGGTCACCGATGACAGCAAGGGTGCTGGCAAGCACGCTAAGAAATAGTAAAAAGAGGTAACTATGGCAGAAAACAAAGACGAACAGCTCACCGACGAGGAGCTGGCACAGCTTCAGCTGGCAGAGGAGAACGAGAATGCCGTCGACCGCCTGGTCCAGGAGCTCGGCTGCCCCACGCGCCGTATCCGCCAGTTTGCCGCCCGCGTGCTGCACCTGCTTGCCGAGCGCGATCCGCAGCGCGTGGTGCCCTGCGTGCCCGCGCTGATCGAGGCGCTCGACCGCCCCGAGGCTCAGACCCGCTGGGAGGCCCTCGATGCCCTGACGGCGCTCGCCACCACCTGCCCCGAGCAGCTGGGCGATGCCTTTGAGGGCGCCGAGACCGCACTGTTCGACGAGATTTCCTCCACGCTGCGCTATGCCGCCTTCCGCCTGCTGTGCGTGTGGGGCGCCACGAGTGCTGAGCGTTCACGCGAGGTTTGGCCCATCCTAGACGAGGCCATCCAGTGCTACCACGGCGACCTTGAGTATCGCGATATGCTCGGTTGCCTGTACGAGTTTGGCCAGGGCGAGATCGACGCCGAGGTCGCCGAGAAGCTTGCGCTGCGCCTTAAGTTCGACGCCGAGAACGGCAAGGGCAGCTATCTCAAGGCCCGTTCGAGCGAGATTTGCGAAATGCTTGTTAAACGTTTTGGCCTGGATCTCTCCAAAAAGAAGAAGCGTGCTAGCGTTAAAAAATCTGACGACGCCGAAGACGAGGAGTAACAGATTATGGCGCACGATGTAGTCCTGATTCCCGGTGACGGTATCGGTCCCGAGATTACGCAGGCCATGCGCCGCGTGGTCGAGGCCACCGGTGTCCAGATCAACTGGAACGTCCAGGAGGCAGGTGCCGGCGTCATGGACGAGTTTGGCACGCCGCTGCCCCAGCACGTGCTCGATGCGGTCGCCGAGACCAAGGTTGCCATCAAGGGCCCCATCACCACGCCGGTCGGCACGGGTTTCCGCAGCGTTAACGTGGCCCTGCGCAAGCACTTCGACCTGTACGCCTGCGTGCGCCCCTGCCTGTCGCAGCCGGGCGACGGCTCGCGCTTCCGCGACGTCGACCTGGTCATCGTGCGTGAGAACACCGAGGACCTCTACGCCGGGATCGAGTTCGATGAGGGCGCTGCCGAGGTCGAGGAGCTCTCACAGCTTGTCGAGCGCTCGGGTCAGAAGACCTTCGCCGCCGATTCCGCCATCTCAATTAAGCCCATCTCCATCGCCAAGAGCCGCCGCATTGTGGAGTACGCCTTTGAGTACGCCCGCCGCTGCGGCCGTAAAAAGGTGACGGCCGTGCACAAGGCCAACATTATGAAGGCGACCGATGGCCTGTTCCTGCGCGTTGCGCGCGAGGTGGCCGCCAACTATCCCGATATTGAGTTCAACGACAAGATCGTCGACGCCACCTGCATGGGCCTGGTCCAGAACCCCAACGACTTCGATGTCCTGGTGCTGCCCAACCTGTACGGCGATATCGTCAGCGATCTGTGCGCCGGCCTGGTAGGTGGCCTGGGTATGGCCCCCGGCTCCAACATCGGTGCCGACTGCGCCATCTTCGAGGCAACGCATGGCTCCGCGCCCGATATCGCTGGCCAGGATATCGCCAACCCCACGGCCGAGATTCTCTCTGCTGCGATGATGCTCGATCACCTGGGCGAGAACGACGCTGCCAATCGCATTCGCGCCGCCGTATCTGCCACGCTCGACGAGGGCGAGCAGGTTACCGGCGACGTGCGCCGTGCCCAGACCGGTTCCGTCGAGGGCGCCGTGGGCACGCAGGCCTTTGCCGATGCCGTTATCGCGCACCTGGCCTAAGGTAGGCACGCTGCAAACGCCTAAATAGTACTTAAGTGTTTGCGTATAACCTAAGAATCAATACGCCCGGCACTCTGTCGGGCGTATTCTATTGAAGACTATGTTTCCTAACAAGGAGTAACTGATATGGGTCTGATTCAAAAGAAGGACGAGAAGGACGAGATCGACGGCATCCAGATCATCGAGCGCGGCGAAGGCCCCGACGGTGACGAGGACGAGAAGATCGATCTGGTCGCCGGTACGTCTGCCGAGCACATTGCCGCCGGCACGACGGCCGAGGAGGAGGACGCCCGACTGGAGGCTCAGATTGCCGCGGATGCCGCTGACGAGAATCTGATGCCCGAGGCCCAGGATGAGGACGACGATATTCTGGGTTCCGATGAAGACGACCATGCATCCAGGCACAAGAAGACGATGATTGCCGCCTTTGTGGTTGCCGTCGTGATCGCCGCCGTGGTCGGCTTCTTTATTGGCAATGGCGGCTTTGGCGGCAAGGGTGTCGGCTCGTCGACCCTGACCGAGGACCAGCTCGATTCGACCGTGGCAAGCTATAGCTACAACGGCAAGAAGAGCGACATCACCGCGCGCGAGGCCATCGAGAGCCAGTACAGCCTCGACACCGTCAAGGATAGCGATGGCAACTACACCGCTCCTTCTGCCGACGTTATCCTGTCCTACGTGCGCAACAAGATCCTGCTCGATGCTGCCGAGGACGAGGGCATCACCGTCTCTTCTAAGGAGATGAAGAAGTACGCCGAGGATTCCATCGGCACTTCGGACTACAAGACCATGGCCACGCAGTATGGCGTGTCCAAGGACCAGGCCAAGCAGATCGTCCGCCAGTCCGCGACGCTGCAGAAGCTCTACAAGAAGAAGGTGGGCGATAGCTCCGCAAGCATGCCGACCGCTCCGACCGAGCCTTCTGACGGCAATGAGGACACCGCGAGCAAGGATTACGCCGACTACATCATCAACCTTGCCGGCGACGAGTGGGATAGCTCGAAGGGTACCTGGAAGGACGAGAACGGCACCTACGCTAAGGCCTTTGCCGACGATGCCTTTACGGCCGATAGCGCCACCTATAAGCAGGCCATGACCGCCTACTACACTGCTTACCAGCAGTACTCTTCGCAGGCTTCGAGCGCCAGCTCCAAGTGGACCGAGTATGCTAACGGCCTCTACGCCAAGGCCAACATCAGCATCTACGGCCTGTTTGCGTAAAGAGTCGCACGGCTCATCGAGCATCTAGCCGATAGACAGCAGAAAGTCCGCCAGTACGGAAGTCGTTCTAGCGGGCTTTTTGCGTTGAGGGCGTGATTGACGGCTTAATTATGACTATTCATCTTTAAGCCCAAAAAGGCTATCGGCTTCATCGTCGGATATATATTCCAGTACATCGCCTGGTTGGCAGTCGAGTGCCCGGCATATCGCGTCAAGAGTTGAAAAACGTATGGCAGAAACCTTGCCCGTCTTAATGCGTGACATATTGACCTGGGAGATGCCCACGCGTTCCGCAAGCTCTTTGGATGAGATCTTGCGTTCGGCGAGCATGCGGTCAAGCCGCAGAATAATCATGGATTTCCCCTAGAGCAACTCGTCATCTTGCTTTTGCAGGATATACCCGTAGCGGAAGATGCTGGCAATCAGGCAAATAATCAGGCCTGCAAAGAGCATGGAGGGCTCGAATAACTGGCCGACGAACGCATCCGTAAAGCTGCCGCCAAATCCTGAGAGTATCATTCCCGTGATTACGGCGCCAAGAAGCCTCACGGCAACGCCGCCGATAAGGAATAAATGTCCTACTCGACGAAGTGTCTGGTTACATTCAAGGTCAAAGGGCCTGCCTTCCTTTTCAATGTTGAGGAAAAGCCTGCGCACGCTTATCGCGATGGTAAGCGCGAGGCATGTCATCAAGAGGCTCCCTATGGCAGTGTGACCATCGTGTGCGACGAGCATAAGTGGGGCCTGCGCATCGGTACCGACGATAGCAAGGCACGGCCCTTCGCCGGCTTGAAGTTCTACGGATTGGAGACACGAGCCTTGGGAGAGGCCAGGCAATATGAGTAGAAGGTCAATCGCAATGACTGCGAGGAGCCCCAGAGCGAGCGCGGTGGTAATGCAGATCGTGGCCCATTTGCAGATGCGAGCGAGCTTCCTCAGTTTGGCTACCGTCTGTTCGCGGCTGATGGTTTCATTCGATATAGATGCGTTTCGATGGACCATGACCCCTCCAATCGGCGTTTTGGATGATACTTGTATCATATCAGAATTAACGATAAACGATAAATAATTACGTATACTGAGTAAGTAATGATTGAAAACGATTAGCGTGAGCTATTAGCTCATTTTGGATGCCGGAGTTTGGCGTTCGGGGGATGAGGACAAATGTCAAAACTTCCCGTGATCGTTCCCGTGATTGCGCAAGCGCTCCATTGTGTTTCCCTAATTCATATGGGAAAACAGCTGCAAACGATTGCAAGTAACCGGTAAACGGTCGAAAACTACCGTTCACCGATAATCTCAAAACTGGTTCTAACTGGTATTAAGTCAAAAAGACCAATTCACATATCTTCACAATGACCTGCAATTTTTCTACACGCTATTTTTAGCCGCCCTGCGTTGTTTAGACACAGGAAAAGATCCGATCTTTTGCCAAAACATTTCGAAACGGTTTCAAAACCGCAGGTAGAAGTGTTAACGACCGGTAAACGGTCGATTTATCACCGTGAGCGGTGCAAAAACGTTTTACCGTATGAATCAACGAAAGCGACCTCTTCTGGGGTGATATAGTGACAACAACACGTCACGTGGTTACTACCAGTTTAGAAACCACTGGTCTTCAAAGAACGCTTTCTAAGAAGCTTTAAGGGCGAGTGCCCGCTGGCTTCCGAAAATCATCGGACTCAGATCGTACACACCTTCGGAAGGGAAATTTGAATGGTTGGCTTTATTCTTACCGGTCATGGACAGTTCGCACCCGGCCTAGCTAGCGCTATCGCTATGGTTGCCGGCGACCAGCCCGCTTTTACCGTCGTTCCTTTTGAGGGCGACCAGGCTGCTTCCTACGGTGAGGATCTCCGCGCCGCTATTACCGCCATGCGCGAGGAGTGCGATGGCGTGCTCGTCTTTACCGACCTGCTTGGCGGCACCCCGTTCAACCAGTCGATGATGATTGCCCAGGATGTCGACAACGTCGAGGTTCTGACTGGCACCAACCTTCCCATGGTTATTGAGCTTCTGTTCCTCCGCGGCAATGCCACGCTCGCCGAGCTTGGCGAGCAGGCCGTGACCGTTGGCCAGACGGGCGTCACCGCCCAGACGGTCGCATCCGTTGCCGGCTCCGAGGAAGAGGATATCTTCGGCGACGAGGACGGCATCTAATGGCCGATTTCGGAGCCAACGTCCTGAGCTCCTCGGTCGCCCTTTTAGGCCTGCTTGTCATCATGGGCTTGATTTACACCATCTGGTCGCAAATCAACATGAAGAAGAAGCAGAAGTACTTCAAGGAGCTGCACACCGAGCTCAAGCCGGGTCAAGAGGTTCTTTTCGCCGGCGGTATCTACGGAACCGTCAAAGGCATCGAAGGCGAGAAGGTCCAGATCAAAGTCCGATCCGGAGCCGTCGTAGATGTTTCGCGTTACGCGATTCAGGAGATCAAGTAACTGTCGTCAGCAAATAACGAAAGGAAGCTGATCAACATGGCAGAACCCAACATTCTTCTTACCCGCATCGATAACCGACTGGTTCATGGTCAGGTTGCCACCCAGTGGAACTCCACCCTGGGCTCCAACCTCATCCTCGTCGCCAACGACGACGTGGCGTCCAACACCATGCGCCAGAACCTCATGAAGATGGCCGCTCCCGCCGGCGTCGCTACGCGTTTCTTCTCTCTGCAGAAGACCATCGACGTCATTGGCAAGGCGAGCCCGCGCCAGAAGATCTTCATCGTGGCCGAAACACCGGAAGACGTGCTTACGCTCGTCAAGGGCGGTGTGCCTATAAAGAAGGTAAACATCGGCAACATGCACATGTCGGAAGGAAAGCGCCAAGTCGCCACCTCCGTCGCAGTTAACGACGAGGATGTCGCTGCGTTTAAAGAGCTGCAGGAATTGGGGGTGGAGTTGGAGATCAGGCGCGTTCCGAGCACGCCTGTTGAGGACACGAGCAAGCTCTTCTCGTAATCCTCGTGATCCACGTTGTCAGGAGTGAAACCCTGACGTTCTGTACGTGAAATCCAAAGTGCGTACATACATTTTGAAAGGAGGAGCAAGATGGAATACTCGATCATCCAGATCGCTCTGGTCTTCGTCGTCACGTTCATCGCGGCAATCGACCAGTTTGACTTCCTCGAGTCTCTCTATCAGCCCATCGTCACCGGCGCCGTCATCGGTCTTATCCTTGGCGACCTCAACACCGGTCTTCTCGTGGGTGGTACCTATCAGCTCATGACGATCGGCAACATGCCGATCGGAGGCGCTCAGCCGCCTAACGCCGTCATCGGCGGCATCATGGCAGCCATTCTCGCTATCGCCACGGGCCTCGAGCCCAACGCGGCAGTCGGCCTCGCCATTCCGTTCGCTCTGCTTGGCCAGCTTGGCGTTACCCTGGTCTTCACGCTTATGTCCCCGCTTATGTCCACGGCCGATAACATGGCTCACAACGCGGACACCAAGGGCATCGAACGCCTGAACTACTTCGCCATGGCTCTGCTCGGCCTGATCTTCGCTGTCGTCGTCACCCTGTTCTTCATCGCTGGCGCTACCATCGGTCAGACCATCGCTTCTGCCATCCCGACTTGGCTGCAGACCGGTCTGTCCGCTGCAGGCGGCATGATGCGCTTCGTCGGCTTCGCCGTCCTGCTCAAGGTTATGATGAACCGCGATATGTGGGGCTTCTTCCTCATGGGCTTTGGCCTCGCGCTCATCACCGTTGCCAACGATTCGCTGGCAACCCCTGCTCTGCTCATCCTCGCTCTCATCGGCTTCGGCATCGCTTTCTGGGACTTCCAGCAGCAGACCGAGCTGAAGGGTGCAGCTGTTTCTGACGGAGGTGACTTCGAAGATGGCATCTAATGAGTATGTGATCCCGGAGCACTACGAGGATCTCACTCCTGCTCCGCAGCTCGACCAGAAGACCCTCAACAAGATGGCTTGGCGCTCCTGCTTCCTGCAGGCATCGTTCAACTACGAGCGCATGCAGGCCGCTGGCTGGCTCTACTCCATCATCCCCGGTCTGGAGAAGATCCACACCAACAAGAACGACCTCGCGGCTTCCATGAGCCACAACCTGGAGTTCTTCAACACCCACCCGTTCCTTGTCACCTTTGTTATGGGCATCGTGCTTTCGCTCGAGCAGAACAAGGTTGACATCCCCACGATCCGCGCCGTCCGCGTCGCCGCAATGGGCCCGCTCGGTGGTATCGGTGACGCCCTGTTCTGGCTGACGCTCGTGCCTATCACGGCCGGCATCACCTCCAACATGGCCATCAACGGCAACGCCGCTGCACCGATCATCTTCCTGGTGATCTTCAACGTCGTCCAGTTCGCTCTGCGCTTCTGGCTCATGAACTGGTCCTACAAGCTTGGCACCAGCGCTATTGACGCTCTGACCGCCAACATGCAGGCCTTCACGCGTGCCGCTTCCATCATGGGCGTCTTCGTCGTCGGTTGCCTGGTCGTCACCATGGGTGGCACCCAGATCAACCTCCAGATCCCCAACGGCACCACCCGTGGCCTCTCCGCTACTACCGTGATCGTCTCCGAGAAGGAGGCCGAGAACTTCACCGGTATGGAGGGCATCGATACCGAGACCGCTGAGGCCGGTACCATCGCCATGACCGATAAGGACGGCAACGCCCTTACCGCTTCCGATGCCGACGGCAACGCTGTCGAGTGCGGCGTCACCGATTTGGGTAACGGCATGGAGTCCGTGACCTACGGCACCGTTACCGAGGATCCGGTCAACTTCTCTGTTGCCGACACCCTCAACACCATCGTCCCGAAGCTCGTCCCGCTTATGCTTACGCTGCTGCTTTACTACATGTTCGCTAAGCACAGCTGGACCCCGACCAAGGGCATTCTCCTGCTCTTCGTCCTTGGCATCCTGGGCGCTGGCCCGCTTGGTCTCTGGCCGAGCATCTGGTAAGGCTCTAGCTTGAGGGGTGTGTCCCTACGCGGCTCACACCCCGACCCCTTAAGCCATGTGTATGTTAAAAGCCGCGTGCTCGAAAGAGCGCGCGGCTTTTGTTTTCTTAATGATTCGGGTGTGGCAGACAGATAATGCATAACACCCTAGGTAGTTAGCCGAATTCGAGCAAAAGGGAGGATAGGATGGCGATCGGAGCGCGTAAGCAACCGCTGTACGATCAGCTGGTCGATATTCTGACCGAAAAGATTGACCATGAATATCGCGCCGGTGACATGATTCCTTCCGAGCGCGAACTTTCGGAGCGCTATGGTCTCTCGCGCACTACGGTACGCCTGGCTCTGCAGGAACTGGAGCGTTTAGGACTGGTGGTTCGGCAGCACGGTCGCGGTACCTTTGTGACCGACCGTTCGGCAAAAGCAACCAATCTTATGCAGTCCTACAGCTTTACCGAGCAGATGCGCGCGATGGGTCGAGAACCCGAGACCACGATTCTCGAGTTTTGCGAGATGGAGGCCGATAAGAATCTGGCCGAGCATATGGGATTGCGCATCGGTGATCGCATTTTTAAGCTCAAGCGCCTTCGTTCTGCTGACAACATGCCCATGATGGTCGAACGCAGCTATCTACCGGTTCGTCAATTTCTGTCCCTAAAGCGACCGCTGCTGGAGCGTAAGCCGCTTTACGATGTGATTGAGCAGGACTTTCAGCAAAAGATTCGCGTGGCCGAAGAGGAGTTCTATGCGAGCATAGCCCGTCCCACCGATGCCCACCTTTTGGGAATTGTCGAGGGCTCGCCTGTGCTCGATTTGGTCAGGACTACGTATAACGAGTCAAACGAGGTAGTGGAGTACACACTCTCGGTTGCTCGTGCCGATCAGTTTAAATACAAGGTTTACCACCAGCGCAGTAACTAGTGCTCGCATCGTTTCCATATGGTGATTCTTTGCATTTAACTGGTTACTACCAGATAACCAACCGAAGTGTATAATTGCACGTCAGAGGATTACTTCTAGAGAGAGGTATTAAAAATGTTCGAGAAGAGTGTCGAGGAGCTCACCGAGCTCGGCGCCCAGATCACCACGGCCGAGATTGCTCAGCAGCCCGAGCTTTGGCGTGATACGCTCAACATCTATCGCGAGAACAAGGAGGCCATCGAGGCCTTCCTGGCCGAGGCTCGCGCTATGGGTGAGGGTCGTCTGTCCGTTGTCTTCACCGGTGCCGGTACGTCCGACTACGTTGGCGATACCTGCGCCCCGTACCTGCGTCACGCTGGCAACACTGATCTCTACGACTTTAAGCCCATCGCCACGACCGACATCGTGAGCGCCCCGCGCGACTTCCTGCGCGCCGAGGATCCCACGCTCGTGGTTTCCTTTGCCCGCTCTGGCAACAGCCCCGAGAGCCTTGCCGCCGTTGCCGTTGCCAAGGAGCTCGTCCACAACGTCAAGTTCCTCAACATCACCTGCGCTCCCGAGGGCAAGCTCGCCGTCGAGTCTGCCGATGATCCCAACGCGCTGACGCTGCTCATTCCGCGCGCCAACGACAAGGGCTTCGCCATGACCGGTTCTTATTCCTGCATGACCCTGCTCTCTACCCTTATTTTCGACACTGCCTCTGATGAGCAGAAGGCCGAGTGGGTCGAGACGATTGCCAAGATGGGCGAGGAGGTCATCTCCCGTGAGCCCGAGATCGCCGATTACCTGGCTGGCGACTTCAACCGCGTGACCTACTTGGGTTCTGGCTCCTTCGGTGGCCTTGCCCAGGAGAGCCAGCTCAAGATCCTTGAGCTCGCTCACGGTCTGGTCGCTACTTCCTACGACACCTCCATGGGCTATCGTCACGGACCTAAGTCCTTCGTCGACGATAAGACGCTCGTCTTCGTGTTCGTCAACAACGACGCCTACACCCGTCAGTACGACATCGACATCCTCAACGAGATCGGTGGCGACGAGATCGCTCAGCACACCATCGCCGTTCAGCAGGAAGGTGCCACCGTCTATGAGGGTGAGTCCTTCACCTTTAAGGGCTACGAGGCACTTCCCGAGGGCTACCTTGCTCTGCCGTTCGTGATGTTTGCCCAGGCTATCAGCCTGCTCAACTCCGTGCGCGTGGGCAACACGCCCGATACGCCGAGCCCCACCGGCACGGTCAACCGCGTGGTTAAGGGCGTGACGATTCACCCCTTCACCGCTTAATCGCGTCCCCCTGTAAGGGCGCCCGTCCGCTCATAACGGCGGGCGGGCGCTTTTTGTTTTACGTGAGCTGGGTATAAGCATCACTACAGTCAACTGCTTTAGAAGCAAGGAGTGCATATGAGCACGTACGCAATTAAGGCTGACAAGTTCTTCTTGCCGGCAGGCCCGCAACTGGGCGGCTATCTTATGGTCGAGGATGGCGTCTTTGGCGCCTGGCAGGCCGACGAGCCCTCTTGCGAGATTAAGGACTACACGGGATCGTGGATCGCACCGGGTATGGTCGATACTCACATCCATGGCTTCTACAACCACTCAACTACCGATAACGATCCCGAGGGCATCGATATCAGCTCGACCGAGCTCGCCCGTCGCGGCACCACCAGCTGGCTGCCCACGACGTTCACCGATGGCGTCGAGCAGATCAAGGACGCCTGCGCCGCCATCGCTCAGGCGGACGAGGGTCGCGGCCCCGACTTCTGCGGTGCTCGCATTCAGGGCATCTACCTGGAGGGCCCCTTCTTTACCATGAAGCACGTGGGCGCGCAGAACCCCGCTTACCTGATCGATCCCTCCGAGGAGATCTTTGATCAGTGGCAGGAGGCTGCGGGTGGTCGCATCGTCAAGAGCGCCATGGCGGCCGAGCGCGACGGTGCCGCTGCTTATGCGGCTGCTCTGAATGCCAAGGGTGTGGTGACCAGCATCGGTCACTCCGACGCCACCTACGATGAGTGCATCGCCGCCATCAACGCCGGTGCCAGCTGCTTTACGCATACCTATAACGGTCAGCGCGGGCTGCATCACCGTGAGCCCGGTGTCGTGGGCGCTGCCATGTCCACGCCCGAGACCTACGCCGAGATCATCTGTGACGGCAAGCACGTTAACCCTGCCGCCATCAAGGCACTGCTGCAGGCAAAGGGCTGGCAACACACGGTGCTCATCACTGACTGCCTGGGCTGCGGCGGCATGCCCGAGGGCAGCTACACCAGTGGTGGCATGGACGTCATCATGAAGGACAACCTGTGCTGGCTCGCCGACGGCAAGAGCATTGCCGGCTCGGTGCTCACGCTTGCCCAGGGCGTCAAGAACATCGTTGACTGGGGCATCGCCAGCGCCGATATCGCCATTCGCATGGCAACCGAGGTGCCGGCACGCTCCGCGCACATCGAGGATAAGTGCGGCAGCATCATGCCGGGTCGCGACGCCGACTTTGTCGTGTTCGACCATGAGCTTACCCTCGTCGAGACGTATGTTGGCGGCCAGAGCGTCGGCAACGCCTTTACCGAGTAACGATAGAAAAAGACGGCGGGCCCGAATCTGCTCGGACCCGCCGTATGGGTTAAACGCTCAAAAGCACCTTCACAGTTACAGCTTGTTAGCGATCTTCTTTGCCGTGCGCTTAACGCCGGCCACCAGGCCTCCTGCAGGATGCTCCTTCTCGTATGCTAGGCGCTTCTCGCGCTTGGCGTACTCTTCGACGATGATGTCGCCATACTCGTCTTCGATCTTGTCGAAGAAGTCGACGGCGCCCTTAATTTCCTCAGCGGTCGGGTGTCCCTTTTGGACACCGCCGGCGAGCTTGAACGGTCCCCACGTATCAAAGCCGGGGCAGCCGTAGACACCCATAAAGATGGCCTGCCTCATGCGGCAGATGCCATCGATATCCTTGCCGTACCATTTGTTTTTGCCACCGTAGGTCATAAGGCCAAACACCTTGTCCTGCGGCTGCAGCACGTTCGTGAGCACGCGTGCCATGTCCTTGTCGATCTCGGAGTAATAGATGCCCGTGGCGACACCGATCAGATGATATTCGTGCAGGTCGGGGTACTCGTTTTTACCGAGCGCCTTGACGTCGAGGGTATCGATCTCGGGGTGTGCCTCGACGATGGCGTCCACGAGCTTTTTCGTATTGCCGTGATGGCGCGAGGCGTAGAGGATGATGGTTCGCATAAGAAGGCCTTTCAGCTGTAATTGCATCAATGTCTGTATGGTACCCCGTTACATGGCTGGGATACCGGACGCATCGATGAACGTGCGGGTTTGTCCTTTGGTTAGGGCCGAGACGGGTACTTGCGAGCAAAAAGCAGTTGTTCGAAAGGATGGGCAATGGAATACGCTCTCTCCAACGATTCGATTTCTATTAAGGTGTCCACGGCTGGTGGTTCGTTTACCTCGATCGAGGCCGGAGGTCGCGAGTATCTGTGGCAGGGCGATCCCGCCGTGTGGTCCGGCCAGGCACCGATTTGCTTCCCGATTTGCGGAGGCTTGCGCGACAACAGCGCCATGACGTTTGCCGGGCATCATGTAAAGCTCGCTCGCCACGGGTTTGCGCGCAAACAGGAGTGGAAGCTGCTGAGCCAGAGCGAGAACGAGCTGGCGATGTGCCTGGCTTCGGAGGATAACGCCGCGCTGCTGAGCGATTATCCGTACCCGTTTAAGCTTGTCGCTCGTTATACGCTTGAGGGGGATGCCGTTCGCGTCTCCTATGAGGTGACCAACGAGGGGACTGAGGACATGCCGTTCTTTATCGGCGGTCATCCCGGCTTTAGGTGTCCGCTCGATGAGGGCGAGGCCTATACGGACTACGAGCTGCGCTTTGAGAAGGATGAGGCTGCGGAGCTCTGCACCGCCGTTCCCTCGACTGGCTTGATTGATGTGGACAGGCGCTCCAAGAACCCCATGGTTGGAAAGACGCTGCCCCTGTCACATGAGCTCTTCGATTTTGCGGAGACCATCTTTGACGTGCTCGAGAGCCGTCAGGTCACGCTTTCCAAAAAGGGCGAGGACAAGGGCGTCCGCCTGAGCTTTGAGGGCTTCCCGTATCTCATTGTGTGGAGTAAGCCCGAGGGCGATTTTGTGGCGGTTGAGCCTTGGGGCGGTCTCTCGACCTGCTCCGATGAGGACGACGTGCTTGAGCATAAGCGCGGCTGCCTTGTCGCCAAGCCCAAGGAGACCGTCGTTCGCTCGTTCACGATTGAGATTCTGTAATTCCGTTTTGTCGACTCGTATCGCGAGGCACAAGGAGCCTGCGAGATAAGGAGCTAAAAATGATCCTCACCGTTACGATGAACCCGTCTGTCGATACGCGCTATCAGCTCGATGAGCTCATTATCGACGACGTCAACCGTGTGACGCCCGAAAAGACCGCCGGCGGCAAGGGCCTCAACGTGGCCCGCGTGCTGGGTCAGCTGGGCGACGACGTTGTGGCAACCGGTCTGCTCGGCGGCCACATGGGCGCCTACATGGCTGAGCTCATGGACGCCAACGGTATTAACAACGACTTTGTGCCCATCAAGGGCGAGACTCGAATTTGCCTCAACATTCTCCACGCCGGCAACCAGACCGAGCTGCTCGAGAGCGGCCCGACAATTGCCCCCGAGGAGCTCGATGCCTTTACCGACAAGTTTACCGAGCTTGCAGGTAAGGCCGACGTCGTCACCATCTCGGGTTCGCTGCCCCGCGGCGTCGAGGCGGACTACTACGCCAAGATCACGGGCATTGCCGAGAACGCCGGAGCCAAGGTGCTGCTCGATACCTCGGGTGCCTCGCTCGAGGCTGCGCTCAAGTCCGAGGTTAAGCCCGAGCTGGTCAAGCCTAACCTGACCGAGATCAACGGCCTTCTGGGCACGAGCTTTACCACCGACGATGTGGACGAGCTCCGCGCCGCGCTCGCTTCTGACGCCCGCTTCTCCGATATCCCCTGGGTCGTCGTGTCCATGGGCGCTGCCGGCTCCGTTGGCTTCCACAATGGTCGTGCGTTCCGCGCAAAGACGCCCGATATCCCTGCCGTTAACGCAACGGGCTCTGGTGACTCCACTATCGCAGGCTTCGCGCATGCCATCGCTGCTGGCGCAGACGACGAGACGGTGCTGCGAACCGCCAACACTTGCGGCAAGCTCAACGCCATGGATCCTATGACCGGCCATCTGGTCATGGACCGTTGGGACGAGGTCTACAACGGCGTTGTCGTGACCGAGCTGTAAGGGCTTGGGCGTCGGTCCCGGCATCGCTTGCTAGCTCATGTCGACGACAAGTGCGATAGCATTATGTCGGGGCGCGACGCCGACGTTGTCGTGTTCAATCCCGACCTTACCCTGGTCGAGACGTATGTGGGCGGCAACAGCGTCGGTAACGCGTTTATCGAGTAGCCGCCAAAGAAACGATCCGAGAGGGGATTTAGATGATTTACGGTGCACTGGGCGATATCGAGGAGTACCGCGGAATGCTCAAGGGCCTCGACGTGCTGATCGACTGGCTCGAGGAGAACGACCCGGCGGAGCTCGAGGTCGGCAGCCATCCGATTCTGGGCGACAAGGTCTATGCGAACGTCATGGCTCCCACGACGCGTCCCGAGGCCGAGGCTCACTATGAGACGCATCAGCGCTATCACGACCTGCAGATCGATGTCGAGGGTCGCGAGGCCTTTAAGGTCGCTACGGGCAGCCTGACGCTGGTTCAGGAGTTTGACGAGAAGGATGACTACGATCTGGTCGATTCCGACGCTTCGATCGCCGGCGATCTTGCCGACGACAAGTTTGCGCTGTTTGTTGCCGGCGAGCCTCATATGCCCACGCTCGAGTTCTCGGGCGATGGTGCACAGCCGGTCAAGAAGATCTGCTTTAAGCTGCTTGCAGATGCTTACTGGGAGGAGTAACGCGCTGCTCGGCTGAGCTGTTCGTGTTGTGAGCGTTTTCCTTTGGAGGAGCGCGCTTAGGCCCCGCTGATCGCGGTTCCTTTGGGGATTGCGGCTGGCGGGGCTTTTTGTTGAGTAGGGGAGTTGCCGGCGGCGTTGTGCTTGGATTGGCATTGTGCGATAAATCGGGGCTTATAGGACAAAATGTGTGTCCCGATAGAACATCCGTTTCCATCCATTAATCCAGCCAGAACGGGTACGGGTCCCTGTGGTGGAGGTCCTCCCACACTGCCCTGTCGCCCCACTCCGGCCCTCCGTCGTCACGCGACGGCGAGGCGGAGTAGACGCTGAACAGGAAGTCGATGTCCGCGTCGGTCGGCATCGCGGCGAGCTTCTCGCGCGCCGTCCTCGCGTCCCCCGAGTGCGCGTGGCACCACCAGAACACCGCCTTCACGCGCTTGACCGACGTCAGCCCCCGGTGGTTGCGCAGGACGGCCCTCAGCTGCGAGTTCACCCCTCCCTCGTGTTAGCGTCAATCTATTTTTCACCAGTTTCGCTAAACAGGCGCGCCGTTCGC